>DASZHQ010000101.1:0-17412 GCA_035937715.1 Steroidobacteraceae bacterium | reverse complement strand
AGGGTGTGGGAGGGCTTCGCTGCGGCGGCAGGCATGGCGGTGCTGACGGGCTCTACTTCCGTCCGCGGCGCGGACGACAACTGGCTTACCGGCTTCGTCAGGCCGCGGCGATCAGGCTGCGGCGCTGCTGCTGGCAGTGCTCTCGAGATACTTTGCCTCGACGTAGCGCACGAAGGAAGTAGCCGATAGTGGCTTGCCGGTGGCGCCTTTGAGTAGTTCCTGCACCGGCACCTTGGCGCCGAGCCCGTGCACGTGAGTGCGCAGCCAACCGAAGAGCCCGGAAAACTCCCCGCGAGCGAGCTGTTCGTCGAGCCCGGGGAGTTCCCCGCGCAGGCTCTCGTAGAGCTGCGCGGCGATCACCGCGCCGAGCGCATATGAGGGAAAGTAGCCGAATGAGCCCACCGCCCAATGAATGTCCTGCAGGCACCCCTCGACGTCGTTCCCCGGGCGGATTCCCAGGCGCTGCTCCATCTCGGCATTCCAGGCCTCGGGCAGGTCGCGCACGGCAAGCTCGCCGGAGAGCAGCTGCTTCTCCAGCTCGTAGCGCAGCATGATGTGCAGCGGGTAGGTGAGCTCGTCCGCATCCACCCGAATCAGCCCGCGCTGCACGCGAGTGAGGTGGGCGTAGATGTTCTCCACGTCCCATTCCGGACCGGTGGTGCCGAAGTGCCTGGCGAGGAGCGGTTGAACGTAGCGCACGAACGGACGACTGCGGCACACGAGCATCTCGATGAGTAGCGACTGGCTCTCCTCGAGCGCCATACCGCGGTCGCGACCGACCGGCTGATCGCGCCAGTCCTGCGGGAGTCCAAGGTCGTACATGGCATGCCCGGTCTCGTGCAGTGCCCCGAGGAGCCCCGAGAACACGTCATCGGGGTCAAAGCGCGTCGTGACCCGGATATCACCCGGGCCTCCCTCCGTGAAGGGGTGCTCGCTCTCGTCCAGACGCCCGCGGTCGAAGGGGAAACCGACGGCCTTCATGACCTCCACGACCAGGGCGCGCTGCTTGCCGGCGGGGAACTTCCCAGTGAGCGGCAGCAGCAGGCGCCCCTCCTGCACCGCGATAGCCTCGCGGATCAGCGCGGGGAGCCGGCGCGAGAGCGCCTTGAACATGGCGTCGATGTCCGCGGTGGTGAGGCCGGGGCTGAACTCATCCACCAGCGCGTCGTAGGGGGCGAGGTTCAGCGCCTGACCGAGCAGCGCCGCTTTGTCGCGCACCAGGTGAACCACTTCCTCCAGGTACGGTGCGAACGGCTCGAACTTGCCGGCCGCCCGCGCCTCCAGCCAGCGCGATTCGGCGCGCGAAGCGGCCTTGGTGAGGCGCGACACGAGCGTCGCGGGTGTCGCGATGGCGTGGTCACGCTGGCGGCGCATCTCCCGCAAATTGGCGATCTGCCAGTCGGCGAGGCCCTGAGTATTGGCCTGAGCCCGATCCAGCAGCCGCGTGATCCGCGGCGCCGTGAGCAGGGCGTGGTACTCGGTCTCGAGCGCGGCGAGCTGCTCGCCACGCACATCGGCGCTGCCGCGCGGCATCATGACAGCCGCGTCCCAGCGCAGCAGCGCAAGTGCGCCGCGGAAGGCGTGGAGGCGCTTGAACTCCTGCTCGAGCTGCTTGTACGGGGAGGCGGACATGGAACTTTCGACAGCGCTGGGACGACGCGTAGTTTACCAGTTCCGCCGTCACCGCTCGGGCCCCGCCAGTTTTTTTTATGATTAAAGTCAACAGCTTATGCTATATGACAGGAAATTGGCGCTCGCCGGTGCTTGACTTGATGTTATGTCGCGTGCCCGAGCGCCGGCTCGGCGGCGACGCGTTGCGCGCCGTCGCGCGCGCCCTGCCGTGATCCCCGCAGAGCCTGCCACGCCAGCATGGCGCGCTTGCGATCGGCGCCCCAGTGATACCCGCCGAGCTCACCGCCCGCGCGGAGGACGTTGTGGCAAGGAATGAGCCAAGCGACGGGATTAGCGGCGACGGCATTGCCCACCGCCCGCGCAGCGCCGCGCACCCCCGCCGCTCGCGCCAGGGCACCGTACGTGGTCGGGCCGGTGGAGCCGAGCTCGAGCAGCGCCTGCCAGACTTTCAGCTGAAAATTGGTGCCCTTCACGGCGAGTTTCACGGGCGCGCCTGGCTGTGCGGCCGGCGCCGTGGCCTCGCGCGCCCAGATCCGCCGGGCGAGTGCGCGCACCACAGCGTCATCGCGCACGCGTTCGGCTTGCGGCCAGCTCTCGGCCAGGGCGGCGAGCGCCGCGCCTTCTGCGCCGGGCTCGACGAACGCGAGATGGCTCAAGCCCCGCGAGGTGCACCCCAGCAGCGCCACGCCGAAGGGCGTATCGCTGAAGCCGCAGGTGAGCTGCAACCCGCGGCCGCGCGCCTTGAGCTCCCCCGGCGTGACCGCCTCGAGCGTCACCAGCAGATCGTGGAGCCTGCCGGGACCTGACAGGCCGAGCGCGTAAGCGGCCTCGAGCACCGAAGAGGTGTTGGCGAGCTCGCCGCGCGCGGCGCGTGCGGTGATGAACGCCAGGTACTGGCGCGGGGTTAGGCCCGCCCAGCGGCGGAACAGGCGGTTGAAATGAAACTCCGACAACCGCGCCGCTCGCGCCATGGTCACAAGACGCGGCTGCGCGCGAAAATTATTTTCGATGAAACGGATGGCCGCGGCAATACGCGCGAAATCGCGGCTGTCCATAAAAGCGTCGGTGTTGAGCATGAGGCCGATGATAGGCGCGTCGCGGCGCTGCGCGACCCGATTCTTGCGGCGCTGCGGGCGTGTCAACACGCCCTTCGGTTACACTGCCGCTCCAGCCGGTGCGCGAGTCAGTGCCACAGGTGCGGGTGTGGCCAGCGGGCGATGGCCACACCCACGGTTATCGACACGACCGTCAGTAACGTGACCGTCAGCCCGATCAGCAGGCGCCGCATGGCTACATCATAACCCGACGACCGCCGCGCAACTAACACCACGCTGTGCCAGACAAACTCGCGATCTGCCTGCTCGCCTCCGAGGTGGAGCCGCTCTCCAAGACCGGTGGCCTCGCCGACGTGGCCGGAGCGCTGGCCAAGTACCTGCACGGCGCCGGGCACGACGTGCGCGTGTTCACCCCCTGCTACGCCTCCATCGACCGCCCGGCGTGGAACGTGGCGCCGGTCGTCGGACTCACCCAGATCCCGCTCCCGGTGGGCCCGCATAACTATGTATTCTCGGTGCTGCGTGCCACCCTCCCGGGGGGCGCACCGGCCTACCTGATCGACTGTCCGGCCCTCTACGCGCGCACCTCCCTCTACACTGCCGACCCCGACGAGCACGTGCGTTTTCTCGCCTTCACGCGCGCGGCCCTCATCGCCTGCCAGCGCCTGGCATGGGCGCCACAGGTGGTTCACTGCAACGACTGGCACACGGCCTTTGCGCCGCTGTTTCTGCGCACGCAGTGGCGCGCGGAACCGTTGTTCGCCGCTACCCGCTCGATGCTCACCATCCACAACATCGGCTACCAGGGCATCTTCTCCGCCACCCAGGTAGCTGATCTGGGGCTGCCCGCCTGGCTGAATCTGCTGCACCAGGCCGATCTGGCCACCGGACGCGTCAATGCGCTGCGTCACGGCATCCTTTACGCTGGGGTGGTCACTACGGTGAGTCCGACACATGCACGGGAGATCTGCTCGGATGAGTACGGCATGGGATTGCAGGACAGCCTGCGTCTGCGCGCCGCAGCCGGCGCAGTGTTCGGCATCCTGAACGGGGTCGACTACGACGAGTGGGACCCGCGGCGCGACCGCTATCTGCCCCGGCACTATGATGCCGGCACTCTCGCGGTGAAGGCGCAGCTGAAGCGCGAGTTCCTCGCACGCCGCAAGCTCACCGCGGCGCCGGACGTGCCGCTGGCGGGCGTGGTCAGCCGGCTCGCCGTGCAGAAGGGCATCGAGCTCATCGAGGGGGCGCTGCCGAAAGTGCTCGCCGCACGGCCGCTCTCCTGCGCGCTGCTCGGCAACGGTGAGCCGCAATACGAGGAGTTCTTCACCGCTCTCGAGCGCAGCTTCCCGGGCCGCGTGAGCTTTCACTGCGGCTACGACGAGGAGCTCGCCCACTGGATCGAGGCGGCGAGCGACCTGTTCCTCATGCCGTCGCGCTACGAGCCCTGCGGCCTGAACCAGATGTACAGCCTGCGCTACGGCACGGTGCCGATCGTGCGCCGTACCGGCGGACTCGCCGATTCAGTCGAGCAATATGCTCCGGCGAGCGGCGCGGGCACCGGTATCGTGTTCAACGACTTCGACGTGCAGGCGCTGACCTGGGCGCTCAATAGCGCGCTCGACCTGTACGCCCAGCCCGCGCATTGGACGCGCATGATGAGAAACGCCATGCAGCGCGACTTCTCCTGGCAGCGCCAGGGCGAGCAGTACGTCGCGCTCTACCGGCAGCTCATTGCAGCCTGAACGTGCCGCGCTCCTCGAACGGAATCGAGCGCAGCAATCCCTGCGAAAGCGACACCTTTCCGGCGAGCCGATAGGAAACGCTCTGCCCGAGCGCATCCGGGCCGCGCGCGAGGAGCCGCAGCAGCGTTCCGGCGAGGTTGGTCGTGACGTTCATGTCGAACTCTGCCTCCCCGAGCGCGGGCACGCTGAAGCTGGCGGCGGACACGCCGCTGGCGAAGGGCTGTCCCTCGACATCGAGCGTGTACTCCAGGCCCTTCACCGCCAGGGCGCGGTCGTTGGGGTTCTGCACGCGCAGGCGCACCCGCAGGTGCTGCTCCCACAGGTCGCTGCTCACGATCTGCACCTCGGCGACCGACAGCCGCGGCGTCTCGAGCTTCGGCGCGAGCGCGCAGGCACTGAGCAGCGCAGCGACGAGCAGCGCGGCGGCGAATGGCGCAGCCACCCGCCAGGCAAGGGCGCAACCGCTGCCGGCTCTCATGGGTGGCAAGGCCAGCAGGGTGCCGCGCGCTTCACGTGCGGCCGAAGCAGGCATTCAGCTGCGCGCAGCCGCGCGCCAGCTGCGGCGTGAGTGCGCCCGCCGGCAGCCGCCACGTCCAGTTTCCCGTGGCAGTGCCGGGAGTGTTGAGTCGCGCCTCGGAGCCCAGAGCGAGCAGGTCCTGGGCCGGGATGACGGCGAGCTGCCCCACCGAGCCGAGCGCGGCGCGGATCAGCGCCTCGGGCATCGCACCCGGCGTGACCCGCAGGTAGAAATCCACCCGCTGCCGCATGTCGCGATCGAGGCCCAAGTACCAGCCGAGCGTCGTGTCGTTGTCATGCGTACCGGTGTATGCCACGCACTCGCGCACGTGCCGGTGGGGCACATGCACGTTGCCGGGCTCGCCGTCGAAGCCAAACTGCAGCACGCGCATCCCGGGCAGGCCGAAGCCGTTCTTCAGCGCCAGCACGTCCTCGGTGATGACCCCGAGATCCTCCGCCACGAGCGGCAGGTCGGGGAATTCCCCGCGCAAGCGGTGCAGCAGATGTTCGCCCGGGGTGCTGAGCCAGGCGCCCCCGCGCGCATCGGCAGCCCCGGCGGGTACCGCCCAGTAGGCGGCGAGCGCGCGGAAGTGATCGATCCGCAGCAGGTCAAGCCGCGCCAGCTGCGCGCGCACGCGCGACAGCCACCAGGCGAAGTCGGTGTGCTGCAGCGCCTGCCAGTCGTAAACCGGGTTGCCCCACAGCTGCCCGAGCGCGGAGAAGTAATCCGGCGGCACGCCGCCGACGAACGCCGGCTGGCCGTCGGGCTTGAGCTGGAAGAGCTCGCGATGCGCCCAGGTCTCGACCGAGGAGGGCCCGACGTAGAAAGGCAGATCGCCGAACAGGCGCACGCCGCGCAGCGCGGCGTGCTCGCGCAGCCGGTTCCATTGCAGATAGAACGCGTACTGCTCGCGCTCGATGCGGCTCACTTCGCTCGCCAGCGAGTTGCGCGCCCGCGCCAGCGCGTTCGGCTCGCGATCGCGCAGCTCGCGCGGCCAGCGCCAGAACGGGGCGCCGCCCTGCGAGACAGTGAGCGCTTCGAAGAGCGCATAGTCGTCGAGCCAGGGGCTCGAGGCGGCGAGGAAGTCCGCGCCGATCGGCACATTCGGATCGGGGAGCTCCGCGCGGTCAAGGAATGCGGAGTTCCCGGCACAGTCCGAGCGCACCCAGTAGGGAGAGCCGTCGACGCCCACCGGGCCTGCGGGCAGGATCTGCCACACGGAAAAGGCCGCCTGCGCGAGCCAGTCGATGAAGGCGCGTCCGCCGCTTCCCAGGGCTTTGTCGAGCGCGGACATCGGCAGAAGCACGCCGGAACGGCGCCGATCGAAGACGGGCAAGCGCGCAGTGGCCATGCAAGCGTCCCGGCAGCTGCGCGCCGCTTCAGGCGCTGGCGCGGCGCATCACGCCGCCGAACTCGGGCGTTCCGTGCCCGGCTGCCACCGGCAGCGCGAGCTCGCCCGGCGCGGGAAGGTCCAGCCGCCGATAGAGCGTCATGAGCTGCCGCCGAAAGAGGCGATCGAACTGTCTCACGGCATCGGCGGGGTTGTAGTCGCCGAACCACCAGAACCAGTCGGAACCTTCGCACAGCGCCAGCTGCCGGCCGGCCGCCGCACGCTGTCCGGCATCGAGCGTCGCGTCCTGCATCACGCGGTCGTAGGCTTCCTTGGCATCACAGAGCAGATCCCAGGCGCGGTTCTTGCCCGCATCGCCGATCCAGGTCGCCAGCGTCCCGTGCACCCAGCTACCGGCCGAGAGCCGCGGGAGCGGCGCGGGCTGGATGCCGCGATCGAGGCAATCGGCGAGCGTGGTCAACTCGAGCTGCGGGTGACTGGCGAGCTGGGTGTAGAGCGCCCGCAGGAAGTAGTAGCCGTTGAACGGATAATGCTCCCACGCGTTCTCTCCATCGAGCGCGATGAGCACGGCATGATTGCCGGGAGATTCATACTCACGCGCCAGCTGCGTCAGCTCGTTCACCAGGTTGCCCGCGGCGTCATCGCCGTGCCAGGTGGCGTAGGTGAAACCGATGAGGTCGGACAGCGTGTCGTCGCGAAAAAAGCAGTTCATCCCGGTGCCGCCGAGGCGATACGGGCGGTTGTAGGCTTGCGGGTCCTGCGCCGCGCCGGCGTCGAAGAGCGTCAGGCTCCCGCGCAGCACCGCGGCGCTGCTCGCGGCCCAGCGCAGACCCGCGGCGGCGAGCAATTGCAGCGTGCCGGCGCTGATGGCGCCCTCGGCGGGCCAGCACCCGACCGGGCGGGTGCCGAAGGCACGCGTGAAGACGCGCAGCGCCTCCTCGATATGCCAGGCGGCGCGCGCAGCACCCCCCGGGTAGGCCGCGTGCGTGGGGAGCGCGATCGCCGGTACTGCATCGCGTGCGCAGCGGAAGTCGAGCAGCAGCGGGATGATCGGATGTCCGTAGGGCGTAACGGAGAGCTCGCACTGACCGCGCTCGGCGAGCCGCCGGTAGCGCGGCACCACCTGGCCCACCAGCTCCCCGATCAGTGCAAGGAGCTCGCGGCGCTGGGTGGCGCTGAAATCGCGGCCGCGCTCGGTGAGGCGCGCCACCAGCGGGTCGGAGCGCCGCACGGTCTCGCCGAGCCAGGCGAGGTGATACCAGACCGCGAGATCATGGATGAACTGGTCCGAGGCGTAGCCCACGCGCTCGGCGGTGGCAAGGGTCTCGGCGATGGTCGCGAGCTCGAGGTAGGGGCCGAAGCGCTCGATCATCTGCTTGCGCTGCGCCCTGAGGCAGGCACGCAGCAGCTCCAGCCGCGCTCCGGGCTCGCGCGGCACCGGATCGGGGCCGAGCAGCGCCAGCACCGGGTCGGGCAGCAAACCGCCCCCCTTCAGGTGCTCGGCGATGCGCCGCGCAAGCTCCTCGATCTGCTCGATCAGCAGCGGGGTGAAATTCACCACCGCGCGCGCCGCGGCGTTGCCCTCCAGGTGCGCCGCCATGTCGGTGTAGTCCTTGATGGCGTGCAGGTAGGTCCAGGGCAGCGCGTACTGCCCGGTGAGCGCGTCGCGGTACTGCGGCTGGTGCATGTGCCATAGCAGCACCACCGGCAGCCGCGCGGCGGAGCTCACTGCCCGTCCCCGCGCGGGTTGCGCACCATGTCGGGAGTGACCAGCACCACGCCCTTCTCGGTCACGTGAAAGCGGCGCGCATCGGAATCGCGATCGACGCCGATGCGGCTGCCGTCGGGGATGTCGCAGCCCTCATCGATGATGGCGCCCGTGATCACGCAAGCGCGGCCGATTTCCACGTGCGGCAGGATGACGGAAAGGTGGATGGAGCTGCGTTCCTCGACGCGTACGTCGGAGAACAGCAGCGACTCGCGCACCACGGCGCCGGAGATGATGCAGCCGCCCGACACCATGGAGTTAACGGCCATGCCGCGGCGCCCGTCCTCGTCGAGGATGAACTTGGCCGGTGGCTGCTGCACCTGGTAGGTCCAGATGGGCCAGTCCTCGTCGTAGATGTTGAGCTCGGGGCGCACATGTACCAGCTCGAGGTTGGCGTCGTAGTAGGCGTCGATGGTGCCGACGTCGCGCCAGTAGCTCTGCGCACGCGTCTTCACGTCCTGGAAGGGGTAGGCGAACACCTGACGGTTGGCGGCGATGGCCTCCGGCAGGACGTTCTTGCCGAAGTCGTGCCCGGACGCCTCGTTGGCGGCATCCGCAGCCAGCAGGCTCTCCAGCAGCCGCATGTTGAAAACGTAAATGCCCATCGAGGCGATAATCGTGTCGGGGCGGCCGGGAAGGGTGTCGGGCGCCGTGGGCTTCTCGGCGAACTTCGTGACGCGGTTCCACTCCGTGGCGGTCAGCACGCCGTAGTGCCGCGACTCGTTCGCGGGCACCTCCACCACGCCCACGGTGATGTCGGCGCCCTTCTCTACGTGGTAGGCGATCATCGGGCCGTAATCCATCTTGTAGATGTGGTCGCCGGCGAGCACCAGCACGTGCTTGGGCCGGTGGGCGAGGATCAGATCGATGTTCTGATGCACGGCATCCGCCGTGCCGCGATACCACACGGGGCCGAGCTGCTGCTGCGCGGGAACCACCTCGACGAACTCGCCAAACTCGCCCCGCAGGTAGCTCCAGCCGTGCTGCACGTGCTGGATGAGCGACTGGGCCTTGTACTGCGTGAGAATGGAAATCTGGCGGATACCCGAGTTGACGCAGTTGGACAGCACGAAGTCGATGATGCGGAACTTGCCGCCGAAAGGCGTGGCCGGCTTGCAGCGATGCAGCGTCAGGTCGCGCAACCGCTCGCCGCGCCCGCCCGCCATGATGATCGCGAGCGTGCCGCCCGTCAGGCGGCTCACATAACGTCCGGAGGAGGCGCGTGCGGGCTGGCGGGACATGAGCGCTACTACAACCCAAGGCGTGCAGTCCGCGCAACCTTGACCGCGCCGCGCCTCACAACCACTTCATCAGTCCCAGCTCACAGGGGTGCGAGAGTAGCTCGTGCCAGGGATAGATACGCACCTCGGTGCGAAACTGACCGCAATCGGGCGGCTCGGCGTCGAGCGCGAAGATCACCGCGCCGTCGGCTTCCTGTTCGTCCGTCGCCTTGAACGCAGCATGCCACACGCCTGCCTGCGGCGGGGCCGCATACGAGCACAGCGGCGGCGGCGACAAGTCCGCCTCCGGCAACAGTCGGCGCGCGACCAACTCGATGCGCATGTCCGCGGGCGCAAGCCCGTTGAGCCCGGCCGCCACCCGCAGTCGCAGCCGCTCCCCGCGCGGCAGATCGCGCGGCGTATCGCTGATCAGCTTAAGGCTCACCCGCGCCCAGGCCGCACGCACGCGCTGCTTCCAGTCGGCAAGCGTCCGCGCCCCGGTGAACGCGTCCGCGGCCAGGCGGTGATACTGGGTCGCGGCTGGCTGATACAGGCCGCGCGTATAATCAAACAGCACCCGGCGCATGTTGAAACGCGGGATCACGCTCATCATGGCACGCTTGCTGCGCTTCACCCAGGCGCCAGGGCAGCCGTCCCCGTTGCTGTAGTACAGAGGCAGCACCTCCTCCTCGAGCGTGCCGAGGATCAGCTCCGCCTCGAGGGCATCGCGGCGCTCGGGATCTTGCACGTTGGCCGGCGGGATGCCCCAGCCGTTGTCCTGCACCCACCCTTCCGCCCACCAGCCATCGAGGATGCTCAGGTTCAGGCGGCCGTTGATCGCGGCCTTGATACCGGAGGTGCCGCTCGCCTCAAGCGGTGCGATGGGGTTGTTGAGCCACACGTCGACGCCCGAGACCAGGCTGCGTGCCAGCTGCAGGTCGTAGTCCTCCAGGAAGATGATCCTGCCCATGAAATCGCGGCTCATCATCAGCTGGCGCAGCTCGCGCAGCACTTGCTTGCCGGGCTCGTCCGCGGGGTGCGCCTTGCCGGCGAACAGCAGCACCACCGGGCGCTCGGGAATGTTGACAAGGCGCGCGAGGCGCGCGCGATCGCGCAGCAGCAGGGTGGCGCGCTTGTAGGTGGCGAAGCGGCGCGCAAAGCCGAGCGTGAGCACGCCCGGGCGCTGCGGATCGAGCAAGCGCGTAACCTGGCGCAGCTGCGCGGGACTGCCGCCCTTGCGCTCGTACTCGCGCTGCAGCCGCTCGCGCACATTCGCCAGCATGCGTGACTTGACTTCCTGAGCCGTCGCCCAGTAGCGCTCATCCGGCACGCGCTCGAGCGCGCTCCAGAAATCCGCATCGCGCAGCCGCTCGCGCCACTCGCCTCCGAGCTCGCGATCGAAGAACTCCATCCAGCGCTGATGCAGAAAGGTCGGCAGGTGCACCCCGTTGGTCACGAAGCCCACCGGGTTGTCCTCGGGGCGTACCTCCGGCCACTGGTCTGCGCACAGGCGCGCCGAGACCGCGCGATGGATTCGGCTGACGCCATTGACGTGGCGCGTGCCATTGAGCGCCAGGCGGGTCATGTTGAACAGGCCCGGGGCGGAGGGGGCGCGCGCCAGCTCGAGGAAGCGCTCCACCGGCACTCCGAGCTCGCGGATGAAGCCTTCGAAGTGCTGCACGATGAGCTCCGGGCCGAAGGCGTCGTGGCCCGCGGCAACCGGGGTGTGGGTGGTGAACACGCACCCGGCCGCCACGGCTTCCAGAGCGGCGCCGAGCGGCAGCCCGGAGCTCAGGTGCTCCCGCAGCAGCTCGAGAATCAGGAAGGCCGCATGCCCCTCGTTCAGGTGCCAGACGGCCGGCTGTGCACCGACTGCGCGCAGCGCGCGTACACCGCCGATGCCGAGGATCATTTCCTGGCGCACGCGTGTGGACTCATCTCCCCCGTACAGGCGGTGCGTGATGTCGCGGTCGGAGGGTGCGTTCTCGGGGCAGTTGGTATCGAGCAGGTACACCGGGACGCGCCCCACCTGGGCCCGCCACAGCTGCGCGACCACGTCGCGGGTGGCGACGCGCACGCTGACGCGCAGCCAGGCGCCGCTGGCGTCGCGCGCAGGCTCGACCGGCAGATCGCGTGGGTCGCGCTCGCGGTACTCGGCGTGCTGCACCCCGTCGTTGTCGACGGTCTGTGTGAAATAGCCCTGCTCATAGAGCAGCCCCACGGCCACGAAGTTGGCGCGCTCGTCGCTCGCGCCTTTGCAGTAGTCCCCGGCGAGCACCCCGAGGCCGCCGGAGTAGATGGGAAAGCTTTCGTGAAAGCCGTACTCCGCGCAGAAATACGCTACCAGCGGCGATTCCCCCGCGGGCGCGCCGACGCGCACGTACGCGTCGAGCGTTTGCAGCGCGAGCGCGTAGCGCTCGAGGTAGGCGCTGTCGCGCGCGCAGCGCTCGAGCGTGTCCTGGTTGACGCAGCGAAGCATGAGGCGCGGATTGCCGTTGGTCTGCTTCCACAGCTCAGGATCAAGGTCCTCGAACAGCGCCCGGATGGGACGGTTCCAGCTGAAGAGCAGGTTTGCGGCCAACTCGGGCAGGCGGGCGAGCTCCCCGGGGAGCACCGGGGTCACTTCCAGGAGCGGATTTATCATCCAGCGCTTTCGAGACCTCTGAAGCGGGCGAAGTCTAGCAGCCTCGACTGTGGCGGCTCGCCACCCCTGCGGGCCCGGAGCCCCCGTGCATGGGCTCGTCCGGTCCCCTAGGTCGCTCCTTCTGGTCAAGAATACTATTTGACAGCTAGTATTATAAAGCAAATAGTACTATCCAATGGACGATAGTGACGCCCGCAAGTTTCAGAAAGACCTGAATGCCGGTCTCGTGGCGTTGGTGCTGCTCGCCGTTCTCGAGCGCACGACCGAGGATCTCTACGGATACGAGATCGCCAAGCGCCTGCAAAGGGCCAACGAGGGCGAGGCCCTCTTCAAGGAGGGGACCATTTATCCCGTGCTGCGAGCGCTTGCGGCCGCGGGCCTCCTGACCAGCCGCGTCGTCCCGTCCTACTCGGGGCCGCCTCGGCGGTACTACCGCATCACCGAGGAGGGCCGCGCCACGCTGCATCAGTGGAGCGACATCTGGCGGCAGACGCGCGGCTTCGTGGATCGCTTCATCGAAGGAACTGCAGTATGAGTGCCAACGCTCCCCGCTCGATCGATCAGTACCTGAGGCAGCTGCGCAACGCGCTCGCCGGGCAGGATTCCGCGTTGATCCAGGACGCGCTCTACGACGCCGAGGAATACCTGCGTGCGGAGGTCGCCGCGCACCCGGACAAGTCCGAGGCCGACGTGCTCGAGCTCATTGCGAGCACTTATGGCGCGCCCGAGGAGGTCGCGGCGGCCTACCGCGACAACGAAGCGAAAGTGAAGGCCGCTTTGAAGACCCCGGCGCCCGTTGCGGCGAGCGGGGCCTCGGACGTGCGCCGCTTCTTCGGGGTCTTCATGGACGTGCGCGCTTACACCTCTCTCTTCTATATGCTGCTCACGCTCGCGACCGGGATCGTCTATTTCACCTTCGTCGTCACCGGGCTGTCGCTGGCCGCAGGCTTCGCGATCCTCATCATCGGCATCCCCTTCTTCCTGACATTCATCGGCATCGCGCGCGTGATCGCTCTCGGGGAGGGACGGTTGCTGGAAGCGATGACTGGTGAGCGCATGCCGCGGCGTCCGGTGCATCCGGGACCCCCGGCGGGCTGGTTGACTCGCATCGCCGAGATGCTGAAGGACCTGCGCACCTGGACGACGCTGCTGTACCTGCTGCTCATGCTGCCGCTCGGCATCGTCTATTTCACGCTCTCCGTCACAGCGCTGGCGATCGGCTTGCGCTGCGCGCTGGCGCCGATCGTGTTCTTCGGACAGCACCTGTACTGGCTGCCCCCCGGCGTGTCGCTCGATATGATTCAGCTCGACAGTTTCACTGTGCACTCCCCGCACACGCTGGTGGGAGCGCTGTTCTACATGGTCATCGGCATCGTGATCCTGGCCGTGACCCTGCACGCGGCGCGCTGGATCGCGCGTACCCACGCGCGCCTCGCCAAGGCGTTGCTCGTGCAGCCAGGCGCCTGAGGGGGCGGTAGACTCACCGCATGCACGGCGGCCTGACGGTGTTTCTTCTGGCGACCCTCCCGGCGTTCGGCCCGGCGCCCGCCGCCACCGCCGGCCGGACCGCAGGGAGCACTGCGCAGACGACAACCCGGACGAGCGCGGCCGCTGCGCCGGCCGCGGACACGCGCAGCACACAGCGCGGCTGCCTGCCAGGCGGCAATGGTTACCTGCGCGCGCGCATCCGCGGCGCGATGAATCTGGATATCGACTGGCGCAACGCCGAGATCGAATGCGAGGGCGGCCCGCGCCCGGATGGCAGCGGTGTGCGTGTGAGCTTCGCCGGCCCGCAGCATCCCGACGGCCGGCGCCTGCGCCTGGTGTTCGGCGTCGGCACGGTGCAGGAGGGAGCGAGCGGGCACGCCCTGCCGACCAACCTCACCGTGATCTTCGAAGGCGAAGAGCGCTTGTTCGCCACGCGCGGCGCAGAGAACTGCACGGTGGACGAGCTCAGGCAGGAGCGCCTCGGCGCGCTCGGCGGGCCGAAGCGCTCCTGGCGCATCGTGGCGCGCGGCTTCTGCATCGCTCCGGCGAGCACGCTCAACAGCGATGCACGCATCCTCGTCAGCCGCTTCGATTTCGCCGGCAACGCGATGTTCGAAGACCCACCGCCCGAGCTGCCCCCCGCTCTCAAGCCTTAGCGCAAGCCATGTCGGAAGGAAAATGTTCCGCACCTCTCGCGGTGCTGATGGTTGCAACCCTCGGCGCGACGCTGCTGCCGGGAGCGCTGGCCCCCGCATTCGCACAGGTCGCGCACCGGCCGCTGGATCTGGCGACATTCCCGCGTGCCTCGCTCGAGATCACCCACCGTGACCCGCGCCACGTGTCGCACAAGTACCCCTTCAAGGTGTGGGTCGCCGACACCCCCGAGCGTGCCGAGCAGGGCCTGATGTTCGTGAGCGACCTGCCGGCCACCATGGGCATGGTGTTCCCGCTCGAACCCCCGCGCGTCGAGACGATGTGGATGAAGAACACCTACATCGAGCTCGACATGCTGTTCATTGCCTCCGACGGACGGGTGAGCAAGATCATCGAGCGCGCCGCGCCTATGTCGCTGAAGACGCTGAGCTCCGACACCCCGGTCGCGGCGGTGCTGGAGTTGAAGGGCGGGCAGGTCGCCAGGCTCGGCCTGCGGGTGGGCGACACCGTGGCCTGGAAAAAACCGGCGCAGTGACGCAGAGCGCGCGCACTGCCGTGCGGGCGGCGCTCGGCGCGTGTCTCCGCCGCTATGGCGGCGGATTGCGCGGATGGGCGGCGGGCGCCTGCGCAGGACCGACGACGTGCCGCTTGTGCTTGCCGCGGCGGGAGACGATGGGCCGCTGGATCGGCGCCCCGTAGACCCGCCGGCGCGAGCCATGCTGAGGCGCGAACGAACTCGCTTTCGAGCCCGCAGCGCTGGCGCCCGGGGGAAGGGGCGCGGTGCAAGACGACCCGGCAATGCCTGCCGGCAGCAAAACGCGCGCGGGCGCGCGAGCGGCGAGCGCGGCCGCCACTGCCGGCGTCAACAGCAGCCCCAACAGCACCGCAGCGACCGCTGCTTTCATAGATCAGAACTTGTAACTGAACCCGACGCGGAAGAAGCGACCGATAATCCCCGCCTGTGCGTAGGTCGGGTTGTAGTTGACCCCCGCGTAGTTGGCGGGGTTAAACGGCGGCAGGCGGTTGGCCACATTCTCCACCACCCCGGAGACGAGCAGGTGATCGCCGAAGTGATACTCGCCGGTCAGATCGACGTCGAGGAACGACGCCACGTGGCAGTTGGGCGGAAACGGATTGCCGTTCGGATCGTTATACAGGCACCCAGGCGCCGCGTCGGGCCCGAACATGTAGAAGCCGCTGACGTAGTACGCGTTCACGCTCACGGTCGCGGGCCCCACGTCCACGCTATTGGACCATCTGCCGCGGTAACGAGGGGTTCCGGCTCCCGAGGACAGGATGTAAGGGCCTTCGGTACCGACATATTGCAGCGCCGAGCCATCCGCGCCAATGAACTTCCAGCTGAAGATCTTGGTGATTTCCAGGTCACTGGTGAGTCGCACGCCACGCACCAGATCGGTGCTTATCCGAGCACCGAGGTCGAGACCGTCGGTGGTGAGGGAGGTTTTGTTCACATAGGGTGACGCGACTACCGCGGGTCGCGGCAGGGCCGCTGGAGCGCTCGGGTCCGGGGCATCCGGCGTGATGATGTATCCGGGCGGCAATGGCTGTCCCGCGTAGTACGCAGCGAGTCCCGGAGCGGAGTCCCCGGGCGCGATGACCTGGCGCTTCTTGATGTAGTAGTAGTCGGCGGAGAGGGTCACCTGCTTGACCGGCTGAACGATCAGACCGAGGGTGTAGCTGTCCGAGGTCTCCGGCTTGATGTTGGGGTTCGCGATGCTGAGCGAGGCGAGTGAGTATTGCGCGACGTAGCCCGGATTCGCGGCGTGCAGTGCGGCGAAAGAGGGCGGCGGCGTGTAGTTGATGAAACCTTCCGCCGAACTCGAGCCGTTCTCGGCAAAACTCGGTGCGCGGAAGCCCTGCGAATAGGTGCCGCGCAGCGTGAACTGGGGCAGCGGCGTAAATTTGAACCCCGCTTTCGGCACGAATTTGCCGCCGAAATCGCCGTAACGATCGTAGCGGCCCGAGATGTCGATCTCCAGCTGCTTGATGATCGGAGCATCCAGCTCGGCGTACGCGGCATAGATCTGGCGCGACCCCTCAGTCTGCGACACGCCGAGGCCGAGGATGTCCAGGTTCGCGTTGAAGTTCGGGTCAAACTGGGACTCGTAGCGTCCCTCGGCACCGAGGCCGAGTTTCAGGGCCTGACCGCCCGGCAGCTCGAACAGATCCCGGCTGAGGCGCAAGTCGATCGAATCCATGTCGGTGGTCGAGGTCTTTACCGGAGTCGGTGAAACCAGGGCACGCGCGGCCGCGGAATTCGAGGCTGGATTAACGAAGCTGTACGTGCCGTTGGTGATCGCCTTGATCACGCCACTGAAGCTCGGGAACCCCGGCATCTCTGTATCCAGAGCGGAGTGGTTCACGACCAGCGCGGTATCGTAGTCCCAGCCACCGAGCTGCCCCTTGAGACCCGCCACCAAGCGTATGACGCGATCGCGTTCGATCTGGCGCGTGTTCAGATCGCCGAACGCGTAGTTGATCAGCGCGTACTCACCCAAGGCCGCGAACGGATTGTTGGGATTCAGGGACCCGTTGGACAAGGTGGGCGGTAACGCGATGGTGTTGGTGTTATGTGGAGTGGAGTTTTGTATCTGCCGCTGCGTGTTGTCGACAACAACGGTGTTCTGGTAGAACGACCCCGTCACGTACGCCTGAGCGTTATCACTGACGCCGACGGTGAGCTTCGCCAGAACGCCGACCCGCTCTTCCGAAGGCGCGTCATCGGTATTGGCGAGTAGGTTCTGGGCGCAGTAAACGTTGCCGCTGCCGTCGGTGGCCTGCCTGGAACCGGCGCCACAGGGGCGCAAGGGCTGCGAGACGGCACCCGGAATCGGTGTGCCGCTGGTGAGATCGCCCGGGGTGCCGAGAGTCGCCGGAGTCACGGAGCCGAAAGTCGAGCCGGTAAACTGCGTTGGCTGCCCAAAGATCAGGTTTGCCCCGCCGATTGAGGAGAGATCGTTGGTGTTGAACGGGAAGGGACGGCGCCCCACGGCGATGCGGTCGTCCTTCTGATATTCGACGTCGACAAAGGCGTTGTAGCGGTCGGAGCGGATATCACCCGCGCCGAAAAGTCCCGACACGCGGCGCGAACCGCCGCCGCCGCGCTCGGAAAAACCGACCTCGGCATCGGTTGTGGCTCCCTGGAAGGTCTCGCGCAGGATAATGTTGACGACGCCTGCGATGGCGTCCGCTCCGTAGAGCGAGGAGGCGCCGTCCCGCAGCACTTCCACGTGGTCCACGGCGCTGAGCGGAATCGTGTTGAGGTCGACGAAGGAGCGCTGGCCGTCATCGGCCAACGGGTACGCCGTCGCGCGGCG
>DASZHQ010000100.1:0-11064 GCA_035937715.1 Steroidobacteraceae bacterium | reverse complement strand
CGCGATCTTCGCCAACTCCATGATGCACGACCAACACTACGCGCGGCCGATCGCGCAGCTCCTGCCCACGGTGTCCTCGGCCCTGGCGCTCTACGAGGAGCTCGCGATCGAAGACCTGCGCAGCGCCGCCCGGCTGCTGCGCCCGCTCTACGACTCGACCGGCGGCGGAGACGGTTACGTGAGCTTGGAGGTCTCCCCGCACCTGGCCGACGACAGCGCCGGGAGTCTGCGCGAGGCGCAGCGGCTGTGGCGGCGGCTGAAGCTGCCGAATGCGCTCATCAAGATACCCGGCACCGAAGCGGGGCTGCCCGTGATCCGTGAGCTTATTGCCTCGGGCGTCAACGTGAACGTGACATTACTGTTCTCGCCCGAGCGCTATCGCGCCGTGGCGCGCGCCTACATGGAGGGCCTCGCTGCGCGCGCCGCCGCCGGCCGGGGGCTGGCCACGGTTGCTTCCGTCGCCAGCTTCTTCCTGAGCCGCATCGACAGCGCGGTCGATAAGATCCTCGACGGCCTGGCCGCGGCCGGCCAGCCCGCGGCCCGCGCCCTGCGCGGCAAGGCGGCGATTGCCAGCGCCTGCCGCGCCTACGAGATTTACGAGGGAATGAGCGCCACGCCCGAGTGGCAGACGCTCGCCGCCGCGGGCGCGCGGCCGCAGCGGCTCCTGTGGGCCTCGACCTCTACCAAGGATCCGAACTACAGCCCGATCAAGTACGTCGAGGAGCTGGTAGTGCCCGGTACCGTCAACACCATGCCGCTCGAGACGCTCAACACCTACCGGCGTCTCGGGCGGCCGGAGCTGCGGCTTGAGCGCCATATCGCGGAAGGCGCGGATACGCGCGAGGGACTCGAGCGGCTGGACGTCGACATGGAAGCCATCGCCGAACAGCTCGAGCGCGAGGGCGTGGCGAAGTTCGTCGAGCCCTTCGATAAACTACAACAATGGCTCGAGGGACAGCGCCGCGCTCAGCGGGCGTCCTGAGAGTTGCGGGGGACCTGACGTGGATCTGGACACGAAAGCGGTACGGGAGCGACTGCTCAAGCGCCGTGAGGAGCTGCGGCAGCGCGCGAGCGATGCGAGTGCCGATCTGCGTCACGAAGCCGACCCGTTGTCGGCCGATTTCGCCGAGCAGGTCACGCAGCGCGAGAACGACGATGTGCTGGGCGCGATCTCGCACTCAGCCCAGGCAGAGCTGCAACAGGTGGAGGCGGCACTGCGGCGCCTGGCCTCCGGGCGCTATGCCAGCTGCGCGGTGTGCGGCGAGGACATCGAGCCGGAGAGACTGGCCGCGGTGCCATACACCGATCGCTGCCGCTCGTGCGCCGAAGGAGGCCCTAACGGCGGCCGCGGGGCGCGCGGCTGAGCGGCGGATGACGCGATGAGCGCGCCTGCCGCGCCCGCCGATGCGCCCACCCCTTCGGGCGTCATTACCATCACTACGGATTTCGGCCACCAGGGCCCCTTCGTCGGCGTCATGAAGGGCTGCATCCTCACGCGCTTCCCGCAGGCCCGCATCATCGATCTCACTCACGAGATCGTGGTGCACTGGCCGGCGGAAGCGGGGTTCTGGCTGGCGCGCGCGTTCGGTTACTTCCCTCCAGGCACGGTGCACGTGGCGGTGGTCGACCCGGGGGTAGGAACCGCGCGCCAGATCATCGCGCTGCTCGCGGGTGGGCACTACTTCCTTGCCCCGGACAACGGCCTGCTGGCGCCAGTGGCGAGCCGCAGCGAGGCGGCGCTGATTGTGCGCTTGACGCCCGCGGCGCTGGCGCATATCGGAGTGCACCATCCGAGCGCCACGTTCCATGGCCGGGATATCTTCGCACCGGTCGCGGCCGAGCTGGCTGCCGGCCGTTGCAGCCTGCGCACGCTCGGGGAGGCGGTGAGCACTCTGGTGCCGTCGTGGGTGGAGGAACCTGCGGTGGAGGCCCGCAGCGTCAACGGTGTGGTCATCAGCATTGATCACTTCGGCAATCTCATCACCAATATCGATGCCGCGCTCATCGAGCGCTTCCGGCTGCCGCTGGTGCACGCCGGCGCTCACTCGTTTCCTTTGTTGCGCACCTATGGCGACACGCGCCCGGGGGGATACCTGGCGTTGGTGAATTCCTTCGGCGTGGTGGAGATCGCCCGCGCCGAGCAGAGCGCCGCGGAGGGGCTGGGCTTGAGCCGGGGCGCTCCGGTCATCGTGCGCGATCGCACCGACCAGCCCTGACCAGCCTGCGCAGCGCCCGAGTCCTGGCTGAAAAAGCGCCCTTGCACCCAAAAGTTGATCGCTGGCGCGAATCGGCTATAGTTCGCAGCCTTGTTTGTGCCGCCTTTTGGCACGTTACTTGTTGAATTACTTCAGGATTTACGCTGCCAAGATGCCGGAAAGAGACAACGAGAGCTTCGATCTCGACGATGAATTCCTGAGCGGTCCCACCACCGAGGACGGCACTGACTATGACCGCCTCCTCGACCGGGTGGATAAGCGCGTCCGTAATCAGGGCAAGCGCGGCAAGGCTGCCTGGAGCCGGCTCGAGGAAGTGCTGGCGGACCGAAAGCTCGAGAAGGACCTGAAAGACTTCGACGACGAGCTCTAGAACCCGCCACCGTCCGAGCCGCTCCAACCGCAGCCGCGGGCGTTTCGCACCGGCTGTGTCCGCGCAGCGCGCGCCCGGAGAACTCAAGCAGTGACCCGCACGCCCTCGGCCTGGATCGTCCTGAAGTTCGGCGGCACCAGCGTCTCGAGCCTGCCGACCTGGACCAACATCGCCCGCGTGGTCGCGCAGCGTCGGGCCGCAGGGGCGCGCGTGCTCATCGTGCACTCGGCGTTCTCCGGGGTCACTGATCGCCTCGAGCGACTGCTCGATGCCGCGACGGGTCAGGCGCAGGAGGGGGAGCTGCGCAGCATCGAGGATCACCACCGTCGCCTCGCCGCGCAGCTCGGCGTCGCAGCCGGTGATGAAGTCGAGCACCAATTCGGGGAGCTGCGCGAGATCGCCACGGGCGTCTCCCTGGTGCACGAGGTGAGCGATCACACACGCGCACGGGTGATGGCGACGGGGGAGCTCATGGCGACGCACATCGGCGCGCGCTTCCTGGCCGCGCAGGGGCTCGAGGTGCGCTGGGCGGATGCGCGCAGCATGCTGCGCGCGGAATATCACGGCGCCTCGGCGAAGGCGAGCGTGCTCTCGGCGGTGTGCAATTTCGCGCCCGATCCGGCGTTGCGGGCACTGTTGGAGAGCGGCGCCCCGGTCATCGTCACCCAGGGTTTCATCGCCAGCGACGCCGAGGGCCATACCGTGCTCCTCGGTCGCGGCGGCTCGGACACCTCGGCGGCCTACCTGGCGGCGAAGCTCGGAGCGCAGCGCCTCGAGATCTGGACGGACGTGCCGGGCATGTTCAGCGCCAACCCGCGCGCCACCCCGAGTGCGCGGCTGCTGCGCACGCTCCACTATGATGAGGCGCAGGAGATCGCCACCAGCGGCGCGAAGGTCCTGCACCCGCGCTGCATCCTGCCGGTGCGCCAGTACGGCATTCCGTTGCACGTGTACGCCACGCAGGCCCCGGACCTCGAGGGCACGGTGCTCAGCGCCGCCGGCGGAGAGGGCGGTGCGCAGGTCAAGGCCGTGTGCACCAAGAAAGGCATTACGCTCATCTCACTGGAAAGCCCCGGGATGTGGCACCAGGTCGGCTTCCTGGCCGATGCCTTCCAGGTCTTCAAACAGCACGGCATGTCGGTCGACCTGGTGTCGACCTCCGAGACCAATGTCACGGTGTCGCTCGATCCGGCCGCCAACAGTCTCGACAATACGCTGGTGGCGAATCTCGTGGCGGACCTGTCGCGGTTGTGCCGCGTACAGGTGATCGGCCCATGCTCCTCGGTGAGCCTCGTGGGGCGCAACATCCGCGCGATCCTGCACCAGCTCGGCGGCGCCTTCGAGTTCTTCGAGGAGCAGAAGATCCATCTGGTCAGCCAGGCGGCCAATGATCTGAACTTCACCTTCGTGGTCGATGAGAACCAGGGCGATCGGCTCGTCGAGCAGCTGCACGAGCTGCTGATCCGCCCGGTGCCGGGCGACAAGGTGCTCGGTCCGACCTGGCAGCAGCTGTTCTCGCAGCCCGCCGCCGCGGCGGCCCGCGCCACCCCCTGGTGGCGCTCCAGGCGCAGCGAGCTGCTCGCCGCGCTCGGCGCACAGGATGCCGCTTTCGTCTACGACCTCGAAGTGGTGCGCAGCGCGGCGCGCTCGCTGCGCGCGCTCGGCTCGCTCGCGCGCGTGCACTACTCGATGAAGGCCAACCCACACCCCGAGGTGCTGCGCGCATTGCGCGCCGAGGGGATAGAGTTCGAATGCGTCTCGCGCGGGGAAATCGAGCGGGTGCTCGAGCTGTTCCCGGATCTCCCTCCCGAGCGTGTTCTGTACACGCCGAACTTCGCGCCACGCGCGGAGTACGCCTGGGCGCTCGGACGCGGGGTGCGTGTGACGGTCGACAACAGCTACGCGCTGAGCGCCTGGCCGGAGCTCTTCGCCGGACAGGAGATCTTCGTGCGCGTCGACACCGGCGTGGGCCGCGGCCACCACACGCACGTGCGCACCGCCGGCAGCCGTTCGAAATTCGGCGTACCGATCGCGGAGCTGCGCGAGCTCGCGTTGCGCGCGCGCGAGGCGCGCGCACGGGTCACGGGGCTGCAGGCGCACGTGGGCAGCGGCATCCTCGACGTCACGAGCTGGGAGCACACCGCGCGGCTGCTGGCGCAGGCGGCACCGGGGTTCGAGGCGGTGCGCGTCATCGACGTGGGCGGGGGACTGGGGGTCCCCGAGCGAGCCGATCAGCCCGGAGTCGATCTCGCCAGGCTCGACGCACTGCTCGCTGCCGTGCGCGCGGAGCATGCGCAACTCGAGATGTGGCTCGAGCCCGGGCGTTACCTGGTGGCGGCGGCCGGCGTGCTGCTCGCGCGGGTGACGCAGCTGAAGGCGAAGGGCGGGGTGCGCTTCGTCGGCGTCGCGACCGGGATGAACTCCCTCATCCGGCCGGCGCTCTATGGCTCGTACCATGAGATCGCCAACCTCACGCGCGCGGACGAGGCCGCCAGCGAGCTGGTCAGCATCGTCGGGCCCATCTGCGAGAGTGCCGACGTGCTGGGCCACGATCGGCTGCTGCCGGCGACGCGCGAGGGGGACGTGCTGATCATCACCAACACCGGTGCCTACGGGCGCGTGATGAGCTCGGAGTACAACCTGCGCGCACCCGCCGCGGAGCTGTTCATCTGAAGCGCATCGTTCTCGCCATCCTCGGCACCCTGGCACTGGCAGCCGCTCTCTACGTGCTGTATCTCGATCGCGTGGTCACAACGCAGTTCGAGGGGCGCCGCTGGACGCTGCCGGCTCAGGTGTATGCCGCGCCACTCGAGCTGTACGCGGGGCTGACGCTGTCACTTCCGGAGCTCGAGCACGAGCTGCAACGCTTGCACTACCAGCGCGCGCAAGCGCTCGAGCGGCCCGGCACCTACCGCTGGCAGGGCGAGCGCATCGAGGTGGCGCTGCGCGCGGCGCGCTTTGCCGACGAGGCGCGCGAGGCGCAGATCCTCGCCATCAGCGGCGCAGGGCCGGCGCTGGCCACCCTGCGTGACAGTGCCGGCCAGGAGGTGCCGGTGCTGCGCCTCGAGCCGCTGCTCATCGGCAGCATCTTCCCGATCCACGGCGAGGATCGCATCGTCGTCACTCCGCAGGAGGTGCCGACCCTGCTGCCTGCGGCGCTGAAAGCCGTCGAAGACCGCAAATTCGACACGCATCACGGCGTCGACCCCTTTGCGGTGCTGCGCGCGGCGTGGGTCAACGTGCGCGCCCGCCAGATCGAGCAGGGCGGCAGCACCCTCACGCAACAGCTGGTGCGCAGCTACTTCCTCAACTCCCGCCAGACCCTCTCGAGGAAGCTGCGTGAGGCGGTCATGGCGATGGCGCTCGATGCGCATTTCACCAAGGCCGATCTCATGAACGCCTATATCAATGAGATCTTCCTCGGGCAGGACGGCGACCGCGCCATCCACGGCTTCGGGCTCGCGAGCCAGTTCTACCTTGGCAAGCCGCTCGCGGAGCTCGACCTCTCGGAGGTAGCGCTGCTGGTCGCCATCGTGCGTGGGCCTTCCTACTACGATCCGCGCCGCCACCCTGAGCGCGCCCGCGCGCGCCGTGACCTGGTGCTGAAAATCATGGCCGATCAGAGGATCGTCACGCCGCCCGAGGCAGCCGCCGCGGCGCGCGCGCCGCTCGGCGTCACGGGCCGCCCCGCCGGGGCCTACTACCCGGCGTACCTCGACTTCGTCCGCCGCACGCTGCGCCGCGACTACCACGAGCAGGATCTCACCGGGGCGGGCCTGCGCATTTACACCAGCCTCGACCCGCGCGCCCAGGATCAGGCCGAGCGCGCGCTCGAGCGCGAGCTCGCGCGCCTCGACCGCTCGAGCAAGCACCCGCAGGGCGCGCTCGAGGGCGCGGCAGTCGTCGTCTCCCCCCAGAGTGGGGAGGTGATCGCCATCGTCGGCGGGCGCAACGTGGGTTACGACGGCTTCGATCGGGCGCTCGATGCGCGCCGCCCGATGGGTTCGCTGGTGAAGCCGTTCATCTACCTGACGGCGCTCGAGAGCGGCCGCTACAACGCCGCTACCGTGGTACAGGATGCGCCCGTCGACGTGAAGCTCGCGAATGGCGCGCACTGGCGGCCGGAGAATTTCACGCACCAGGTCTACGGCGCGGTGCCGGTGGTGCGCGCGCTCGCGGAGTCTCTCAACCTCGCCACAGTGGGCGTGGGGCTCGACCTGGGCTTGCCGAAAGTCACGCAGACGCTGCAGCGCTTCGGTCTGCCGCAACCGCCGCCGCAGGTGCCGGCGATACTGCTCGGGGCGGTCGCGGTCACGCCGCTCGAGGCTGCGCAGCTCTTCAACGGGCTCGCCAACGGGGGCTTCGGCAACCGGCTGCGCGCAGTGCGTGCCTTGATGAGCGCCGAGGGCAAGCCGCTGAAGGCATTTCCTCTCGAGGTCACCCAGGTGGCCTCGCCCGAGGCGGTGTATCAGCTCGATCGCATGCTGGTCGAGGTCATGGAGCGTGGCACCGGCCGCTCCGCGCGCACGTTTCTGCCGCCGAAGCTGGTGGTCGCCGGCAAGTCCGGAACTTCTTCCGACTTCCGCGACAGCTGGTTCGCGGGATTCTCGGGCAGTCACCTCGCCGTCGTGTGGGTCGGCTACGATGACAACGCACCGACCGGCTTCACCGGCTCCTCGGGGGCACTGCCGGTGTGGGCGCACATCGTGGCGGGCCTCGGCACCACTTCCTGGAACGCGCCGATGCCGGAGGCGATCGCCGAAGTGCACATCGAGTATCCGACCGGACTGCGCGTCGTGCCCGGTTGCTCGGAGGACATCGTGACCGTCGCCGTGCCCGGCAATGCAGCGCTGCCGGCGAAGCCCGGCTGCGGTTTCCCGGAGAGTGCGGGCGCATTGGGCACGACGCTCGATCGCGCTCAGCAGTGGCTGCGCGGACTGACACGTTGATGCGCGGAGCTGACCCCTGGCGCTGATGCGCGGGGTTCATGCGCAGAGCCCATGCGCACACATGATGCGCACGGTGCCGGGCCGGAGGGCACCACACCGCCCGCGATATAATTCGCGCATGCGACGCGCGATCGTTCTGAAGCGCCTGCCTGCGGTCGTTCCCGCCCTCGCTCTCTCGGCCTGTGCGCTGCACGGGGGCGGAGATTTTCACCCCGGCGGCGGCGTCACCGGGGAGTCGCCCTCCGGCACCGCGCAACCGCCACCTGAGCGGCCAGGCGCGCCGGCGCCGCGGCAGTTCCACCTCGGAGCCGCAGCGAACGCCCTGGTGGCACAGGCGCAGCGGCAGGCCGCCGGCGGCGACTACGGCGCGGCGGCCGCAACGCTCGAGCGGGCACTGCGGATCGAGCCAGATAATCCGCTCCTGTGGATCGAGCTCGGGCGGGTGAGGCTCGGGGAAAACAACGCCGCGCAGGCCGACTCCCTGGGACGCAAGGCAGTCACGCTCGCCACGGCAGACCCCCTCGCGCAGGCGTCGGCGTGGCGCCTCATCGCCGACTCTGCGCGGGCCCGGGGCCGCAACGCGGACGCCTACGACGCAGACCGGCGCGCTGCGGGCCTGGCACCACGCTGAAGTGCCGCTTGCGTGCGGCCCGGCGCAGCCCCTAAACTATTGATTACTCATCGAGACCGGCTGAGGGATAGGCCCTTAGACGCCGGGGCAACCGCCAGGACCAACCACCCTGGAAAGGTGCCAACTCCTGCGACACCTGTACGAGGGTCGACAGATGAGCGGTCAGCGTGGCCCGCGGTGCTCAAGACACCGGCGGGATGGACGTGACAGCCAGCCCCTCTCGGGGCAGGCGCGCTCCGCAGGAGTCCGGTGAGACCGGGCCACATTTAAGCGGAGCATCCCGTGAGCAAAGTCCCTGATCCTATCGCGCCGTGGGCGGCGGCAGCAGCCAACAGTGGCACGAGCCAGGTCACGCAGGCCGTGCGTGCCGGCATCGAATGCGACGACACGACCGGCTGCGTGGTGCCGCCGCTGCACCTGTCCTCGACGTTCGCCTTCCGCGCTTTTGCCGAGAAGCGCGCTTACGACTACACGCGCTCGGGCAACCCGACGCGCGACCTGCTGGGGGCGGCGCTCGCGGATCTCGAGCAGGGAGTGGGGGGCGTCGTCACCGCGAGCGGCATGGCCGCGATAACGGTGGTCGGCTATCTCGTTCCCGTGGGGGCGCGCATCGTCGCGCCGCACGACTGCTACGGCGGGACCTATCGTCTGTTCGATGCCTGGCGCCGCCGCGGCGAGCGACAGGTCGAGTTCATCGATTTCGGCGATGCTGCTGCGGTTCGCGCAGCGCTCTCACACCCGGCGGCACTCGTGTGGATCGAGACGCCCAGCAACCCGCTATTGCGCATCACGGATATCGCGGCGGTCGCGGCACTCGGGCACGCCTGTGGTGCGCTGGTCGCCGTCGACAACACCTTCCTGTCGCCCGCGTGGCAGCAACCGCTCGCCTTCGGCGCGGACCTGGTGGTGCATTCCACGACCAAGTATCTCAACGGTCACAGCGACGTGGTCGGCGGGGCAGTCATCGCGCGCGAGTCGGCGCTGCACGAGCAGCTCGTATGGTGGGCCAACTGCCTGGGATTGACCGGCGCGCCGTTCGACAGCTTCCTCACATTGCGGGGCCTGCGCACGCTGCACGCACGGCTCGAGCATCACGCCCGCAATGCCCAGGCGCTCGCGCACTGGCTCGACGGCCAGCCGAATGTCGCGCGTGTCTGGTACCCGGGACTCGAGCACCACCCCGGGCATGAGCTCGCGAAGCGCCAGCAGCGCGGCTTCGGCGCCGTCGTGACGCTCGAGCTCGAGGGCGGTCACGATGCGGTGCGCGAGTTCGTCGCCGGGCTCGAATGCTTCTCGCTGGCGGAGTCCTTGGGTGGCGTCGAGAGTCTGGTGGCACATCCCGCCACCATGACGCACGCGGCCATGGATCCGGCGGCGCGCGAGCGTGCCGGGCTCAGCGACGGGCTGATCCGCCTGTCGATCGGGATCGAGGCGCTGGAGGACCTGCGCGAGGACCTCTCGCGCGCATTGGCACGGGCGGCGCGGGTGCTGCGGCCGGCTCGGCCCCTCAAGCAGGCCGCCGCAGCCTGCTGAGCACTGCGTCCCCCGCAGCGCGCGTGGAAAGGGCGTGCGCCTTGGGCGCGAGATCCGCCGTGCGCTGCCCCTGCGCGAGCGCTTCCGCGACCGCCTGTTCGAGGGCGGCGGCTTCGGCGTCCAGCCCCAGCGAGTGGCGCAGCAGCAGCGCCGCAGAGAGGATAGTGCCGTACGGATTCGCGAGGCCGCGTCCGGCGATGTCGGGCGCGGAGCCGTGGACGGGCTCGTAGATCCCGCGGCGGCCGGCACCGAGCGAGGCGGAGGGGAGCAGTCCCAGCGAACCAGCGAGCATGGAAGCCTCATCGGTCAGGATGTCGCCGAACATGTTCTCGGTGACCAGCACGTCGAAGTCGCGCGGGGCGCGGATCAGGTGCATGGCTGCGGCATCGACCAGCATGTGCTCGAGCTGCACACCGGGAAACTCGGCGCCGACCACCCGCGTGGTCACCTCGCGCCACAGGCGCGAGGTCTCGAGCACGTTCGACTTGTCGATGGAGGTGAGCCGGCCGCGCCGCGCCACCGCCAGCGCCGCCGCCACACGCACGATGCGCTCGATCTCCTCGACCGTGTAACTGCAGACATCGGTGGCGCTCGCGGCGTCGCGGCGTTTTTCTCCGAAATAGATCCCGCCGGTCAGCTCGCGCACGAACAGCAGGTCGACGCCGGAGACGACCTCGGCCCTGAGCGTGGAGGCATCAACGAGCGCCGGGTGGACCCTGACGGGCCTCAAGTTCGCGAACGTTCCAAGCTCCTTGCGCAGTCGCAGGAGCCCGGCTTCCGGCCGCAACCGCGCCTGCGGCGCCGACCACTTCGGCCCCCCGATCGCCCCGAGCAGCACGGCGTCCGCTGCGAGGCAGGCGCGCAGCGTCGCCGCGGGCAGGGGGTCATCGTGCGCGTCGATCGCCGCTCCCCCGAAGGGGAGCGGTGACAGCTCGAACTCGTGTCCGAACAGGCGCGCTACCGCCTCGAGGCAGCGCACGCCCTCGGCGATGACCTCGGGTCCGATGCCATCACCGGGGAGTACTGCCAGGTGAGCTTTCATGAGCGCCGTTCGTAAGCCTCGATCTCGGCACTCCGGGCGAGGAGAAACCCGAGCTCATCGACGCCCTCGAGCAGGCAGTGCTGTGCGAAGGGCTCGAGCGGAAAGCCGACGGCGGCGCCGCTCGGCAGCGTGAGCGTGCGCGCGGCGACGTCGAGCCTCACCTCCACGCCCGGGTGCGCGATGAGCCAGCGGCTCGTCGCCTCATCGACCACGACCGGCAACAGCCCATTCTTCAGGGCGTTGCTGCGGAAGATGTCGGCGATCTCGGTACTGATCACGGCCCGAAAGCCATAGTCGAGCAGCGCCCAGGGGGCGTGCTCGCG
>DASZHQ010000099.1:0-1991 GCA_035937715.1 Steroidobacteraceae bacterium | reverse complement strand
TGTGGGAGGCGAGAAATTTGGCGTGTGCCGCGACCACGTCCGTGCCGGCACCCTTGATCTCGCTGCTGTCGAAGTCGAAGTAGACGATCCGCTCCGCCAGCCGGCCCGCCTGGGGACCGGCGGCCTCGTCGTCGGGCCCGGCCTTGGAATAGTCGGCACCCGCGCCCTCCGCGCCAGCGTTGGCCGCGTTGGGTGACTCGGGGGTTCCCGGCTTGGGCCGCTTGTGGGCGCAGGCGCTAAGACACAACGATGCCGTAAGCAACACGATGAGGATCGCTCGACGCATGACTGCCTTCTCCGCCATTCCGCTTCCTCCGAAACTGCCGACGCGTTTGCCGCGCCTCATGGGGCGAACGGGCCCCACGCCGGTGATTGCACCTCGCCGTGCGGGGGCTTCAGCCGCAGGCCCGTCAGGCCGTCGGTCCCGACCGTCGCCAGCGTCCCGCGGCCGCCCTCGCGCTCCGAGTAGATAAGTGTAGCCCCATTGGGGGCGAAACTTGGCGATTCATCGAGATGCCCGTGGGTAAGCACGCGTACCGCCCCGCTCGCCAGATCCTGTACCGCGATGCGATAGTTGCCGTTGTCGAGCGTCACTATGGCGAGCTGCGACCCGTCGGGCGATATCCGCGCCCGGGCATTGTAGTTGCCGCTGAATGTGACCCGCCGCGGCCGCGCTCCGGCACTCGCGCCGATCTGGTAGATCTGCGGCGAGCCGGCGCGGTCGGAGGTGAAGTACAGCGAGCGCCCGTCCGGCGCCCACACCGGCTCGGTGTCGATGGCCGGGTCATCGGTGATGCGTGTCAGGTCCTGGGTGATGAGATCGAGCAGGTAGATGTCAGGGTTGCCTCCGCTGCCGCCGAGCGTCAGGGCCAGCTTGTGGCCGTCGGGCGACCACTCCGGCGCCCCGTTGACGCCGGCGCGCGCCGAGACCTGGCGCCGCTCGCCGCTGCGCACCCGCTGCACATACACCGCCGAGTGCTTGGTCTCGAAGGACACGTACGCCAGCCACTCGCCATCGGGCGACCACGCGGGCGACATGAGCGGAAAGCGCGACTCGAGAATCAGGTGCGGATTGGCCCCATCGGCATCGGCGACGATCAGCTGGTAGGTCAGCGCCGGCGGCGTGCCGTCCACCGCCACATAGGCGATGCGGGTAGCGAACGCTCCGCGCACGCCGAGTATCTTCTGGTACACGACATCGCTCACGCGGTGCGCGGCGTTGCGCAGTGCGCTTGAGGTGCCAACAAAGCGCTGCGACGCGACACGCGCGCCGGTGAGCGCGCTCACCAGCTCGAAGTCGACGGCAACAGTGCCGCCCTCGAGCGCCGTCACGCGCCCGACCACCACGTAGTCGCTTCCGGCGCTCTTCCAGGTGGCGAACGCCACCTCTGCGGCGCTCGTCGGGGTGGCGGGCATGCGCTCGCGCGGCAGGGCACGGAACCGACCG
Organism: Steroidobacteraceae bacterium; assembly: GCA_035937715.1. Classification (GTDB taxonomy): domain Bacteria; phylum Pseudomonadota; class Gammaproteobacteria; order Steroidobacterales; family Steroidobacteraceae; genus 13-2-20CM-66-19. The sequence goes on along the minus strand of DASZHQ010000099.1, from coordinate 544 downwards.
CTGCCTGCCAGATCGTGCTGTACGACGTCGGCGACGTCGAGGCCGCCATCGGCCGGCACGGCGCGCGCGAACGGTACGACGGCGATCGGCACCGGATCACGTACGCCCGAGGTGATCTCGATCTGCAGTTCCGCATGCGCCGCAGGCACGGCCCCCAGCGCTGACGCGAGCAGCGCGCCGGCAAGCCAACGCCGCCCCGGTCTGCAGATTCCGCCTGGTATGTTCCTCATGAGCCTCAGTCCGGCTTGAAGTTGATCTTGAGATTGCGATCGAACAGCGCCGGGTCCGGCGGCGGCGGCAAGGGTGAGGCACGGTACACAGCGGCCTCGATGGACTGGCGCACCGCCTGGTCGCCGTTGCATTCCCCGATTCGCACCTGGGTCACTTCGCCTCCCGGCACCTGCGTCACGTACAACATGCATTCTATTCCCGGCCGCGCCGTGGGCGGGCGCAACCAGGCGCGCGTGATCTTCGCCGCGATCATCGACTCCCAGTTCGCGAGCGCCGGCCCGGAGCGCGCCGCTTTGGCCTGCTCCTCGGCCGC
>DASZHQ010000098.1:0-15921 GCA_035937715.1 Steroidobacteraceae bacterium | reverse complement strand
CACTTTGCCCAGCAGCGGGGCGAGCTCGTCGTTGAGGGTGGGCACGCGCGAGCGGTAGAAGTAGCACACCGCCAGGTGATCCTGCAGGCCGGCACCGACGGCGGGGGAATCGGCGATGACCGGAATCTCGAAGCGGCGCAGCAACTGCGCATCTCCGATACCCGACAGCTCGAGCAGCTGCGGGGAGTTGATCGACCCGGCCGCGAGCAGCACCTCGCCTCGCGCCTGCGCCACCTGCCGCGCGCCGTGCTCAAGATACTCAACGCCCGTCGCGCGCCTACCGCTGAACAGCACGCGCGTCGCCTGCGAGCGCAGCTGCACCGTGAGGTTGGCGCGCCGCATGGCGGGACGCAGGTAGGCGCTGGCGGCAGAGACGCGCACGCCGTCCTTGATCGTGACGTGCCACAGACCCGCGCCCTCGGGCTGCGCGCCGTTGAAATCAGCCGTGCGGGGAATATCGAGCGCGTCGCAGGCCGCGAGAAACGTTGCGCACAGCGGATGCACGCTCGCCGATACGTCGCCCACGTACAGCGGGCCGCCGGCCCCGTGAAACTCGGAGGCGCCCAGGGTGTGATCCTCGAGCTTCCTGAAGTACGGCAGCAACTCAGTGAAGGACCAACCGGGATTGCCCGCCGCGCGCCAGTCGTCGAAGTCCCCGGGCTGGCCGCGAACGTAGATCATCGCGTTGATGGAGCTCGAGCCGCCGAGCACCTTGCCGCGCGGCCAGAAGGCGCGGCGGTTCTCGAGCCCGGGGTCGCTATCGGCTTCGTACATCCAGTTGTAGCGGGGATCGTGGAAGGTGCGCGCGTACCCGATCGGCACCTGGATCCACAGCGAGCGCTCGGAGCCGCCCGCCTCGAGCAGCAACACCTGGTGCTTACCGTCCGCCGTGAGGCGGTTGGCAAGCACGCAGCCGGCGGAGCCCGCGCCGACGACGATGTAGTCATACTCGCTCATCTGGTATAACCGTCCGCGCGATGAAACTGACTGACATTAAGACCTTTGTCGCGGGCAATCCGCAACCGGGCGTCGGCGGCCGTTATTTCGTGTTCGTGAAGCTCACCACCGACGGCAACGTTCACGGAGTGGGCGAAGCGTACTGTGTGCCGTTCCATCCGGAGCTGGTCGCGCGCATGCTGGTCGATGTCTTCGGGCGTTATCTGGCGGGGGAGGATCCCCACGACATCGAGAAGATCTGGCGGCGGGTGTATTCCGCAGGCTACACGCAGCATCCGGACCTCTCGCTCATGGCGGTGCTTTCGGCGCTCGAGATGGCCTGCTGGGACATCATCGGCAAGGAGGCCGGGCAGCCGGTGTACAAGCTCCTCGGCGGCCGCGTGCACGAACGGCTGCGTTCCTACACTTATATCTACGCGCGTCCCGGGGACAAGACCGACGTCTACCAGGACCCGGAGCTGGCGGCCGAGCGCGCCGCCGAGTACCTCGCACAGGGCTTCACGGCGCTGAAGTTCGATCCCGCCGGTCCCTACTCGGCTTTCGATGGCCGGCAACTCTCGCTCGCGGCGCTCGAGCTGTGCGAGCGCTTCATGCGGCTGCTGCGCGCCGCGGTCGGCACCCGTGCGGATCTGCTGTTCGGTACGCACGGACAGATGACCGCCGCTGGCGCGATCCGGCTGGCGCACCGCCTCGAGCCTTATGACCCGCTGTGGTTCGAAGAGCCGGTGCCGCCGGATGCTCCCGAGGAAATGGCCCGCGTGGCGCGCGCCACCCGCATTCCGATCGCCGCCGGCGAGCGCCTCGCCACCAAGTATGATTTCGCGCACCTGTTGCGCGCCGGCGGCGCGGCGATTCTGCAGATGAACCTGGGGCGCGTCGGCGGGCTCCTCGAGGCAAAAAAAATCGCTGCGCTCGCCGAGGTGCAGCACGTGCAGCTTGCGCCGCACCTGTACTGCGGACCGGTAGTGGGGGCGGCCAACATCCAGCTCTCCACCTGCAGCCCGAACTTCCTGATCCTCGAGGGCATCGAGCGCTGGCAGGGCTTCCACGCCGACGTGCTGGTGAAACCGATCCGCTGGGAGGCCGGTTACGTCATTCCGCCCACAGAGCCGGGGCTCGGGGTCGAGCTCAACGAGGCGGTCATCGCGCGGCACCCCTATCGGGGCGATCGGCTGCACCTGGAGATGGCTGGCGAACCGATCCGGTAGAGGCGGCGGCGGGAAGGTACGCACGCGTGCGGCTAGAGGTTCAGTTCCGCGCGCAGCCGCTCTTCGTACCAGGTGTGGAAGAGCTGCACCAGGTACTCCTTGGCGGCGAGCGGACCGGGCAAATAAGCCGGGCTCGACACGCCGCGCTGCGTCTCCTCGATGAACGCCGCGTCCTGCGCGTTGGTCGCATTCCACACGCGCGTGAGCTTGTCCACATCGTAGTCCCGGCCTTCCTCGGCGTCCGCGTGCACCAGCCACGTGCTGCGCAGCAACGTGCGGCCGCGCTCGAGAGGGAGCGTGGCGAAAGTCAGGGCATGGTCGGAGAGGAGGTGGAACCAGGCATTCGGCTGCGTGTGATAGTGCAGCGACCCGAGCCGCGCCTCGCGCAGGTCCCCCAGCAGCCGCCGCGAGGCGATGCGCGTATCGGGCGTCATCGATTCACCGGCGCCATCGAGCACCAGTCGCTCGGTGCGGAAGGCCGTGGGCCGGCCATGCAGCTCCTCGATGCACCGCCACGGCAGACCCGTGCGCGCCCAGATCGCTTCCAGCTCCGGGCGGGCGCTTTGGTAGCGGGCGTAGGCGGCGCGCTCCTGCGCCGACATGCGCCCCTCGTCGATCTCGCCGAAGAAGTCGAACAGCGAGCACAGCAGCTCCGGGTGTCCCGAGCAGTGGAAGCACTCGCGATTGTTCTCGATGGTGAGCTTCCAGTTGCCGTGCTCGATGATGTCCACTTGCCTCGCGACCTTGGCGCGCGTGAGGCCGTGCGGGGCCAGGTACGGCGTCATGCGCTGCGCCATGGCATCGAAGTCATCCGGCGGCTCGTCCGCGAGGCACACGAAGATCAGTCCGGCGAGCTGTTTCACGTGCACGCTCTTGAGAGAGCGTTGCGCGGCTGGTATCTCCCCGGTCGCTCCGCAGCCGATCACCTTGCCGGTCATGTCATAGGTCCAGCGATGGTACGGGCACATGAGCGTGGCACCGGCGACGCCGCTGTCCTGCTGCAGGATGCGCGAGCCGCGGTGCCGGCAGGTGTTGTGGAAGGCGCCAATCGAGCCGTCGTCGCGCCGCAGGAGGAAGATCGGCCAGGGCCCGATCTGGAACGTGCGATAGTCCCCGCCCTCGGGGATTTCGGGCTCTGAGGCGACGAACAGCCAGTGACGCCCGAAGATGTACTCCATCTCCGCGGCGTAGAGCGCGTCGTCGCCGAAGAAGGCGCCCGGCAGCGCAAACCCCGGCCGGTACGTGGAGAGAAGCGACTGCACGTCGCGGCGCAGCGCTTCGGGGGCGGCCGATGCGCGTGGCGCCGGTGCGAGGGTGGATGCAGGTGAGGCGTTCATGAGTTACTCGAACCGGGAGGTCTCCTGGCTTCTCACTACCTTAAGGTTCCACGCTCATCTCGGGCAATCCAGCCTAGAAATTGAATAGCCCCATCTAAAAGAGGCATCCGCGCCCCCGGGGGCCCCATTAGAATGTAGCGCGCTCAAAAGGGAGACACGCATGGCAGCCAGGGCCAAAGCCAAATCCACGGCCAAAACCAAAGCCAGGGCCAAAACCAAAGCCAGGGCCAAAACCAGAGCCGCCCCGACCGCCGCCAGGCGCGGGACGCGCCACGGCCCGTCACCGCTGCGCGGCAACGGCGGCGAGCGTGATCTGCTCGCTCGCCTCGCCCAGGGAGCGGTGATCTGCGCGGAAGGCTATGTCTTCGAGCTCGAGCGGCGCGGCTACCTGCAGGCCGGGGCATTCGTTCCCGAGGTGCTCTTCGATCACCCCGAGGTCGTCGAGCAGCTGCACCTGGATTTCGTGCACGCCGGGTCGGACGTGACCCAGGCGCTCACCTATTACGTGCACCGCGAGAAGCTGCGGGTCATCGGGCGCGAGAAGGACCTGGTGCCGATGAACCGGGCGGCGCTTAAGATCGCCAGTTCGGTCGCCCGGCGCACCGGCACGCTGTTCGCCGGCGACCTGTGTAATACCAACATCTACGATCCGGCGGACCCGCGCTCGCTGCGCGAGGTCGAGCGGATCTTTGCCGAGCAGGTGGGCTGGGCGGTGGAGGCGGGCGTCGACTACTTCGTCGCCGAGACCTTCTCCTGGACCGCAGAAGCGCTCATGGCACTGGAGGCGATCCGCAAGTATTCGAAAGTGCCGGCGGTGATCACCATGGCCATGCACCGCGAGGACGTCACGCGCGATGGGCATACGCCGGCGGAGTCGTGCCGGCGCCTGGAAGCTGCCGGCGCCGACGTCGTCGGGCTCAACTGCCACCGCGGACCCACGACGATGCTGCCCATGATCAGGCAGATCCGCGCTGCGGTGAAGTGCCACGTGGCAGCGCTACCCGTCCCTTATCGCACCACCCCCGAGCAGCCTTCCTTCATGTCTCTCACCGACCCGTGCTGTGGGAACGCGCGCGCCTTTCCCGTCGGCCTCGATCCCTTCATGTGCACGCGCGCCGAGATCTTCGACTTCGGACGCGAGGCGTTCGCGCTCGGGGTCCGCTATCTCGGAGTGTGCTGCGGCGCCGGCCCGCATCACATCCGCTCCCTCGCCGAGAGTCTGGGACGCCACCCCCCGGCCAGCCGCTACACGGTCGACATGTCGCGGCACGCGTTCTTCGGCACCAACAAGCGCATCCGCAGGGTGCAGACCGAATACCAGGTGAAGCTGTAGGCTGCGCGTGAGGTATTCCGCCCTCGCCCTGCTGCGCGGGGCGCTCTCGGCGCACCGCAACTGGGTACCGGCGTGGCGCTCGCCGCAGCCGAAATCCGCCTACGACGTGGTGATCGTCGGTGGTGGGGGCCACGGGCTCGCCGCCGCCTATTACCTGGCGAAGAACCACGGCATCAGGAACGTCGCGGTGCTCGAGCGCGGCTGGCTCGGGGGCGGCAATACCGGGCGCAACACCACGGTGGTGCGCTCCAACTACCTCTACCCCGAGAGCGCGCGCCTGTACGATTTCTCGCTCAGGCTCTACGAGGGGCTCTCGCGCGAGCTCAACTTCAACATGATGCTCAGCCAGCGCGGCCACATCCTGCTCGCGCACAGCCGGCACGACCTGGAGTCGTTGTCGCGCTGGGCCAATGCCATGCACATGAACGGAATCGAGGCGGAGCTCCTGACTCGCGAACAAGTGGGCGAGCGGGTGCCCGCGCTCGACCTGTCGAGCGGGGCGCGCTTTCCGGTGCTGGGCGGCTTTATGCAGCGCCGCGCGGGTACCGCGCGCCACGACGCAGTGGCCTGGGGTTACGCGCGTGCCGCTGATGCGCTCGGCGTGGACATCCTGCAGAACTGCGGAGTGACGGGGTTCGAGACCGGTGCCGGCGGGCGCGTAGTCGCAGTGCACACCGGCCGCGGCCGCATTGCCGCGGGGCGGGTGGGGATCGCCGTGGCCGGTCACAGCTCGGTGCTCGCGAAGCTCGCCGGCTTCCGCCTGCCGGTGAGAAGTTACGCGCTGCAGGCGATGGTGACCGAGCCGCTCAAGCCGTGTCTCGACAAGGTGGTCATCTCCCCGGGCACGGGCGCCTACGTCAGTCAGTCGGATAAGGGTGAGATCGTGATTGGCGGAGGCCTGGATCTCTTTCCCTCCTACGCGCAGCGCGGCAGCTTCGCGGTGTTGCAGAGCGTGCTCGCGGCGACGCTGGAAATGTTTCCCTGCTTCAGCCGGCTGCGTCTGCTGCGACAGTGGGCCGGCATCGTCGATGTGGTCTACGACTCGAGCCCGATCATCGGACCGACACCCGTGCCCGAGCTCTACATCAACTGCGGCTGGGGGACCGGGGGCTTCAAGGCGATCCCGGTGGGGGGCTGGACGCTGGCGCACGTGCTCGCGACGGGCAGGAACCACGAGCTGGCGGAGCCCTTCCAGCTCTCACGCTTCGTGAGCGGGCGCCTCATCGATGAGGCGGCCGCCTCCGGCATCGCGCACTGAGAGCTGGGAAGGGCGCGTCATGATGCAGCTGCCATGCCCCTGGTGCGGAGTGCGCGATGAGAACGAGTTCCTCTGCGGCGGCACGACGCACATCAGCCGCCCGGCGCTGTCCTGTGACGATCAGGCCTGGGGCGAATATCTCTTCTTTCGCGACAATCCGCGCGGCGTGCACCTGGAGCGCTGGCGGCACGCGTACGGCTGCGGTCAGTGGTTCAATGTGGCGCGGCACACCGTGACTCACGAGGTCCTGGCGGTGTACGCCATGACCGATCCGCCTCCTGCCCTCGGTTGACCGGGTCGCTGACGCGTGACGAGCGAACGCTTAGCGCAACCCGCCGGGACGTGGATCGAGCGCACATCCGCGCTGTCCTTTACGTTCAATGGACGGAGCATGCGCGGCTTCAAGGGTGACACGCTCGCTTCGGCGCTGCTCGCCAACGGCGTGCGCCTGGTGGGGCGCAGCTTCAAGCTTCATCGCCCGCGCGGCCTCTGGTCGTGTGGTCTCGAGGAACCGAGCGCATTGGTCGATGTCGGCCGCGGCGCGCGGCGCACGCCCAACGTGCGCGCAACGCTCCTCGAGATCGAGGAGGGCCTGGCAGCCACGAGTGTCAATTGCTGGCCGAGCGTGGGGCTCGATCTGGGCGCGCTCACCGGCGCGTTCGGCGCGCTGTTGCCGGCGGGCTTTTACTACAAGACCTTCAAGTGGCCGAGCTGGCGCTGGTACGAGCCGACCATCCGCCGCATGGCGGGAATGGGCCGCGCGCCGACCGAGCCCGACGCCGATCATTACGAGGAAGTTGCAGCCGAAGCCGACGTGCTGGTGGTGGGCGGAGGGATTGCGGGTCTCGCGGCCGCGGTAGCCGCGGCTCGCGCAGGCGCTCACGTGCGCCTGCTCACGCGCGCTGCGCGCTTCGGCGGCACGCTCGCCTGGCGGGGCGATGCGGAGGTCGCAGGGCTCGTCGCCGCGGCGCGGCAGCTGGGGGTCGAGCTGCTGCCGCGCACGCTGGCCTTTGGTGTCTACGATCACAACCTCGTGTGCGCCTGCGAGAGCACGAGCGCGGAAGGCAGCGCGGATCTGCCCGGCTGCGTGCTGCGCGAGCGGCTGTGGAAGATCCGCGCGCGCACGGTGATCGCCGCCGCCGGGGCCTTCGAGCGGCCGCTCGTCTTTCCGGACAACGATCGCCCGGGAGTCATGCTGGCGGGCGCGGCGCTGAAGTACGCGCTCGCCTACGGGGTGGCCTGCGGACGGCGCATCGTAGTCGCCGCCAACAGCGACTCGGCGTATCAGGTGGCGGAGGCACTGCGCGCCGCGGGCCTCGAGATCGTCGCCGTCGTCGACCGCCGCCCCGATCCCTCCGCGGCCGCAGTCCCGGGCGGGTTGAGAGTTATCAGGAGCGCGGCCCTCACGACGGTGAGAGGCGGCCGCGCGGTGCGCGGCTGCCGTGTTGCGAGTGTGGCGGACGGGCGCCTCACCTCGGCGAGCAGCGAGGCTCTCGACTGCGACCTCATTCTGAACGCCGGAGGTTTCGTGCCCGCGGTGCATCTGCATTCGCAGGCCGGCGGAAAGCTGCGCTGGCTCGCGCGCGAGGCGATGTTCGTCCCGGACGGCGCGGCGCCGGCCCTGGTGAGCGTCGGCGCCTGCGCCGGCGTGTTCATGCGCGAGGCTGCGCGTGATCATGCCGCGGCAGTCGGGGAAGCGCTGGCGCTCGGTCGCCCGGCACCGGCAGCGCCGCCCGCCGGAGCGGGGGCCGCGGAGGCGATCACGCGGGTCGCGGGCGTGGCCGGCAAGCAGTTCATCGACCTGCAGAACGACGTGGCGGCGCAGGACGTAGAGCTTGCGGCGCGCGAGAACTACCGCTCGGTCGAGCACCTCAAGCGCTACACGACCACCGGCATGGGGACCGACCAGGGTAAGACCAGCAACGTCAATGCGCTGCTGCAGCTGGCCGAGTACACGGGTCAGTCCCCCGAGGAGGTGGGCACCACGCGTTTTCGCCCGCCCTTTGCCCCCATCACACTCGGGGCGATCGTGGGGAGGCGCGCCGGCAGCCTCTACCGCCCGCTGAAGGACCTCCCCGCGCATGCCTGGCACGCCGCGCAGGGCGCATCGTTCGAGATCTTCGGCGACTGGCGCCGCCCGGCGGCGTATCCGCTGCAGGGAGAATCGCTCGAGGCGGCAGCGCAACGCGAGGCCGGAATCGTGCGACAGCGCGCCGGGCTCTTCGACGGCTCCCCGCTCGGCAAGCTCGAAGTGTTCGGTCCGGACGCCGCGCGCTTCCTCGATCTCATGTATGTCGGCACGATGTCAACCCTCGCTCCCGGGCAGGCGCGCTACGGCCTGCTGCTGAACGAGCACGGCACGCTCGTCGATGACGGGATCGTCGCCCGGCTCGGCGAGCAGCATTACTGGGTCAATACCACCACCGCCGGCGTCGATCGCACCGCCGCGGCCTTCGAAGAGTGGCTGCAGTGCGAGTTCGTGAACCTGAAGGTGCTCGTGACGCCGGTCACCTCGCGCTGGGCCAACGTCACCGTCGCCGGCCCGCGTGCCTGGCAGTGGCTCGCGGCCGTGGGCCTGGAGGGCGCGCTGGCGCCGGGCCGCATGAAGCACATGACGCTGCGCGAGAGCGAGCTCGAGGGTGTGCCGCTGCGCGTACTGCGCGCGAGCTTCAGCGGCGAGCTCGGCTATGAAGTGAATCTGCCCGCCGAGCACGCCGGCGATCTCCTCGGGCGGCTGTGGGAGCGCGCGGTCGAGATCGGCGCGGTGCTCTATGGGATCGAGGCGCTGCAGGTGATGCGCATCGAGAAGGGCTACCTGCATATCGGAACCGATACCGACGGCACGACGCTGCCGGACGACGTCGGCTTCGCCCGCGGCATCGAGCGCAAGACGGCGCAGTTCGTCGGGCGGCGCTCGTTGTCGCGCCCCGTGGCGCGCGACCCGCAGCGGCTGCAGCTGGTGGGCTTGAAGTCCGTCGACGGACGCACCCCCCTGCCGGTAGGAGCACACATCGCCGCGCACCCGCCGCCGGCAGAGATCGACGGGCGCGTCACCTCGAGCTGCTTCAGTCCCGAGCTCGGCTACCCCATCGCACTGGCGCTGCTGAGGCGCGGTTCGCAGCGCAGCGGCGAGCGGGTGAGGGTGTATCACCTGGGGGCGATGACCGAGGCGGAGGTCGTGAAGACGCCGTTTGTCGACCGCGAAGGCAGGCGCGTCCATGGATGAGTGGCCGCAGCTGCACGAGGACATGAGCTGCAGCGGGCTCACGGTGGCGGTGGATGCCTCGCTCCAGGTCGCAACGTTGCGTTACTTTGCGCACGAGGGGGCTTTTGCCGAGGCGGTTCGCGAGGCCACCGGGCTGGCGCTGCCGCAGACGCTGCAGGCCGTCGAAGGGCCCGAAGCGCAGCTCGTTCTCGCCTGGCGCAGTCCTACGGAGACCCTCGTGATCGGCGCGGGCGGCGCGGGACTCTCGCAGCTTGCGGCGCGGCTGGCGCGCTTCGCCGATGGGTGCTTCGTGGATCTGAGCGGCGGGCTGAAAGTCGTGCGGGTGAGCGGGGAGCGGGGGAGCGATCTCCTCTGTCGGCTCGGCGGCACCGCGTCTGTCCCGCGGCCGGGTGAGGCGCGTCGCAGCCGCCTCGCCGACGTGGCGGTGCTGGCGCTGTCGGTGCGGGAGCTCGAGACGCTGCTGGTCGTGGACCGCGCCCACCTGCCGCACGTCCTGGCGTGGATCCGCGAGACGCTCCTCGATTTCGCCGCAGCGTGAGGGAGGGCGCGCGGGCCGTGCCGCGCCTTCGCGGGTCAGGTTCCCGCAGCGGCCTTGCCGAGCGTGCGCTCGATGGCGTGGCGCCACCCGGCGATGAGCGACGTACGACGCGCGGGCGTCATGGCGGGCGCGAACACCGCGGCCGTGCGCCAGGTCGCCGCGACCGAGGCGAGATCCTTCCACACCCCCGTGGCAAGCCCGGCGAGGAACGCCGCGCCGAGCGCAGTCGTCTCGAGCTCCACCGGGCGCTCGACCCGCGCCTCGAGGATGTCCGCCAGGAACTGGCAGAACCAGTCATTGGCCGCCATGCCGCCGTCGACCCGGATAGCCTGGGCGCGCCGCGCGCCATCGCGCTGCATGGCCTCGGTGAGATCCAGCGTCTGGTAGGCGACCGACTCGAGCGCCGCGCGCGCCAGATGCGCCCCCGAGACATCGAGCGTCAGCCCGCAGATCAGCCCGCGGGCGTTGGGATCCCAGTGGGGCGCGCCGAGACCGACGAACGCCGGCACCATGTACACGCCATGGTTGTCCGGCACCTGCGCGGCCAGCGCCGCAGTCTCGCTGGCGTTGCCGATCACCTTCAGCCCGTCCCGCAGCCACTTGATCGCCGCTCCGGCCACGAAGATCGATCCCTCCATGGCGTACGTGATGCGTCCGCCGATGCGATACGCGGCCGTGGTGAGCATGCGGTTGGCGGACGGGATCGCGGCGTCCGCGGTGTTGAGGAGCAGGAAGCAGCCGGTGCCATAGGTGGATTTGGCCATGCCTGGCTCGAAGCACGTCTGCCCGACGAGTGCGGCCTGCTGGTCGCCGGCGATGCCGGCAATGGGCAGCGCGCGGCCGAAGAGTGCGGGCTCGGTCGCCCCGTATACCTCGCTGCTGTCGCGAACTTCCGGCAGGAGCGCTCGCGGTACCCGGATCAGGCGCAGCAGCTCCTCGTCCCAGTCCTGGGTATGGATATCGAACAGCAGCGTGCGCGAGGCATTCGTGACATCGGTGGCGTGTACCCGCCCACCCGTCAGCCGCCACAGCAGGAAGGTGTCGATGGTGCCGAAGGCCAGCTCGCCGCGCTCGGCGCGCGCACGCGCTCCGGCCACGTGATCGAGCATCCATGCCACCTTGGTGCCGGAGAAATACGGGTCCAGCAGCAGTCCGGTCTTACGGCGCACGGCATCTTCGGCGCCCGCGGCTTTGAGCCTCGCACACTCTTGCGCAGTGCGGCGGTCCTGCCAGACGATGGCACGGTGAATGGGCACGCCGCTGGCGCGCTCCCAGATCACGGCGGTCTCGCGTTGATTCGTGATACCGAGCGCTACGACGCTCTCGATGCCGACGGCGCTGCGGGCGATGACCTCGCGCAGCGTCGCGAGCGTGTCGCGCCAGATGTCCTCGGCGTCGTGCTCCACCCAGCCGGAGGCAGGGTAATGCTGCTCGAGCTCGCGGCGCGCGACTGCGACCGCGCGCGCGCTCGCATCGAAGGCGATGGCGCGCGTGGAGGTGGTGCCCTGGTCGATGGCGATTACGTGTCGGGCTGGGCTCATGTTTTCGCTCTCACGACGATCTCACGGCGTGCACCCGCGCTCACTGCCGCCCCGGAAGGAATGGCCGGATCGCAAGCTGGTACAGGCCGCCCCCGGCGGCGCCGCCGAGCAGGGGGCCCAGGATCGGCACCCACCAGTAGTTCTGCGGCGCGGGCAGCGCCTGTCGTCCCCAGCCGGAGAAGAAACAGAACAGGCGCGGCCCGAAGTCGCGTGCCGGGTTGATGGGCCAGGCCTCGAGGTACCCCGCGCACGCGCCGATGGTGGCCACCAGCAGCCCGATCATCAGCGCGCCGGTGTTCGCGGCCGGGGCGAGGGTGTTGAACTGCTCGGTGATTGCGAATACGCCGAGCACCAGGAACCCCGTGAGTGCAATCTCGTCCACGAACGCGTGCGCGGGCGTAATGCCTTCACCGGGGTGAGTGAAGAATACGCCGGCGGCCCCGCCGTCCCCGGCGCGCGTCAGGTGATGCACGAGGTTGTAGTGATCGATGACCGGCGCGAACAGCAGGTACACGAGTGCCGCGCCGAGAAAGGCGCCCGCCACCTGCGCACCAACGTAGGGCAGGACCTTGTTCGCCGGGAAGCCGCGGTAGAGCGTGAGTGCGAGTGTCACGGCCGGGTTGGCGTGGGTTCCCGACACCGCCCCGGTGACGTAGATCGCCAGCGTTACCGCGAGCCCCCAGGCGATGCACACCCCCCAGTAGGCGTGCTGATAGGGGCTCGGGTCGTAAAGAACGTACATCGCGGCCGCGGAGTCCCCGAGACCGAGAATGATGAAGGTGGCCATGCATTCGGAGATGAGCTCGCCCACCCGCACGCGGGTGCGGCTGAGCGCCACAATGCCCGCGCTGCCCCCCAGTTCGGCGGCGGCCGCTTCTTTTCTCATCCCGCCCCCCTTTAGGGCAGCCTCGCCGAGAAATGCCCCCGGATCAAGTGCGTAAGCGGCCATGGGCGTGATGCCTCGACGCAACACCCACGCGGTGTATCGCGCTGCTGCTTCCAGCGCCTCGAGCGAAGGGTCGGGGCAGGCCGGGGGCGCCGATGCGCCCGCGCCCGATTCCTTTTTCAGATGGGGCTATTCAATTTCTAGACTTTCAAATGCGGCAGAAGGTGTGAAAAGCTGGCAATCACGCATATCCCGCCCTCGGGGTGCCTCGCAGCGAGGGAGGCGGGAAGCGGCTGCGTCATACCCTGATGGCGCGTTTATTCAAGCGCGGACGGGGCGAGTGGTATAGAAGTCTTTGTGGGGATCCGCCTGCTCAGGCGGAAGGCGTTCGAGTGGGGAATTCACAACCACAACCAACCCTCGGGGAGCTACGTGATGAAGCCTAATTCGAAGATCTCTGCGGCCGTGGCGGCGATATTGGCGGTGCCGAGCACCGTGATCGTTCTCGCGGCACCGGCGGATACCACGCCTGCGGCCGGCGGTGAGCTGACGGAGGTGGTCGTCACGGCGCAGCGGCGCACCGAGAACCTGCAGGACGTGCCGATCACCATCCAGGCGATCAGCGGCGAGCAGCTCAAACAGCTGAATGTCAGCTCCTTCAACGACCTGCTGAAGTACACGCCCAACGTGACCTTCAGCGGTAATGGACCGGGCACCGGCAACATTTTCATGCGCGGTCTGGGCGGCGTCGGCTCGGGCAACCAGTCGCAGTCGACCACGGCGCCCTTTCCCAACGTGGCGCTGTATCTGGATGACCAGTCGATGCAGTTCCCGGCTCGCAACAACGATGTGTACCTCGTCGATATGGAGCGCGTGGAGGTGCTCGAGGGTCCGCAAGGCACGCTGTTCGGCGGCGGCGCGCAGGCGGGCGCCATCCGCTACATCACCAACAAACCCAGGTTTGATGCGGTGTCCGGTGAGGGCAACGCGGGTTACGGCATCACCGCGCACGGTGATCCGAACACCATGCTCAATGCGGTGCTCAACCTGCCGCTCACCGACAATTTCGCGTTGCGCGGCGTGATCTTCTCCGAGCGCCGCGGGGGTTACATCGACAACGTTCCTGGAACGATCAGTTATTTACCCGGCTCGGCGCCGCATGATCTGGGCGGCAATCCGACCGCGAACAATGGCCCGGTGCAAGGCTCGCGCACGAACTCCGTCGACTACCAGGGCGCGCGCGTCTCCGCGGCGCTGAAGTTCAACGACAGCTGGGATCTGCTGCTGCAGCAGAATTACCAGAACATGCAGTCGGATGGCTACTTCTACGCTTATCCGACCGGTACGGACGGCACCGCGCTTGGCAAGTACCAGATCAACGCCTTCGCACCGGCCTACAGCAAGGACAAGTACGAGAGCACCGCCTGGACGCTGAACGGCAAGCTCGGTGATCTGCTGAGCATGGTGTACACCGGCAGCTACATGGTGCGGCACATCGACGGCCAGCAGGACTACTCGAACTACATGCGCAGCGCCGTGGGTTCGTATTACGCCTGCATCGGCACCGGAGCCGGATATTTCAATCCCGGGAATTTTCCGTCGCTCGCCGGCCATCCGCTGCAGTGCTCCACCTCGGTGGGCAACTGGCGCGATCAGGTGTCCAACACGCACCAGAGCCACGAGCTGCGTTTCAGCACCAATGCGGACTACCGCTTACGCGGCGTGTTCGGGCTCTACTGGGAAAAGTTCGTCATCAATGACGACATGAACTTCAATTACCTCGGTATTCCGCAGTGCGACCCGGCCACTCTCGCCAAGGCGCTCGCGGGCGGCGCGGACTGCCTGTCGGCGGTCGGCCCCGTGCCCGGCTCATTTGCGACTGCCCCGGGGCTGCGGCTGGATGCCAACACCGCCTTCGGTGAGGACGACCAGCGCGGCTACAAGCAGAAGGCAGCCTTCGCCTCGATTGATGTGGACCTGATCCCGAAGGTGCTGACGATCACGGGCGGAGCACGCTTCTACAAGTACGACGAGTTCGAGCACGGCTCGGAGTACTACAGCGAGAGCACCAGCACCGGGCTGGTCGTCAATCACCTCAATGGGGTCTGCACGGCAGCCGGTCTGTGCGGCTTCCCCATCAATCTCGACAAGAACGAAAGCGGCCACCGCCTGCGCGGCAATCTGACCTGGCACATCACGCCGGACCTGATGGCGTACTACACCTACTCTGAGGGTTTCCGGCCGGGTGGCTTCAACCGTACCGCCTCGCTCCCGGGTATGCCCCCGACGCTCAAGGGTGTGGCCACGTACTGCGGCGGCCCGATCTCTGGTGTGCCGCAGGACAAGATCGACCCGAGATGTCTGCCCGGCGGCAGCCTGGCCGGCCTCAACACCAGCCAGTTCAACAAGCCGGCGGGTTTTGAATCGGACCAGCTGAAGAACAACGAGATCGGCTTCAAGAGCGAGTGGCTCGAGCACCACCTCATCGTCAATCTGTCTGGCTACGAGATGAAGTGGACCAACGTCCAGCTGCCGTTGTTCGATCCGGTGCATCTCGGCAACACGACCTTCGACATCAACGGTCCGAGCTACAAGGTGAAGGGCTTCGAGGTGCAGTTCGTCGCGCGCCTCACCGACGGCCTTAGCGTGGAGGGCTCGAGCTCGGTCAACAGCGTCGAACAGACCAGCGCGCCCTGCCTGCCCAGCAACCGTCCTTCAGCAGGTAACCCCACACCGATCGGTCAGTGCATCACGGTCGTCAAGCAGACCAGCTACACGAATCCCTACGGTGTGCTCGGGACGCGGCCGCCGTTCTCGCCGCCCTGGATGTTCAATCTGCGGGCGCGCTACGACTGGACGGCCGGATCCTACAAGCCCTTCTTCTGGGTGGGGGCGAGCCATATCGGCCCGCAGAGCAACGAGCCGGCGAGCTTCCCGGATGGCAATAAGCCACCGAACAGCATCAATCCGACCACGACGCTGCTGCGCTACGAGATCCCGGGCTATACGACCTATGACGCAGCGATCGGCGTCTATCGGGACAACTGGTCGCTGCAGCTGACGGGCAGCAATCTGTCCAACGAGTATGGACCGACCAATATCTCGTCCGGTCAGTTCATCAAGTCGGAGATTCCGCTGCGACCGCGCGTGCTGATGGCGCAGTTCGGGTGGAAGTTCTAGGCAGCGCCACAGGGCGCCGACCGCCTGCGGGTCGGGTAGGCTAAGATGAGGGGCGGACCAGGAGGTCCGCCCCTTTTTACCCATGGATCCCGCCCCAGTCGCAGCTGCTCCAGCTCCCCCGGCCGAGGTCGCGCGGCTGCGCGAGTTGTTGCGCCAGCACCGCTTCGATGAGGTGCTCAGCGTTGCCGCAGCGCTGCTCGCCACCGATCCCTGGCAGCGCGAAGCGCTGCTCTGCAGCGCAATCGCGCAGCGCTTCCTCGGGCACATCCCTGAAGCCCTCAAGCTTCTCGCGACGCTCGAGCAGCATCACCCGCGCTTCAGCCGTCTGTACGAGGAGCGCGGCCGCTGCTTCGTCGCCCTGCGCCAGGCGCCGGCGGCGATCGAGTCATTCCTGCGCGCGGTGCACATCAATCACGCCCTGCCGGGCAGCTGGCAGATGCTCGAGGGGCTGTATCGC
>DASZHQ010000097.1:0-18169 GCA_035937715.1 Steroidobacteraceae bacterium | reverse complement strand
ACGGCGCCGCGGATCCACTCCTCCATTTCCGGCTTCACATCGGCGGCCACCACGTCGATGCCGAAATGCAGCGCGCGCGCCGCCCAGCCGCCGCCGATGACTCCGGTGCCCAGCAGGCCGAGCGTCTTCACCTGTCTCATCATTGCGTTCCACCCGCCCGTGCGCCCACGCCGTCCGCCTTGTCAGCCCCGCTGCGCAGCTGCGCCGCTGCGTCTTTTTAATGTCGTCGTAATAATATAACAAAAGGAGGAGGCGCGCGCACCTGCCGGGGCAGGCACCTGCGCTGCGAGCGGCGCCAACTATCGCGGCGCGACCGTCGTCGCCGGCGCCGCCGCCGCGGCTGCCGCCGCCCGCAGGTCGTGCTCGCAGAAACGGCGCAGCCGGGCGCAAGCCGCATCGAGCGTGGCTTCCTCGGCCGCGAAGCACACGCGCACGCAGTGCGCCGCCGTCCGCCCGAACGCCGCTCCGTCCATGACCGATACGCCCTGCGCGGCGAACAGAGCGCGCGCGAACTGCGCCCCGGTGAGGCCGGTGGCGCTCACGTCGATCAGCATGAACATACCCGCTTCGGGCGCCAGCGCTCGCAGGCCGGCGATGTCGCGGATGCCGGCCGCAAAGCGCTGCTGGCGCGCCGCGCAGTAAGCGCGCATGCGCGCCTCCGCTTCGGGCGCGAGTGCGAGCGCGGTGAGGGCGGCTTCCTGGATGAACCCCGGCATTCCGTACAGCATGCACATGGCGAGGTTCTCGGCGTGCGCTGCGAGCTCGCGCGGCCCGATGAGCCAGCCCGCGCGCCATCCCGTCATGGCGTGCGATTTCGACAGGCTCCCCAGGGTCACCACGCGCTCGGGCAGCCGGGCACCGAGGCTCGGCACCCGTCCACCGGGCGCGAGTCCCGCGTACACCTCATCCACCAGCAGCCACAGATCGTGAGCGCGCGCCAGCTCGGCGATGGCCGCCAGCTCGGTTTCGTTCAGCACGATGCCGCTGGGGTTGTTCGGGCTCGCCCACAGAATCGCCCGGGTGCGCGGGGTGATGAGCGCGGCGAGCGCGCTAACGTCCGGACGCAATCCCGCGGTCGGCGGCGCGCGCACCAGGCGGGCTCCGGACACCTCGATGGTCGCCGGATAGGTCGGATACAGTGGCTCGAACGTCACCACCTCATCGCCCGTTGCGGCCAGACACAGCGAGGCGATGAACAGCGCGTTCTGCGCACCGGCAGCGAACACGACGTTCTCGGCGCCGACCGCCTGGCCGCTGCGTGCCGTGTGGGCGCGCGCGATCGCCTGGCGCAGCGCGAGGCGCCCGGCCGCGGCGACGTAGTGGGTATCGCCGGCGCGCAGCTGCTCGATCGCGCGCTCCACCACCGGCGCGGGCGTGTCCAGGTCCGGATCGCCGACGCTCAGAATGATCACGTCCTCGCCGCGCTCGCGCGCGGCCACCGCCTCGTAGTGCGTGAGCCACGCGCTGGCGCCATCACCGCTGATACGGGTCACCAGGGGCGAGAACTGCATGCTCGTAGGGTGCGTGTACGGTGCTAACATTTCAAGCGCATGAGTACCGCTGCCTGGACGGTCGGACGCTACGTGGTCGAGACGCTGGCCGCCAACGGCATCGACACCGTGTTCGGCATTCCCGGCGTCCACAACATCGAGCTCTACCGCGGTCTGGAACTGGCGCGCATGCGGCATGTGCTGGCGCGCCACGAGCAAAACGCCACCTTCGCCGCCGACGGTTACGCGCGCGCCACCGGCAAGGTGGCCGCCGCGTTCGTCATCTCGGGGCCGGGGGTGAGCAATGCCCTCACCGCGCTCGCCCAGGCGTACTCGGATTCGGTGCCACTGCTGCTCATTGCGAGCGCTCCGCTGCGCGCCTCGCTGGGCCGCGCTTGGGGCGTGTTGCACGAGCTCGCCGACCAGCGCGCGCTGGTGGCCGGGGTTACCGGCTTTGCCGGCAGCGCCCGCTCGGCGCAGGAGGTGCGCGATCACCTGCAAGCCGCGTTCGCTGCGCTGCGTGGCGCCCGGCGCCGGCCGGCCTACCTCGATATCCCGCTCGATCTGATCGCCGAGCCGACGGTGCTACGCCCGGAGAGCTTTGCGGCCCCTTCACCACTACCGCCGCCCGCCCCGGACGTAATCCGGGAGGCCCTGGCGCTGCTCGAGCGCGCGCAGCGTCCGCTGCTCATTGCCGGCGGCGGCGCACGCGACGCGGGAGCCGAACTGCGGCAGCTGGCGGAGAGCCTCGACGGGTACCTGGTGACCACCGTCGCCGGCAAGGGCGTGCTCGCCGAGAGCCATCCTGCCAGTCTCGGCGCGAGTCTGCCGTATGCCCCGACCCAGCAGCTGGTCGCCAGCGCCGATGTCGTGGTAGCGGCGGGTACCGAGCTGTCGGAGACCGACGTCTACACGACAACGCGCTTGCCGATGCAGGGCCGCCTGGTACGCATCGACGTCGACGATCGTAAGCTCAACGATCACTACGGCGCCGCGGTCCGGGTGCGCGGGGATGCCGCCGCGAGCCTCGCCGTGCTGGCGCGCGGCATACGCGCGCGCCGCGGCTGGCGCAGCGCCGCAGGCGTGGCGGGGCTGCATCGGGCGCGCATCGAGGCGCAGCTCGATGAGGGTGCGCGCGCGATGTTGGCGGCGGTGCGCGCGCTGCGCGAAGCTCTGCCTGCCGATGGCGTGGTGTTCAGCGACATGACGCAGATCGCCTACCTCGGCAACTACGCCTTCGCGGCCGAGCGACCCGGCGTGTGGTTCCATCCCTGCGGCTACGGCACGCTCGGCTACGCCCTGCCGGCGGCGATCGGCGCCAGGATCGCGCAGCCGCAGCGTCCCGTGGTGGCACTCGCGGGCGACTTCGGCCTGCAGTTCACTTCGCAGGAGCTGATGACGGCGGTCGAGCTCGACCTGACGTTGCCCGTGGTGGTGTGGAACAACGGCGCGCTCGGGCAGATTCGCGACGACATGCGCGCCGCCGGGATCACCCCGATCGGGGTCGTCGGCCGCAATCCCGACTTCGTCGCACTCGCCGAGGCCTGCGACGCGACGGGCGTACAGGTGCATGGCGCCGCGGAGCTGACGCAGGCGCTGAGCGCGGCTCTCGTGCGCGCGGGCCCGACGCTGTTGGAAGTGGTTGCGGAGGGCTTTCGGGCCTGAGCAGGCCCTGCACGGAAAGCGGCGGGCGAGCGAGGTCGGCCCGCGGCACGCGCGCCGATGGAGCGCTGCCGGGGGATGTGCCAGAATGCGCCGGACGTCCGCGCAAGAAGGCTCGCGTGTCCTCCTCCCCGAGCGCCTCGACCGCCATCGAGAAGATATTCATCTCCGCCGAATCGCTGCTGCGCGATTCGATCGAGCTCGCCATGCAGATCGTGCGCAGCGGGTTCCGGCCGACGTTCCTGGTGGCGATCTGGCGCGGTGGCGCGCCCGTCGGCATCGCGGTGCAGGAAGCACTCGAGTACCACGGCATTCATACCGATCACATCGCGATCCGCACTTCCGCCTACACCGGCATCGGCCAGGCCTCGAAAGTGGTGCGCGTGCATGCGGTGAATTACCTGGTCTCGCGCCTGGAGTACGACGACGAGCTGCTGCTCATCGACGATGTGTTCGACTCCGGCCGCAGCCTCGAGGCGGTGATGGCGGAGCTGCGGCGCCGCTGCCGGCGCAATCTGCCGGAGAAGATCCGCATAGCGACCGTGTACTACAAGCCCGAGCGCAACCGCAGCTCGTTGCAGCCCGACTACTACGTGCGCTCGACCAACAGCTGGCTGGTCTTCCCGCATGAGATCCAGGGACTCACGCGCCAGGAGATCCTCGAGCACAAACCGGTCGGCGAGAGTTTCTTCACGAAGTAGCTCCGGCAGCCAGCTCGCGGATCTTCTGCAGCCAGTGCTGCTTGGCGGCGACCGGCAGGAAAGAAGCCTCGATCGAGTTGCTGGCGAGCTGCACGATATCGGCACGCGACAGGGCGAGCGAGCGCTGCACGGCCAGATAGTTGTCGGCCAGGTAGCCGCCGAAATACGCCGGATCGTCGGAATTCACCGTGACGCACAGGCCGCGTTGCAGCAGGCGTTTGAGGTTGTGATCGGCGAGCGAAGCGAACACCCGCAGCTTCACGTTCGACAGCGGGCACACGGTGAGCGGCACGCGCGCGCGCGCCAGGCGCTCCAGCAGCGCCGGGTCCTCTTCGCTCCGTACCCCATGATCGATGCGGCTCACCTTGAGAATGTCGAGCGCCTCGGCGATGTACTCCGGCGGCCCCTCCTCGCCGGCGTGCGCGACGGCCAGCAGCCCCGCGCGGCGCGCGCGCTCGAAGACGGCCGCAAAGCGCGCCGGTGGATTGCCCGCCTCGGCCGAGTCCAGTCCGACGCCGGCGAGCGCCGGCGCGTGCGGCAGGGCCTGCTCGAGCGTGCGCATTGCATCCTCCTCGCTCAGGTGCCGCAGGAAGCACAGGATCAGGCGATGAGTAATCCCGAGGGTGCGCTCGCCCTCGGCCAGGGCGCGGCGGATGCCGCCGATGACCGCCTCGAACGGCACGCCGCGTGCGGTGTGGGTCTGCGGGTCGAAGAAGATCTCGGCGTGCACCACCCCGTCGGCGTGGGCACGGCGCAGGTAGGCGGCCGTGAGTGCGTGGAAGTCGTCCTCCTCGCGCAGCACGTCGGCGCCGGCGTAATACACGTCGAGGAATGATTGCAGACCGGCGAAGTCATACGCCGCGCGCAGCGCCTCGACTGACGGGTAGCGCAGCGGCACCCCGTGGCGGCGCGCGAGCGCGAACGCCATCTCCGGCTCGAGCGTGCCCTCGATGTGCAGGTGCAGCTCCGCCTTGGGAAGGGCGCGGATGAATTCCTCTATCGGGCTCACGCCCGCGCACCGTATCATGCGCGCAAGCGATGGGCTGCACCAGAATTCCGGCCATGACTTTCAGCTTTCGCGCGCGCGCACACACGCTGGCCTCGATGATGCTGGCGGTCGCAGCGCTGCTGGCGCTGGCAGGCGTTGCCCGCGAGTGCGCGGCGGGGGACGCGCCGGCGCGGCGCAAGGTGATCATCGATCAGGACGCGTTCGGCCCGGCGAGCTCGAACCTGCAGGCGATCCTGATGCTGCTGCAGTCGCCGGACGTCGAGGTGCTCGGCATCACCATTCCCAGCGGCGACGGCTGGCGTGACGAGGAGGTCAGTCACACGCTGCGGCTGCTCGAGATCGCCCGGCGCACCGAGGTGCCGGTCCACCCCGGAGCGGTATTCCCGCTCGTCAACACGCAGAGCCGCACCAAGGTGTGGGAGGCCTTGTACGGCAAGCTCTTTTACAAGGGCTGCTGGACGGAAACGTGGCCCGCCGAAGGCGCGGTGCGCCGTACTCCCTATCACGCCGACCCGTACCTGGTGCCTACCTCCCCGGCCGGAGCGCCGAGCATCCAGGCCGCGCACGAGAACGCCGCCAACTTCCTGTCGCGCAAGGTGCATGAGTTCCCCGGGCAGGTCACGATCGTCGCCGCCGGCCCGCTCACCGACCTGGCGCTCGCCGCGCGGCTCGATCCGCAGTTCGCCTCGCTCGCCCGCGAGCTGGTCTTCATGGGCGGCAGCTTCAACCCGCTGCCCGCCGGCAACGCCTTCGCCGCGGAATACGCCAACTCGCCGCGGCGCGAATTCAACATGCGCTTCGATCCGGAAGCCGCCTCGATGGTGCTGCGCGAGCCGTGGAAGAAGATCACCGAGGTGCCGATCGACCCCACCACGCGCACCTTTTTCAAGCCCGAGTTCATCCGCGAGGTCGCCGGCGGTCAGGCGCCGTTCGCCGCCTACCTCGGCAAGTTTGCCCAGTCCTTTCCGATGTGGGATGAGCTCGCGGTCGCGGTCTGGCTCGACCCCTCGATCGTCACGCGCTCCTCGACGCTGCTGGTGGATGTCGACACCAGCTTCACCGCCGGTTACGGCAGCACTCTCAGCTGGGAGGTCGGCGAGGGCCCGGGGCTCGGCGAGCGGGCGGTGACGGTGGTATTCGACGTCGACGTGCCACGCTTCGAGCGGCTCGCCCTCGGCTTGCTCGAGGCGCCCACACCGAAGCGCTGAAGCCGCGCACTCACTCCCCGTACGGTACCCAGATGTTCTTCACCTGGAAGGCATGCTCGAGGTACCAGCGCCCTTCGCCGTCGCGCGCGCTGAAGAAGTTGATCCGCCGCCCTTCGTTGCTCCACACCTGCTTCAGATTCCCCGCCGAGAGGCGTTTCGCGCTCGCGCACAGCTCCTCATCGCCGTAGCACCAGAGCACATCGACGTCATCGTGCTCGGCCAGCACTTTCAGCAGCTCCGCCGGGCGGCCGGTCACGAGGTTGATCACACCGCCCGGGACATCGCTGCTGTCGAACAGTTGATACAGATCCGCAGCGATGAGCGGATAGGCGGCCGAGGGCACCGCGACCACGCAGTTGCCGGCGGCCACCAATGGCGCCACGAGCGAGACGAAACCCAGTAACGGCGCCGCTTCCGGACAGATCACGCCCGCAGTTCCGATCGCCTCGTTCATCGCCACGGCGATGTTCCTGAAGGGCGGGGAGTGCACCGTGCCCTCGTACTTGTCGGCCCACGCCGCGTAAGCGAACAGCCGCTCTACGCTCAAGCGCAGCTCCTCCCTCGCCTCCTTCGCGCCCGCCACCGCGGCGAGCCGTGCCGCGATCTCGGTGGCGCGCTGCGAGAGGTTCTCGGCCAGGTAAAACAGCACCTGCGCCCGCTGATGCGCGCTCGCCACGCTCCACTGCTGCGCGCGGCGCGCCGCTTCGACCGCGTTACGGATGTCCTTGCGGTTGCCGAGCGGGGCCTCCCCGAGGAGCACGCCGCCGGGGCTGCGGCAGGGGAGGCTGTGGCCGGAGTCCGGGCGCACCTGCCGGCCGCCGATGTAGAGCTTCACGGTGCGATCGATCGTCCCGGTGGGGCGCGCGGCGGCGCGCCGACGCAGCCGCACGGCGCGGGCCGGACGCAGGCGCGGCGCCTTGCGGAACCAGGCGGGCTCGAGGTACTCGCGCATGCCTTCACGGCCGCCTTCGCGTCCGAAGCCGCTCTCCCGATAGCCGCCGAAGCCGCAGGCGGCGTCGAACATGTTGGTGCTGTTCACCCACACCACGCCCGCCTTGATCTGCGCGGCCACCTGCAGCGCCACGTTCACACTCTCGCTCCACACGCTGGCGGCGAGCCCATAGGCGGTGTTGTTGGCGAGCTCCACCGCTTCGGCGGGCGTGCGGAAGGTCATGGCCGCGAGCACCGGTCCAAAGATCTCCTGCTGCGCCACGACCGAGGTGGGATGGACGTTGGTGAAGAGCGTCGGCCGGTAGTACAGGCCGCGCGCGGGGAGCGGCAGGTCCGGCTGCCAGCAAGAGGCGCCCTCCGCGACCCCCTGCGCCACCAGCCCCGCGATGCGATCCAGCTGCACGCGCGCGACGATCGCGCCGATGTCGGTCGACTTGTCGAGGGGCGGACCGACGCGCAGCGCCGCCATGCGCGTCTGCAGTTTCCGGGTGAGCGCAACCGCGATGCTCTCCTGCATCAACAGCCGCGAGCCGGCGCAGCATACCTGGCCCTGGTTCAGCCAGATGCCATCCACCAGCCCTTCGACCGCGCTGTCGAGATCGGCATCTTCGAAGACGACGAACGGGGACTTGCCCCCGAGTTCCAGCGACAGCTTCTTGTGCGAGTGCGCCGTGGCGCGGCGGATCGCCCGGCCGACCTCGGTCGAGCCGGTGAAGGCGATTTTGTCTACGCCCGGATGCAGCACCAGCGCCTCGCCGGTCGTGCCGTCGCCGGTGACGATGTTCACCACCCCCGCAGGGAGCCCCACCTCGTTGCAGAGCTCCGCGAATGCGAGCGCCGTAAGCGGGGTGAATTCCGCCGGCTTCAGCACCACGGTGTTACCAGCCGCGAGCGCCGGTGCGATCTTCCAGGCCAGCATCAGCAGCGGAAAGTTCCAGGGGATGATCTGGCCGACGACGCCGCACGCCTCGAGCCCTGGAAACTCCTGCGGCAGCAGCTGCGCCCAGCCGGCGTGGTAGTAGAAGTGCCGCGCGACGAGCGGTATGTCGATATCGCGGCTCTCGCGGATCGGCTTGCCGGTGTCGATGGTCTCGAGCACCGCCAGCCGCCGCGAGTGCTTCTGCACCTGCCGCGCCAGCGCGTAGAGAAAGCGCGCCCGTGCGTGCGGCGTCAGCGCTCGCCAGCGCGGCAGAGCAGCGCGCGCTGCGCGCACCGCCGCGTTCACGTCCGCCGCGCTTCCCTGGGCGACCTCGGCGATCTTGTCCCCGCTCGAGGGGTCGTGGGTCGGGAAGTAGCCGCCGGCCGCCGGGGCGCGCCAGGCGCCGCCGATGAAATGCCCGAAGCGCCGCTCGAACTGCTCGAGCCACGCGAGCGTCGCGGCCGGGTCCTCCGGCGCTGCGCCGTACTCCATGCTGCGGAATTTCTCGGCAACGCTGGTGTTGGGCATAGCCGGCTCGTCAGGCGAGTGGGTGATGGTAGGCGGCGGAATAACGCCCGCTGCCGTGGAATTCCAGTTGCCGCTCGATATCGGTGAGCATGCCGCTCGCGCCGATCCTGAACAGCCCCGGCGCCAGCCAGCTCTCGCCGAGCTCCTCCTTCATCAGCGCCAGCCATTCGAGCGACTGGCGGGCGGTGCGGATGCCGCCCGCGGGCTTGAAGCCGACGGCCATGCCGGTGCGCTCACCGTAGTCGCGGATCGCGCGCGTCATCACCACTCCCACCGGGAGCGTGGCATTGACGCTCTCCTTGCCGGTGGAGGTCTTGATGAAGTCAGCGCCGGCCATCATCGCGACCAGGCTTGCCCGCGCCACGTTGCGCAGGGTGGCGAGGTCGCCGCTACCGAGAATCACCTTGCAGTGGGCGCCGCCGCAGGCCTCCTTGAAGGCAGCGACCTCCTCGTAGAGCCGCTGCCAGTCAGCGGAAAATACGTGCGCCCGCGTGATCACCACGTCGATCTCGTGGGCGCCCGCCTCGAGGGAGTGGCGGATTTCCGCAAGCCGTTCGGAGAGCGCATTCATGCCCGCCGGGAATCCGGTCGACACGGCGGCGACGCGTACGCCGCTGCCCTCGAGGGCGCGCCGTGCGGTGGCGATGAAGCGGTGATAGACGCACACGGCGGCGACCTGCAGCGGCAGCTCGCGGATGCCGATGCCGGCCTTGACGCCATCGCTCAGCGGGCGCATCGCCTTGGCGCACAGCCGCCGCACACGCTCGTCGGTGTCATCGCCGGAGAGCGTGGTGAGGTCCATGCAGGTGATGGCCCGCAGCAGCCAGGCGATCTGCCAGTCCTTCTTGACGCTGCGCCGGGCCACGAGGGTTGCGGCGCGACGCTCGACGGCGCTGGTGTTGACGCGCACGCTGTCGATCCAGTCGAGGCTGAGCGGCAGGCCGGCGTTCGCCGCCAGCGGCCGTGTGCGCAGTTCAGCGCAGAGCGCTCCGGCGCGGGCGGTGGCCGCCGGCAGATCCTGCCGGCGAAGCTCGACTTCGAGCCGCTGCTGCGTATCGCCTGTCATGGTCTGCGGTCGCGCTCGCCGTGTGCGCGTCACCGCCCGCTACTCTGTGCGCGCAAGCACGAGGAGCGCAAGCCCGCTCAGGAAGCAGGCGAACATGGCCGCCAGCAGCTTCGCTGTCCCCGGGGGGGCGGAGCGGAACTCCCGCCAGATGAACACTCCCCAGAAGGCGGCAACCATGGTGGCGCCCTGCCCCAGGCCATAGGAGATCGCGAATCCCGCGCGCGCTGAGGCGATGAGGTTGAACGACATGCCGAGCCCCCAGATGATGCCGCCGAGGATGCCGCTGAGGTGGGTGCCGAGAGGGGCGCGAAAGTAATCAACAAACCTCACCGGGGTGCCGACGAAGGGCTTCTTCATCGCGAGCGTATTCCAGATGAAGTTGCTGAGGAACACACCCACCGCGAACACGAACACCGCTGCGTAGCTGCCCATCCTGCCGGGGTCAGGATGGAGGGGGTCGGCGTACATCGCCGCTGCGACGAAGCGGTAGAACATGCCCATGAACACTCCGCAGGCGATCGACAGCAGCAGTCCCTTGGTGCTCACCCCCGCCGCGCCGCCCGTGAGACGCCGGTAGGCAATGGCGTCGATCACGATCGCCAGCGTCACCAGCACCACCCCCAGAGCGAGCAGCACGCCATTGCCTACGGGAGCTGCGATGTAGTTCACGATCACGCCGATGAGGAGCGCCAGCCCGATCCCGATCGGGAAGGCCACCGCCATTCCGGCGATCTCGATCGCCGCGACCAGGAGAATGTTGGCGAGGTTGAAGATCGCGCCACCGAGCAACGCGGAGCGGATGCTCGCCGCCGAAGCCTGCGAGAGGTCGGCGGCGAACGAGCGACCCTCGCTGCCGCTGCTGCCGAGGGTGAGTCCGAGCAGCAGCGTCAGCAGCAGCACCCCGAGCGCGTAGTCCCAGTAGAACAGCTCGAAGCGCCAGTCCTTGCTGGCGAGCTTGCGGCTGTTCGCCCACGAGCCCCAGCAGAGCATGGTGAGGACGCAAAACACGACCGCCAGCGGATAGCTATGCACGACGTACATGGGTTGTGGTCCTGCCGGGAGCGTGTTGCGTCTGTTATATGGGGTGGCGGCTGGGGCGCGTCCATTCGGCTTCGAACTCCTCGCGCCGCGGAAATGATTTCTGCGTGCCGATGCGGGTGGTCGAGAGGGCCGCGTAGAGGTTCGCCCGCGCCACGGCATCCTTCTCGGCCGCCCCTTCGGCGAGAAACACCGCGAGGCTGCCGATGAAGGCATCGCCGGCACCGGTGGTATCCACGGCGGTGACCGCAAACGGCGGCACATGCACGCTCTCGCCCGCGGCAGCGAGCAGCGCGCCGCGCGCGCCGAGCGTGAGCACCACGCGGCGGAAGCCCTTCTGCAGCAGCGCCGCGGCGCAGCTCCGCGCCGCCTCGACGGTGTGCACCGGCTGCCCGGTCAGCAACTCCGCCTCGGTCTCGTTCGGTATGAAGTAATCCGCCGCCGCGAGCTCGGCGAGATTCGCCGGCAGTGCCGGGGCGGGGTTCACGATGCAGCGGATCCCGTGCGCGTGGGCGAAACGCACGGTGTAGTAGATCGTCTCGAGCGGGATCTCGAATTGCAGGATGATGGTATCCACCGCGCGCAGCAGCGCGGCAGCCGCATCGACATCCGCCGGCAGCAGCCGATCGTTGGCGCCCTTGACCACGATGATGCGGTTCTGCCCGTTGGGCTCGACGAAAATCGGTGCGACGCCCGTGGAGACGCCGGGCACGAGCTGCACGTGCGTCGTGTCGATTCCAAAGGAGGCGAAGTTGCGGATCGTGGCCTCGCCGAACAGGTCGCTGCCGACCTTGGCGACCATCACGACTTGCGCACCACACAGCCGCGCGGCGATCGCCTGGTTGGCGCCTTTGCCGCCGAAACCCAGATCGAAACTCCTGCCGAACACCGTCTCACCGGGGCGCGGAAACGCGTCGCTGAACGTGATGAGATCGGTGTTGGCGCTGCCGACGACGGCAATCCGGGGGTCGTTCGCCATGCGGCTTTCTCCGGCGTTGCGTTGCGACCGCACGCCGCTGGCGCGCGTTACCGATCCTAGTGTAACGTCTTGCCTAGCAGAAACAACGACTCGACGCTGATCCGACGAACCAAAGCGAGCGGGGGGAGTGCGCCATGGTCGCAACGGAAATCACCAGGTCCTGGGCTTCGGCAGTGTTGCGTTGCGTTATCGTCGCCGGCGCCGCGGCCCTGATGTGCCCGGCAGGTGTCGCGCGCGCCGCGGATACTGCCGGCGCCGACAGCGGCCCCGCCACCATAGAAGAGGTCATCGTCACCGCCACGCGGCGTGAGGAACGACTGCTCGACGTGCCGGTGTCGACAGCGGTCCTTAGCGGCGCAGCGCTCGATGCCCTCGGGACGGCCGGCCAGGACGTGCGCCAGCTCGCCTTCGCAGTGCCGAGCCTCAACATCGAGTCCTCCAACGGCCGTACCTTTCCGCGCTTCTACATCCGCGGCTACGGCAACACGGACTTCACCTCCTTCGCCTCGCAACCGGTCGGCCTTTACTACGACGACATCGTCCAGGAGAACCCCGCCCTCAAAGGCTTCCCGATCTTCGACCAGGCGGACGTCGAGGTGCTGCGCGGACCCCAGGGCACTCTCTTCGGGCGAAATTCCCCGGCAGGGGTGGTGAAGTTCGAATCCGCAAAGCCGGTGATCGGGCAGTTCTCGGGCTCCCTCAGTCTCTCCGACGGCACTTACAACACGGCCAATATCGAGGGCGTGCTCAATCTTCCCATCACTGACCAGCTGGCGTTTCGCGCCTCCGCCCAGGGGCAGCACCGGGACAACTGGGTGAGCGCGCCGCGCAACCCCGCCGGCGACCAGCACCTCGAGGGCTACGACGACTGGGCCGTGCGCATGCAGATGCTCTTCAAGCCGAGCGACAGCTTCAGCGCGCTGTTCAATGTGCATGGCCGCACGCTCAACGGATCGGCACGGCTGTTCCGCGCCAATGTCATCACGCCAGGCACCAACAGCCTCGTCCCCGGCTTCGACCCGGCGACCATCTCCACCGACGGTTACAACGGGCAGTCCTTCAGCAGCCTCGGCGCCAACGTGCGCCTGACACTGAGCGGGCAGGGCTTCACCTACCAGTCGATCACCGGCTACGAGTCCATCCGGCATTACCTGACGATAGGCGACATCGACGGCGGCTACGGTGTGGGCTTTTTCGGCGACCCCTGCGTGATCACCACCCCCGGCTCCTGCGCGGCCCACTGGGGGCCCGGTTTCATTCCGTTCCCCGTCGAGACCGGCGGCGGAACCCCGAACCACTACCAGTTGACGCAGGAGTTTCGGGCGATCTCCAACGAGGCCGGTCCACTGCAGGGGCAGGCGGGTATCTTCCTGTTCGACGAGAATGTCGGGGCAATCGCCAATGACTACGTGTTCAACAGCCTTAGGCTGGTGGATACGACTCTCTCGCGGCAGAAAAACGATGCCGAGGCGATCTTCGGTTCGCTCGAGTACGGCTTCACGACCGCATTCAAGGTGCGCGGCGGAGTGCGCTACACGCTCGATCACCGCACTTTCGACGTGCCCTCGAGCACTCTGGCCGGACTGACCGTGCCGCAGCACAATTCCGCCAGTGTCAAGAAGTTCAGCTGGGATCTGAGTCCCAGCTATCAGCTCGCCCCGAACGTGAATTTCTACGGGCGCGTCGCGACCGGCTTCCGCGCCCCGAGCTTCGGCGCACCCACGCCCGGACCGCCGCCGCTGGGAATCCAGGTGGCGCGCTCTGAAGACAACATCTCCTACGAGCTGGGCGTCAAGGCCGAAACGCCCGATCGCCGCTCCTCGATCGCATTCGACGTCTATTACTTCGACGTCAGCCACCAGCAGCTTTCCGCGGTGGGCGGCAGGTCCAACCAGGTGGCGCTGATCAACGCCAAGGACACCATCGGCAAGGGTGCGGAGCTCGAGCTCAATACCCGCCCGCTACCGAACCTGGTGGTGAGCCTGAGCGGCAGTTACAACTACACGCGCATCGACGATGCGACGCTCGGGGTGGCCCCGTGCTTCAACTGGTCCTTCCTCCCCGGCGGCCCGGCGTGCACCGAGCTCAACCCGCTCAACGCCAACGGCTTTGCGCTGGTCAACGGCAATCCGCTGCCGCAGGCGCCGCGCTGGGTGGGCGACTTCTCGCTGCGTTACGGAATTCCCCTTACCCTGGCAGGGGCGGGCGAACTGTACTTCTTCACCGACATGTCCTACCGGACCGAGATGAATTTCTTCCTCGACGCGGAGAGGGAATTCGTCGGTCCGCCCCTGTACCAGCTCGGCGCCCGCATCGGCTACACCTGGGCAGAGAAGAAGTACGAAATCGCGGCCTTCTGCCGTAACTGCACCAATGAGATTCGCAACGTCGGCGGCATCAATTTCGAGAACTTCACCGGGTTCATCAACGATCCGCGCATCATCGGCGGGCAGTTCAGCATGAGGTTCTAGCCGGCGGCATGCTCGAACGCCTCTTCGACCTCAGAGGCCATGGAACCACGCTGCGCACGGAGCTGGTCGCCGGGCTGACCACCTTCCTGACGATGGCTTACATCGTCGTGGTCAACCCGGTGATCCTCGGGGCGGCGGGCATGCCGGTTGCGGCCGTGGCTGTCGCGACCTGCCTGGCCGCGGGCTTCGGCAGCATCCTGATGGGGCTGCTGTCGAACTACCCGCTGGCCCTGGCTCCCGGAATGGGATTGAACGCCTACTTCACCTACACGGTCGTCAAGGGCATGGGGCTGCCCTGGCAGACGGCGCTCGGCTGCGTGTTCCTTTCAGGTGTCGCCTTCTTCGTCCTCACCGTGGCGGGCATGCGGCAGCTGATCGTGAGCGCCGTGCCGCGCTCTCTGTTTGCCGCCGTTGCCGGCGGCGTCGGCCTTTTCATCGCTTTTATCGGTCTCGCCGACGCCGGGATCATCATTGCCAGGCCCGGCACCATGGTCGGCCTGGGGAGCCTCACCGCTCCCACGGCCGCGATCGCGATGCTGGGGCTGGTCGTGATCGCGGCGCTGCAGGCGTGGGGCTTCAGGGGCGCCATGCTCGCAGGAATCCTGCTCACGGCGGCGATCGCCTGGGCTTGCGGTGTGTCGCACTTCTCGCCCGGAGCCTACAGCCTCGGCGATCTCTCGGCAGTGGCATTCAAGCTCGACGTGCGGCAGGCCCTGAACCTCAGAGGCGGCCTGGGAGTATCGCTCCTCGAGATCATGTTCGTTTTTCTCTTCGTCGACATGTTCGACAACATCGGCACGCTGGTCGCGGTCACCAAGAAAGCGGGTTTGATCGCGCCCGATGGATCCATCCCGCGACTGAACCGCATTCTGCTGGCCGACTCCGTCTCGATGCTGGTGGGCGCCACTGCGGGCACCAGCCCGGTCACCAGTTACATCGAAAGCGCTGCAGGTGTTGCCGTGGGCGGGCGCACCGGGCTCACGAGCGTCGTGGTCGGAATCCTGTTCCTGTGTACGCTGTTCTTCGCCCCGCTGGTGCAGGCCATTCCCGCCGCCGCCACGGCCCCGGCACTTGTCCTGGTCGGAGCGCTGATGATGGGGGCGCTTGCGGAAGTCGACTGGGCGGATCCCGCCATCGCCATACCCGCCTTCCTCACCGTGATCATGATTCCGCTCACTTACTCGATCGCCAACGGCCTGGCGTTCGGCATCACGAGCCATGCGATCCTGAAGCTGGTACGCGGGCAGGCGCACCGGGGTGACTGGCTGGTGT
The DNA here is from genome assembly GCA_035937715.1 of Steroidobacteraceae bacterium. Taxonomy (GTDB): domain Bacteria; phylum Pseudomonadota; class Gammaproteobacteria; order Steroidobacterales; family Steroidobacteraceae; genus 13-2-20CM-66-19. Next base: position 2,875 of record DASZHQ010000097.1, on the reverse strand, counting down.
ACCTGCTGGCGGCGCTGTGCATCGCACGCTTCATCTACCTGGCCTAGCGAAAGGACTGGCGGTGCGCTGATGACCAGTTTCCCGACGAAGTCTGCCTGGCTGCTGTGCGTGGCGCTGCTGACGCTGACGCGCACCGCGCTGACGCACGCTGCCCAGCCTTCCGGCGGTCGACCGTTGCCCGTCATCATCGATACCGACGTAGGCGATGATATCGACGACGCTTTCGCGCTCACCATCGCACTGCAGGATCCGCGTCTTGAGGTGTTAGGTATCACCACCGCGTGGGGAGACACGCACACCCGCGTGCTGTTGGTGCGCCGGCTCCTCGCAACGCTCGGCCGCCGGGACGTGGTGGTTGCCGAGGGACCGGCCACCGCCGACCCGACTCCATTCACGCAAAGGCGGTGGGCGCTGGGCGCCACCGACAACTCCGCGGCGCCTGATGCGATCGCTTTCATCCGCGACCAGGCGCGCAAGCGCCCCGGGCAGATCACCCTCGTTGCCCTGGCGCCCCTTAGCAATATCGAAGCGCTGCAGCGGCGCGATCCCGATGCCCTGCGCCAGCTGCGGCAGGTGGTGATGATGGGCGGCTCGATCCATGCGGGATACAACCAGGGCGGAGTGATTCCGGTCAGCGTGCCCAGCGCCGAATACAACGTCGCCTCGGCTCCACAGGGCCTGGTGATCCTGCTGCAATCGCGGGTGCCGGTGCGGATGTTTCCGCTCGACTCCACGCAGATCAAGTTCGACGAAGTTCGGCGTGAGCGCTTGTTCGCGTATGGCTCACCCGCATCCGATGCCCTGGCGCTGCTCTACCACCAGTGGCGCCTCCTCAACGGCTGGGGCCAGATCACCCCCACGCTGTTCGATGTAGTGCCGGTTGTGTGGCTGCTGCAGCCCTCGAGCTGCCCCCTGACGCCGATGCGCATCGACGTCGACCCGCACGGTTACACCCGGCCGAGCGAGGGGGAGCCCAATGTCGCCGTGTGTCTGGCCGCTGACGATAGCGCCATCCAGCGTCTCGTCATCGACGCCCTGGCGCCCTATCCTCGCAGAAGCGGCGAATGAGACCCGAACGTTGCCCGCTTCGGGCGCCGTACCTGATGCTCGCGGCACTACTCGTCTCGCTCGTGTCGTTAAGGGCAGGTGCCGCGCCCGTGCAGCCGGCCCCCGTCATTATCGGCACGACCACGGGCGCCGTTTCCGGCAGCGGCGGTGAAGTTCTCACCTTCAAGGGAATCCCCTACGCCGCAGCCCCCACCGGCCCCTTGCGCTGGCGCGCGCCGCAGCCGCCTCTTGCCTGGCCGGGGGTGCGCGATGCGACGCGCTTTGGCGATGACTGCATGCAGACGCCCTACGTGATTCCCACCGGCCAGAAAGCGAGCGAGGATTGCCTGACGGTGAGCGTGTGGACGCCCGCTCACGCACGCGGCGCGCGCCGCCCGGTGATGGTTTTCATCTACGGCGGCGCATTCATCGGCGGCTCGTGCGCCTATCCGCTCTACGACGGCACGAGGCTCGCTGCGCAGGGAGTGGTCGTGGTCTGCTTCAACTACCGCGTCGGGATCTTCGGCTTTTTCGCGCACCCCATGTTGTCCGCGGAATCGCCGCAGCGCTCTTCCGGCAACTACGGCCTGCTCGACCAACTCGCCGCACTCAAGTGGGTACGGGCCAACATCGCGGCTTTCGGCGGCGACCCGCATCGGGTGACCGTGTTCGGCGAGTCGGCGGGCGCGGTCTCGATCGCCGTACTCATGACCTCACCCCTCGCCCAGGGGCTGTTCGCCCAGGCAATTCTGCAGAGCCCGGTGGTAGCGCCGCTCGCCACTCTCGATGTTGCCGAGAAGAGTGGTGCCTCCCTCGCAGCGGATGTGACGGCCCTGCGCGACCTGAGCGCCGCGCAACTTCTGGCCCACAACGTGGACTTCTTCCCGCGCACCGCCAGCGATCTCCTGGCGGTGGCGTTTCCCGCTCCGATCCTCGACGGCTACGTCGTGCCGCTGCAGCCGCGCACCGCGTTTCGCCGCGGCGCCGTGCATGCGGTGCCCTCCATCGTCGGCATCAATGCCGACGAAGGCAGGATGTTCACGGGCGAGGAAACCGTCGCCGGCTACCGAGCGTGGGTCCGGGACAGGTTTGGTCCACTGGCGCCTGACTTGCCGCGGCTCGAGTCTGGCGCGACCGATGCAGCCGCCACCACGGCCGCCTCTGCGCTCCTGGGCGATGCTATGTTCGGCGAGAGCGCGCGATTGATTGCGCGCGGAATCGCTCGGCGGCAGCCCAAGACCTATGCTTACGTGTTCAGCCACAGTGTTGCCGGCCGAGCGCAGCCGGCCACTCACTCGGAGGAGCTGCCATTCGTCTTCGGCTCCCTCGCGCAGCCGAGCTTCGTCAAGCACCCCGCGCCCGATCGCAGCGACCTGCAACTGTCTGCGACGCTGCTACGGACCTGGGCACGATTCGCCGCGAGCGGTGACCCCAACGGGCCGGGTCTTGCCCGCTGGCCCGCATACGACCGCGCCACCGAGTCCTACCTCGAGTTCGGCACGGTCATCCGTGCCGGGCGGGCCTGGCACCAGCAGCAGTTGGACGCGCTCGAGTCCTTCTACGCAGACGATCAGCCGTAGGCACCAAGCTCGGCGCAGCTCGCGCGATCGGCGCCCGCCCGGTCCACGCTGCTATGCGTCCTTATTGCGCCTCGGGCAGGCGGGTCAGCTTCGCACCCTCGATGGAGGCGTCCGCGATCAGGCCCTTCTCGCCGAATACGAACCCCAAGACCGGCTTGCTGAGCGTCTCGTTGTCGTATTCCCGGCCCACGCCCTTCTTGGCAACGGCCACGCCGAGATCCGCGCCGATCGTCCAGTCCTTGCGGCTG
>DASZHQ010000096.1:0-1672 GCA_035937715.1 Steroidobacteraceae bacterium | reverse complement strand
CTTCAGTGCCTCGACGATCTGCTTCGCCACCTGCTCCTGGATGTCGAAGATGTCATCGAGCTTGCCCTTGTAGGTCTCTCCCCAGATCTGCCGGTTGCTATCGACATCCACCAGCTCGACCGTGATGCGCACCGAATCCTGGAAGCGGCGCACGCTGCCGCCGACCACGTAACGCGCCCCCAGCTCCGCGCTGATCGCGCGCAAATCGTGCTTGCGCTCCTTGAGTTGTCGGGTCGCCGAGCGCGACACCAGTTCAATCTCACTCACGCGCGAGAGCCGCGCTATCAGCTCCTCGGTCAGGCCATCACTGAAGTAGTCCGTTTCCTGGTCCGCGCTGATGTTGTCAAACGGCATCACCGCGAGCGCACCGCGTCCGCCGCTCGCCGCAGCCAGCGGCGCAGAACCTGCGTGATCGGCAGCCGAACCTGCGGCCTTCGGCTCCGGGGCTCGGGGTGGGGGCGGCGGCGCGCTCTTGACGCCGAGCCGCTCGAGCGAACGCAGGATCGCCTTGAGGGTCGAATCGGATTCGGCGCCGACGAAATAGTCGACGTGCTGGATGCCGGCTAACTGATAGCGCAGGCTCGGAGGAATTATCGTCGGCTCAAGGTGCACCGGCAGGATGTGCCCCTTACGCTCGCTCACCAACATGACTTCCTTGAGCACGTTGTGCGAGTGCACCGCCGACTCACTCACCATCAGCAACACCACCTTGGCACTTTCCAGCGCGTTGACGATCTGCTCGCTCCAGAGCGAGGCGGCGTCGATGCCGCTCTGGTCGATCCACAAGGACATCCCCGCTGTGCGCAGCTTGCCGGCCAGATCGAGCACGCGGCCCGCGTCCTCACGGGAATAACTGATAAAGACCTCGGCGGGTTGCGCCACGGGGGCCCCTGGGTTGGAAATGGGATCGGTTCTGCGCCGTCGTTAAAAAGGTTAGCACGAAGCACAAGCGTAGCGGCCTCGACCGTGCAGCCCGCGCGCCCGCCACTTGCGCTGACATCCGCCACCCCTGGCATCACGCGGGACGGCTCCGCAACGGCTGGTGGCCGGTTTCTGTCGCAATCAGGCAAGAATGGCGTAAAATCCGGCATGTGGCACTTCCCCGCAGCAAGTTCGCGTTTCTGACCCTGCCGCGCTACTCGATGATCGCGCTGTCGAACGCGGTCGAGCCGCTGCGCATGGCGAACATCCTCACCGGCCAGACGGTGTACGAATGGTCGATCGTGAGCCTCGATGGGCAGCCGACGCCGGCAAGCAACGGGTTGCAGCTCTCCCCCACGATCCCTCTGGAGCCCTTGGGTGCAGTCGACATTCTCTTCGTGTGCGGCGGGGTCGACGTGCAGGCGGGTGTATCGCCCAAACTCCTCGCGGCGCTCAAGCGCCTCGCCGAGCGGCGCGTGCCGTTGGGCGCCTTGTGCACCGGCGGTTATGCGCTCGCCAAGGCCGGACTGCTGGATCGCTACCGCGCCACGATTCATTGGGAAAACCTCTCGGCGCTGCGCGAGGCGTTTCCGCGCATCCACCTGAGCGACCAGCTCTTCAGCATCGACCGCGACCGCTTCACCTGCTCCGGCGGGGTCGCGCCGCTGGATCTGATGCTGCACCTGGTCGAGAGCAAGCTCGGTGCCCACGTCTCGCAGCTCATCTCCGAGCAGTTCATCGTTGATCGGGT
>DASZHQ010000095.1:0-14743 GCA_035937715.1 Steroidobacteraceae bacterium | reverse complement strand
GCCGATCCGTCTCTGGCACGCCCCGGGCGGCCCGGGGATCCGCGTCGACAGCCACGTGTACTCGGGCTACAACGTGCCGCCCTATTACGACTCGCTGGTCGGCAAGATCATCGCGCACGGCGACACGCGCGAGACCGCCATTGCGCGCATGAAGAATGCGCTCGCCGAGATGGTGATCGAGGGCATCAGGACCAACGTGGCCCTGCACCAGGAAATCTTCAATCACGCCGCGTTCCAGAAAGGCGGCACGGACATTCACTATCTGGAACGGCGGCTCGGATTGCGTTGATCGGCCCGACCCGCCCGGTCGGCGGCGTGCGCACCGCAAAGAGGCTTGGCTGCTGCCGGCGCATAATGGGCGGAATGTATCTCGAGCTGTCGTTCGATCTCGGGTCGCTCGACCCGCGAGCCGCCGAGGAGGCCGCCTTCGCCTGCGGGGCGTGCGCGGTAACGTTTGTCGACGCTCGCGACGATCCGCTGCTCGAGCCCGCCTCGGGCGAATTGCGCCTGTGGCCGGCTACCCGTGTGAAATGCCTGTTTACGCCTGAGGGGGATCGGCCGCCCCTGCCGGGCGCGCTCGGCACATCGCTCCTAATAGAGCCCGAGGCCGCCTACGTGACAGACACTTATGCCGCATGCTTTGATGTCACACGGTTCGGCGACCGCGACGGTTGGGTGTGTCTCGCGGGGAGGCGCCGTTGACTCGCGCCTCGTGAGCATGTTTACGGTCTGTCCAAAGTGCGCCCTGACGCTCGTGGTGACGGCGGCCGATCTGCGCGTCGCCCAGGGCTACGTCCGTTGCGGGCGTTGCTCGAGCGTATTCAATGCGCTCGCGCAGCTGACGGACGAGCGCCACGCGGCGGAGGAAGCGGGCGAAGCCGAGCTGGCCGCGCCAACGCCAAGCGAGCCGGCCGCGTCCGCGCCGACCGAGCCGTCCACGCCCGCGCACTCCCCGGAAGCGTCGGCGCAGGCCGAGCCGGAAACGGCGCTGTTGCCACCTGTAGAAAGCGCGCCGGCGCCGGATGCACCCGCCGGATCCTCGCCCGCCGCGGCGGATGCAATGGCGGAGGATGTCATTGCGGACGATGCGCTCGAATTCCATCCCGAAAAGACCGACGTGACCGCAGTCTTCGTCGAGTCGACGCCCGATCCGCATTGGACGGCGGCGACCGGATCCTTCAAGGCGCTGATCGCGGCAGGAGAGCCCGCGCAAGAGCTCTCCGACTCGCACGCCGAGGTGGAGGTCGACGCGGACTTCCTCGCGACCATGCTGCACTTCGAGGCGGCACCGGCCGAGCCGGCGCCCGAGGACGGGCCACCCGCGCGCGCGACGGCTAAGACGCAGCCGGCCTCGCCCCGGCTTCCGGAGCCGCCACGGGACGCAGCGGGCGGGGCGCCTTCCGCAGGGCCTGCGAAGAGCCCGGCGCGCGCGACCTCCGCCACGCTCCCGGCGCGCTGGGCGCCTCGCAGGCGCCTACCGGTCGAGGCGACAGCGGCCGCGCATGCGCACAGCGCGCACCATTCTGCGTCGGCACTCCTCGATCTCGCCCCAGATAGCGGGGCTCTTACGGCGGACGATCCGGACGACGCCGCACTCGCGCCATCACGTCCCTATCTCTGGGGCGGCGCCACCGCCTGCGCCGTGCTCGTCCTGCTGGCGCAGATCGCGCACCACTATCGCGATGACTTGGCCGCCACCGCGCCGCTTAATCGCCCGCTGAGCTCCTTGTATGCATCGCTCGGCATGCCGCTGGTGCCGCGCTGGGACTTACATGCCTACGACGTGCGCCAGCTCGGCGCCTCGGTGGACCCGGGCAGCGCCGGAATCATCACGGTGCGGGCGAGCATCAAAAATGCGGCGCAGCAACCGCAACCGCTGCCTCTGCTGCGCGTGACGCTGCAGGATCGCTTCGGCAATCGCATCGCCTCGAGCGATGTGGCGCCGCGCTCGTATCTGCCTCACGCCCTGCCGGTGTCCTCGCTCCTCGCCGGCGGGCAGCGCATCGATGCCGAGATGGGCTTCGTGGATCCGGGAGCGAACGCCGTGGGGTTCGAGATCGACGCCTGCCTGCCGGCGCGCGGCGGCGGCGTGGCCTGCGCGAACGACGCGAGCACGCGCTGAAGACGGCCGGCGTGCGCATCGGACCTCACCTCCTGCCTTCGGTCGTCGTGCTCGCGCCGATGGCCGGCGTTACCGATCGGCCCTTTCGTACGCTGTGCCGCAGATTCGGCGCGGGGCTCGCGGCCTCCGAGATGATCACCTCCGATGTGCGCCTGTGGAGTACGTCCAAGTCGCGTCATCGCCTCGACCACGAGGGCGAGCCCGAGCCACGCGTGGTGCAGCTCGCCGGGGCCGATCCCGAGGCACTGGCCGCCGCCGCGCGCGCCAACGTGGCTCTTGGTGCGCAGATCATCGACCTGAACATGGGCTGCCCGGCGAAGAAGGTCTGCGGGAGGTTGTGCGGCTCGGCGCTCCTCACCGATGAGCCGCTCGTGGCGCGAATCCTCGACACGGTCGTGCGTGCCGTCGACGTGCCGGTGACTCTGAAGATTCGCACCGGCTGGGATCGCGAACACCGCAACGGCGTGAACATTGCATGCCTGGCGGAGGCGTGCGGCATCGCCGCGCTCGCGGTGCACGGGCGCACGCGCGCGGATTTTTACGCCGGCAACGCCGAGTACCAGACTATTCGCGACATCAAGTCGCGTGTGCGCATTCCGGTCTTTGCCAATGGCGACATCGATACGCCGCAAAAAGCGCGCGAGGTACTTGATTTCACCGGCGCGGACGGAGTAATGATCGGCCGCGCAAGCCAGGGCGCGCCATGGATTTTTCGCGCTGTCAATGATCATGTGCGCGAGGGAATCCAGAATCCGGCACTCCTGCGCGCCGACGTGCGTGATACTATCCTCACGCATCTCGACTCCCTGTACCTGTTTTACGGAGAGGACAGCGGAGTCCGGATTGCGCGCAAACATCTCGGATGGTATTGCGAGCAACTGCTGGACGCCCCGGCGCTGGTGCGCCGGGAGTTGATGGGGGCGCCCGACACGGCCGCACAGTTCGCGCACGCGGTGAGGCATTTCAACGATTGGGTGAACGCGGCCGCCGCCGCCTGATGCATGGTTTTCTTTCTGGGGGGTCTCACAATGACCGCAAAGAAGAGGGCGCGACGCGAAGTCGGCGCCGCTCGAGCCCACGGACGCGATCTGCCGCTGCGCAATCATGCCGAGCGCGCCCTGAGCGAGTACTTCACCAGCCTGAACGGTTATCGCCCCGCCCATCTCTACGACCTGGTGCTGCGCGAGGTCGAGGAGCCGCTGTTTCGCGTGGTGCTCGACTACGCGCAGGGCAACCAGAGCCGTGCCGCGGGCATACTCGGCATCAACCGCGGCACGCTGCGCAAGAAGCTGAAGCAGTTCGGGCTCGCCGGCTCCTGAAGCCGCGGCTTGCGTCCGCGCCGCGCGCGGCGGATCGTTGCCGAATGAGTCCCGCCCCGCGGCCCGTGCGACGCGCGCTACTGTCGGTTTCCGACAAAAACGGTCTACTCGAGCTGGCGCGCGCCCTCGCGCAGCGCAACATCGAGATCCTGTCCACCGGCGGCACCGCCCAGTTCCTGGCCGCGAACGGTGTCGCGGTGCGCGAGGTCTCCGCCTATACCGGTTTTCCCGAGATCATGGATGGGCGGGTGAAGACCCTGCATCCGAAGATCCATGGCGGGCTCCTCGGGCGCCGCGGCATCGACGACGCCGTGATGGCGCAGCACGGCATCGTCCCGATCGATCTTCTGGTGGTGAATCTCTACCCGTTTGTGGCGACCGTCGCCGGCCGCGGCGGCGGCTACGCCGAGGCCATCGAGAACATCGATATCGGCGGACCGGCGATGCTGCGTGCCGCTGCCAAGAACCACGAGTCGCTGCTGGTCGTGGTGGATCCGGCCGACTATGCGATCGTGCTGCACGAGCTCGACGCCCATCAGGGCGGGAGCCAGCTCGCCACGCGCGCGCGGCTGGCCGCGAAGGCCTTCGCGCACACCGCGCATTACGACAGTATGGTCGCCGCCTGGCTGGCGCGGCAGCAGCCGCAGCCGCAGGAAGCGTTCCCGGCCACGCTGCCGCTGCTCTTCGAGAAACGGCAGGAGCTGCGTTACGGGGAGAACCCCCACCAGCGCGCGGCCTTCTATCGTGAGGCGTTCGGGGCGGGCGACGCGAACGTGTCGAGCGCGCGCGTGCTGCAGGGCAAGGACCTGTCGTTCAATAACATCGCCGACGCGGATACGGCGATCGAGTGCGTACGCCAGTTCGAGGGCTGCGCCTGCGTGATCGTCAAGCATGCCAATCCGTGCGGAGTCGCGCTGGCCGCGACATTGCTGGGCGCTTACGAAGGCGCGTACCGCACCGACCCGGCGTCCGCGTTCGGCGGCATCATCGCGTTCAACCGCGAGCTCGATGCGGCCACGGCCGCGGCGATCAGCACACGGCAGTTCGTCGAGCTGATCGCAGCCCCCGCGGTGCACGCCGACGCTGCGCGCCTGCTGGCCGGCAAGCCGGACGTACGCGTGCTGGCGCTCGGCGAGCTGCGCCCCGCGGCGGGCGAGCAGCTCGAGTTGCGCAGCGTCAGCGGCGGAGTGCTCGCGCAGTCAAGCGATCTCGCCGACCTCGCACCAGGGTCGCTCACGGTAGCCACGCGCCGCCAGCCGACGCCCGCCGAGCTTGCGGACCTGCGCTTCGCCTGGCGAGTGGCCAAGTTCGTGAAATCCAACGCCATCGTGTTCGCGCGCGATCAGGCGACCCTCGGGGTGGGTGCAGGACAGACGAGCCGCGTCTACGCGACGCGCCTCGCCGCCATGAAGGCGACGGATGAGAAGCTCGCGCTGGCCGGCGCGGCGATGGCGTCGGATGCGTTCCTGCCGTTTCGCGACAATCTCGACGTCGCCGCCGGCTACGGCATCCGCGCAGTGATCCAGCCCGGCGGCAGCAAACGCGACGCCGAGGTCATCGCCGCCGCCGATGAGCACGGCATGGCCATGGTATTCACCGGCATGCGGCACTTCCGTCACTGATGAAAGTACTGATCGTCGGCGGAGGCGGCCGCGAGCACGCGCTCGCCTGGAAGTGCGCCGCCGCGGCGCGCGTCGCCGAGGTACTGGTCGCTCCGGGCAATGCCGGCACCGCCGGCGAACCGAAGGTGCGCAACGCCGCCGTCGCCACGGAGGATACCGCGGGCCTCGTGCAGCTCGCGCTGCGCGAGCGCATCGATCTCACGATCATCGGCCCGGAAGGCCCGCTGGTCGCAGGCGTGGTGGATGCTTTCGCGGCGGCCGGGCTGAGGTGCTTCGGGCCGCGCCGCGCCTGCGCACAGCTCGAGGGCTCCAAGGCCTTCAGCAAGGAATTCATGCGCCGCCATGGCATTCCGACGGCGCGCGCGGCGAGCTTCACCCGCGCCAGTTTCGATCCCGCCTGGGTGCGCCGCCAGCGCACGCCGCTGGTGGTGAAGGCGAGCGGTCTGGCCGCCGGCAAGGGAGTCGTGATCGCCGCATCGATCGACGAGGCGCTCTCCGCCGCGCAGGCCATGTTCGCCGGTCAGTTCGGCGATGCCGGACGCGAGGTGGTGATCGAGGAGTTCCTCGTGGGCGAGGAGGCGAGCTTCATCGTCATTGCCGACGGCACGTACGCACTGCCGCTGGCGACCTCGCAGGATCACAAGCGCCGTGACGACGGCGATCGCGGGCCCAACACCGGCGGAATGGGCGCCTACTGTCCCGCGCCCGTGGTCACTCCCGCCCTACACCGGCGCATCATGGAGGAGGTCATCACGCCCACGCTGCGCGCACTGGCCGACGAGGGCATACCCTACACTGGCTTCCTGTACGCGGGACTCATGATCGCCCCCGACGGCACGCCGAACGTGCTCGAGTTCAACTGCCGCTTTGGCGACCCAGAGACGCAGCCGATTCTCATGCGCCTCAGGTCCGACCTCACGCTGCTGTGCGAAGCGGCGCTCGCCGGCAGGCTCGACACGGTGCGCGCCGACTGGGACCCGCGCGCCGCGCTCGGGGTCGTCATGGCCGCCGCCGGCTACCCCGAGCGCGTGCGCCGCGGCGATGTCATCGAAGGCCTCGACCGCGCGGCGTGTCTGCCGGGCAAGATCTTCCATGCCGGCACCCGGCTCGAGTCCGGCAAGGTGCTCACCAACGGCGGCCGGGTGTTGTGTGCGGTGGGCCTGGGCGAGAGCGTCGTGCAAGCGCAGCGTGCAGCGTACGCGCTGGCCGATGCCGTTCATTGGCCGGGCGTGCAGTACCGGCGCGACATCGGCTACCGGGCGGTGGCGCGCGAGCGCGGCTGATCCTCGCGGAGTAGCACAGCAGATGTCGAACCTCGACTGTCCCGCCGCCCACGTGATCGAGCTGGCCGTGCAACCCGAGGACGTCGACGCCTACGAGCACGTCAACAACGCCATCTACCTCACATGGTGCGACCGCGCCGCCTGGTCGCATTCCGCCGCCCTCGGTGTGCCACTCGAGCAATGCCTCGCCCTGCGCCGCGGCATGGCGGCCCAGCGCATCGAGATCGACTACCTGCGCGCGGCCGTGCGGGGTGATCGGGTGCAGGCGGCCACCTGGATCGCGAGCGCCGACGGGCGGCTGCGCGCGCAGCGGCACTTCCAGATCCGGCGCAGCGCGGACGGCGAGACGCTGGCGCGAGCGCGCATCCACTACGTGTGCATCAATCTCGACTCGGGGCGCGCGGCGCGCATGCCGGAGAGCTTTGCGCGCGCTTACGTCGTGACCGCCGGCGCCTGATCGCCCACAACGGGCACGATGCGCAGGCCGTGCGCTTCAGAAGCTAAAGCGCACGAACGCCTCCGGACCGCTGATGCTCAGGGCGAACTGGCCGGGGAAGGTGCCGCCTCTGCGGGTGAGTGAGCCGCGGATCGAGGAATAACCGAGTCCGAGGGCGAGGTAGGGGTTGCAGCGGTACTGCAGGTCCTCGTGCAGGTCGGCGTACCAGCCGTGCAAGCGGCTCAGCTTCGCCTGCAGATACGCGCCGCGCGCGCTCACTGACCAGCGGCTGGAAAGACGCCAGATCAGATCGAGCGGCAGGGCGGGAAAGGGCGTGGCCGCCGTCACTTCCTGGCGCTGAAACTGCGCCGGCACCTGTCCGATGGCATCCACCTGCAGGAAGTAGACGGCGAGACCGCTGCCAACCTCGAAGCGGCTGTCGCGGATGAACGAGTAGGTGTAGGTCAGGTCGAACTGGCGCCAGTCGATCGAGGTCTGTGCCAGCTGTCCGGCGGCGAAGGTCTCATTGGCGAAGACGACATCATGTGCAAGGGTGTGACTGCCGGAGCGATCCGCATCGAAGTAGTCGACGCGCAGCCGGCTGCGCTCGCGCAGGCGGAACATGAATTCCACCCGCCCCTGGTGCAGGCGGTTGGGTAGTCCCAGGTCGTTCTCCCCGTTCACCGGCGTGCCGATGACACCAGGGGCGGCGAAGGAGGGATCGAACCGGAAGTTGGTGCGCAGCTGCGGGCTGTAAAACGTGGCACGGATGTAGAAGTGATCCGTGATGGGGCTCGACGCTTCGTGCCGGCGCGGTGGCAGCGGCGCTCCCGAATGCGCATCGCGGTCGGCAAGCGCCGGGGCGGCTTGCGTTGCCAGCAACACCGCGGCGGCCGCTAGCCAGATGCGCATGCGAGTTGGACTCCCTCCCGCTGCCTCGCGGGCCAGCTGAATCTTACTGACGTGCGGCAGAGTGAAGCCAGCGTCGCTGGCCGGCGACGTGACTCGATTCGCACACTCAGGCGGAGTCAAGGCCATCCGCATCGAAGGCAGGAAGCCGCCTTGGCGGCTGCGCACAACGCAGGCAGAGCGATCCCAACAGCGGTGACTGGAAGCCGAGCCATCTATCGCGGAGCCGCCATCCGGCCGCATACGACGAGCGCAGCGGCGGCTGTCCGTCGCGATCAGCGCTTCATCGCCTCGAAGAATTCTCCGTTCGACTTCGTGTCCTTCATCTTGTCGAGCAGGAACTCGATCGCCGCCAGCTCGTCCATGGGATGCAGGAGCTTGCGTAGGATCCACATCTTGGCGAGCTCACCCTGGTCGGTGATGAGCTCTTCCTTGCGGGTGCCGGAGCGATTGATGTTGACCGCGGGGAACACGCGCTTCTCGGAGATGCGCCGGTCGAGGTGGATCTCGCTGTTGCCGGTGCCCTTGAACTCCTCGTAGATCACATCGTCCATCTTCGAGCCGGTGTCGATCAGCGCGGTCGCGAGGATGGTGAGGCTGCCGCCCTCCTCGATGTTGCGCGCCGCGCCGAAGAAGCGCTTGGGGCGCTGCAGCGCGTTGGCATCCACGCCGCCGGTCAGCACCTTGCCCGAGGAGGGCACCACGGTGTTGTAGGCGCGCGCGAGGCGCGTGATCGAATCGAGCAGGATCACCACATCCTTCTTGTGCTCGACCAGGCGCTTGGCCTTCTCGATGACCATCTCGGCCACCTGCACGTGCCGCGCGGCGGGCTCATCGAAGGTGCTCGAGACCACCTCGCCCTTCACCGTGCGCTGCATCTCGGTCACTTCCTCCGGCCGCTCGTCGATCAGCAGCACGATGAGGTAGACCTCGGGATGGTTGGAGGTGATGGCGGTGGCAATGTTCTGCAGCAGCATCGTCTTGCCGGCCTTCGGCGGGGAGACGATCAGGCCGCGCTGGCCCTTGCCGATCGGCGCCACCAGGTCGATGGTGCGAGCGGTGAGGTCCTCGGTCGAGCCGTTGCCACGTTCGAGTTTCAGGCGCTTGGTCGGATGGAACGGCGTCAGGTTCTCGAACAGCACCTTGTTGCGCGAGCTGTCCGGGGAGTCGAAGTTGATCTCGCCCACCTTGAGCAGCGCAAAGTAGCGCTCGCCGTCCTTCGGCGGACGGATCAGGCCGGAGATGGTATCGCCGGTGCGCAGGTTGAAGCGCCGGATCTGGCTGGGGCTCACGTAGATGTCGTCGGGGCCGGCAAGATAGGAGCCGTCCGCCGAGCGCAGGAAGCCGAAGCCGTCCTGCAGGATCTCGAGCACGCCGTCGCCGTAGATGTTCTCGCCGTTGCGCGCGTGCGCCTTGAGAATCGAGAATATGATGTCCTGCTTGCGCGAGCGGGCCAGGCTCTCGAGCCCCATGGTCTCCGCCATCTTGACCAGCTCGTGGATGGGCTTGGCCTTGAGCTCGGTGAGATTCATCGAGCTGCGCGACTGCGTCAGCTCGGCGGGACTGATGATTTCCGAGTCGTCGGCCTCGAACACCTCCGGCTCGTGCATCATCTCGTCCGGGCGACCGCCGTTGTTGTTGCCGCGGTTGCCGTCACGGTTGCCGTGGCGCGGGCCCTTGTTAGGCCGGTTGCGGCCCTGATTGCCGAGATAGCCTCTCACAGGTTGCTTTCCAGAAATGCCGAGAGTTGGGATTTGGATACGGCGCCTACTTTCTGCGCCTCGACCGTGCCGTTCTTGAAGAGAATCAGCGTCGGTATGCCGCGGATGCCGAACTTGGGCGGCGTCTGCGGGTTTTCGTCGATGTTGATTTTCGCGACCTTGATGCGGTCGTGGTACTCGCTCGCGATCTCATCGAGGATCGGGGCGATCATCTTGCACGGACCGCACCATTCAGCCCAGAAGTCCAGCAATACGGGTTTGTCGGATTTCAGGACGTCCTGTGCGAACGTGGCGTCCGTGGTGTGCACAATATGGGCGCTGCTCACGCGGTTTCAACCTCCGTCACTGCAGAGCGTGAAAGAACCTTTGACTCAGGGAAAACCCGGCGCGGCCGGCAGGAAGACGAGTGAAATGCGCTGCCGGAACAGTGCGCTGAACGGTTACACTAACGCTTAGTGATTGAGTATGGGTCCTAAAGGAATTAAGGAAATTAGGCCGGCAGGTGCGGACCTGCGGGCCCGCTGTCTGAGTCACTTTGTAGCGCTTCCGGGCCCGTTTTTCAAGTCTCGGGGGTATTTTTCCCATAACACATCAACTATTTGATGATCGCAGCACATTCCGATTCCGTTACCTTCGCCTCGCTCGGCCTGAGGGAAGAGGTCATGCAGGGCATCCAGCAGGCCGGCTTTGTCACCTGCACTCCGATCCAGGCTCAGACGCTGCCGAGCGCGCTCGCCGGCCGCGACATCGCCGGGCAGGCACAAACCGGAACGGGGAAGACCGCCGCGTTCCTCGTGGCCCTCTATCAGGGGCTGCTCACGCGTCGCGCGGCGCCGACACGCAGTCGGACCTCGATCCGCGCGCTCATCGTGGCGCCTACCCGCGAGCTGGCGGTGCAGATCCAGCACGATGCACTCACCCTCGGTGCTCACACCGGCCTGAGGCACTGCGTCGTATTCGGCGGAATCGACTACGAGAAGCAGCGCCAACAGCTGCGCGAGGGGTGTGATGTGCTGGTCGGCACGCCCGGCAGGCTGATCGACTATTTCAAGCAGCACGTGTTCGATCTGAGGTCGGTGCAGGTGCTGGTGCTCGATGAGGCCGACCGCATGTTCGATCTCGGCTTCATCGCCGACATCCGCTACATCCTGCGCCGCCTCCCCCCTCCCGAGCGCCGCCAGTCGATGCTGTTCTCGGCCACCCTCTCGCACCGGGTGCTGGAGCTCGCTTACGAGCACATGAACAACCCGGAGCTGGTGCGCATCGAGCCGGACAAGATGACCGTGGATCAGGTGCGCCAGATCATGTACTACCCCTCCATGGAGGAGAAGGTGCCGCTGCTCATCGGGCTGCTGCACCAGGCCGAGGCGGTCCGCACCATGGTATTCGTGAACACCAAGCGCGCCGCCGAGCGGCTCGAGAGCGTGTTGCGGGCCAATGGGTTTCATGCCCAGGCGCTCTCCGGGGACGTGCCGCAGAACAAGCGCCTGCGCTTCCTGCGCGACTTCCACGAGGGCAAGCTGGCAGTCCTCATAGCCACCGACGTCGCCTCGCGCGGCCTGCATATTCCCGACGTCAGCCACGTGGTCAATTTCGACCTGCCGCAGGACCCGCCCGACTACGTGCACCGCATCGGCCGCACCGCGCGCGCCGGCGCCGAGGGCGACGCCATCAGTTTCGCCTGCGAGGAGTACGCGGTGTCGCTCCCGGACATCGAGAGTTATGTTGGGCACAAGATCCCCTTTGCCCCCATCGCCCCGGAGCTGCTGGCCACCGCCGTCGTGGCCGCGCCGCACACCCACCGTGCCCACCACCCCGGCGGGCGCCGTCACGGCGGCGGCGCCCGTGACCACAAGGGATCGCGCCGGCACCCGCCGCAGCGCGGACGGGGCCGCTGAGCGGGCGAGGGGAAGTCGCCCGCTGCGGCCGTGGCACTCGGGGCGCCGCTCGGCTAAGCTCTGCTTCTTTGGGGCGTTCGCCGCCAACAGCTACAGGCCCCCAAAGCTTGGGGTCCGCAAGATCTTGGGCCATCTCTGCATGGCGGAAACCGAAGACAACGTCGACCGCGAGCTGTTCCGCAACATGGAAAAGCTGCGCCAGCTGCGTATCGAACACCGTGATCTCGACGAGGTCATCTCGCGGCTGTCGCTCGATCTGCACATCGATGAGTTGCAGCTGAAGCGCCTGAAGAAACGCAAGCTGATGCTCAAGGACCAGATCGCACGTCTCGAGAGTCAGCTGATCCCGGACCTGAACGCCTGATGAACAGCGCCGAAAGCGCCGACCGCGCGGCCCGGGGCGTTCTGCTGCAGCTCACCTCCCCGCAGGGACTCGCCACCGTCATTGCGGTTCTCATCGCCGGGCTGGTCGCGCTCGGCGTTGCGCGCGTGCTGCGCGAGCGGCGCGCGCGCGACGCCGCAGCGGACCTGCCGCTGCCGGCACACTGGCTGCACCATGCCCTGGAAGGCGCCGTGATCCTGGCGCCCATCCTGGCCGCGCTCGCCCCGCTGCTCGCCGCGCATGTCGTGCTCGGCGCTCTCGAGACACCCACGGCGCTGCTCGATGGTGCGGTGCAGATCATGGCGGTGCTGCTGCTGTTGCGCCTGAGCGTGTTTGTCCTCGGCCTGCTGCTCGGGCCGGGCTCCTGGGTGCGCAGCCGTGGGACGCGCATCACGCTCGTCCTGTGGGCCGTTGCCGCAGCGGCGATACTGGGCTGGCTGGACGCGCTCGAAGCCGCCCTCAACCGCGTGAGTCTCGTGCCCGGCAAAACGCAGTTCAGCCTGTGGGGGCTGCTGAAGGGGCTGGTGGTGGTCACGGCGTTCGTCGTCGTGGCCAGCCTGATCGCGCGTGCCATCGAGCGCCACGTGATGCGTCTCGACCAGCTGGCCGTTTCGACGCGGGTCGGGGTCTCGAAGTTCACTTATTTCCTCCTGGTGGCACTTGGCGTGCTGCTGGGCATCAACGCGGCCGGCGTCGATGTCACCACTCTCAACGTGCTCACCGGCGCTATCGGCCTGGGACTCGGCTTCGGCCTGCAGTCAGTGGCCAGCAACTTCGTCAGCGGCTTCGTGCTGCTCATGGACAAGTCCATCAAGCCCGGCGACGTCATCAGTTTCACCACCCACGACGGCGCGGGCACCGGCAACTTCGGCTGGGTGCAGGAGCTGCGCGGGCGCTATGTGGTGGTGCGCGACCGCGACGGCGTCGACACGCTGGTACCGAACCAGAACCTGATCAACACCTCCTTCATCAACTGGAGCTACTCGGATCAGCGGGTGCGCCTGAAGCTTCCGGTGCTGGTGAGTTACGACGACGACCCGGAGGTTGCGCTGCAGCTGCTGATGCAGGCCACCGAAAACCACCCGCGCATCCTGCGCGACCCGCCGCCCGTCTCCCGCCTCATCAGCTTCGACGACAACGGCATGCGGCTCGAGATCCGCTTCTGGATCGCCGATCCCGTGAACGGCGTCAACAACGTGCGCTCGGACGTCAACCGCGCCATCTGGCGCATTTTCCGCGCCCACGGCGTGACCATCCCGGTGCCGCAGCAGGACACCCGCGTCATGGAAGAACGCAGACCGCGCGCGCTGGCCGGCCTCACCCCCCACGAGGCGCCCCCGGCCGGGTCGGACCGGGCCGCCGACTGACTTGCCCGTGCCGCTGCCGGTTGCCGCTGGCGTGCAGATCCCGGACGACGAGCTGTCGGTGTCGTTCGTGCGGGCTTCCGGCCCCGGCGGCCAGAACGTCAACAAGGTGGCGACGGCGGCGCAGCTGCGCTTCGACCTGGCGCACAGCAGCGCGCTAACCGACAGCGTCAAGGCGCGCTTGAGGATGCTCAGCGGGCGCCGCCTGACCGCGGAAGGCGAGATCCTCATCATCGCGCGCAATCACCGCACCCAGCAGCACAATCGGCGCGAAGCCGAGGCGCGGCTCGCCGATCTCATCCGCCGTGCGCTCGTGGCGCCGCGGCCCCGCAAAGCCACGAAGCCTCCGCGCGCGGCCAGTGAGCGGCGCCTCGAGCGAAAGGCCCGGCAGCAGCGCACCAAGCGGCTGCGCAGTGGCCCCCACTGGGACGAGTAAGGACCTCAGGGCCACCAGCGGCGGCCGGCCGCGCCGCCACGCTACCGGGTCAGGCAGTGCGACGCGCGGGCGGTACCGGGCGCAACCCGAGCGGGTGAATCAGCCACGCGGCGAGTGCCGGCAACAGGATGATCGCGGCCAGCATGTTCACCAGGAACATGAAGGTGAGCATGATGCCGATGTCGGCTTGGAACTTGAGGGGCGAGAACTCCCAGGTGGCAACGCCGATGGCGAGCGTGATGCCAGTGAAAATGATGCTCGCGCCGGTGACGCGCAGCGTGCGCTCATAGGACTCGCGCACGACGAGTCCCTGGTGCAGGAACTCCTGCATGCGGCTGAACAGATAGATCCCATAATCGACGCCGATGCCGGCGCCGAGCGCCACCATGGGGAGCGTGGAGACCTTGAGCCCGATGCCAATGAGCGCCATGACGGCGTACACCAGCACCGAGACCAGCGCGAGCGGCCCCACCACCAGGACCGTGCCCACCACCGAGCGGAACGTCAGCAGGCACATAACGATCACCGCGGCGAACACGCCGGCGAGGATCCAGATCTCCTTGGCCTTCACCGTCTCGTTGGTGGCGGCCATCACCCCGACGTTGCCGGCGGCGAGGCGCACCTGCGCCCCGTAGAGCGGGTTCTGGCTGCGCCAGCGTTTCACCTCCGCCACCACGCGCTCGATGGTGCCGGCGCGATGATCGGCGAGGAACAGCATCACCGGCACCACGTCGCAGTTCTCGTTGAGCAGCCCCGTGCTGGTCTCGATATAGCGGGTCGACTGCGTGAGCTGGGTCTGCTCGCGCGGGATGCTGCGCCACTTGAGGCTCCCCTCGTTCCAGCCGGCGATCGCCACCTTGGCGATGAACGGCAGCGTGATGACGTCCTGCACGCCGCGGACGTTGCGCATGTGCCAGCCGAAGCGGTCCACGGCACTCATCAGCTCGTGACTGACGCACATTGGCTCATGTGACTCGACGATCACCGTGAGCAGGTCGACGCCGATGTTGAACCTGGAAGTGATGACGTCGTTGTCGCGGTTGTAGCGCGAGTCGGGGCGCAGCTCCGGCACGCCGGTCTGCGTATCGCCGATCGGTGTCTCGCGCCCCTTCCACCACCCGAGCGCCGCCAGCACCGCGGCGATAGCGATGATGGCGAGCGCGGGGCCGCGCGCGGTGATCCCGGACAGCCGCCTCCACAGGGGCGCGAGCCAGTGTTGGCGCCGCGCCACGCGCTCGTGATAACCGGCAT
>DASZHQ010000094.1:0-4269 GCA_035937715.1 Steroidobacteraceae bacterium | reverse complement strand
TTCTACGTGAGCCAGTCGGACAAGGGAGGGCTGGTGTTCGGCGGAGCCATCGACGGCTACAACACCTACGGCCAGCGCGGCACGCTCCCCATGGCGGAGGAAGTGACGGCGTCGGGCATGACGCTGCTCCCCGGCCTGGCGCGGCTTCGGGTGTTGCGACAATGGGGAGGTGTCATGGACATGACCATGGACGGCTCCCCGATCATCTCGAAGACGCCGCTCACCGGGCTGATCCTGAATGGCGGCTGGTGCTATGGGGGCTTCAAGGCAATTCCGGCCGGCGGCCTGACTACGGCGCACCTGATCGCGCATGGCTCACCGCACCCGCTCGCATCCCATCTGGATCTCGGGCGCTTCGCCGCGGGTCGCACCGTCGATGAGCGCGGTGTGGGTCCCTTTCCGTACCTGCACTGACTGACGAGCCCTCTGATGCTGAGAATTCCCTGCCCGTGGTGCGGCGAGCGAGACGAGAGCGAGTTTCGTTACCGCGGCGATGCCAGCCGCGTGCGTCCCGACGCCGAGGCGGGTGTCGCGGCCTTCAACGCCTACGTCTACGAGCGTGACAATCCACGCGGCTGGCACCAGGAGTGGTGGCTGCATGTCGGCGGTTGCCGCAAGCTCCTCAAAGTCCTCCGCCACACGCTGAGCCACGAGATCGGCTCGGTCGCGGCTCCGGGAGAGGCGCTGGCGCTTCCTGCGGAAGTTGACCGATGACCAGAGGTCCCCACCGCATCGCGCGCGGTCTTCTGACAGACACTTCCCAACCGATCAACTTTCACTTCGACGGACGGCCGTTGCAGGGCCTCGCCGGCGACACGCTCGCCTCCGCACTGCTTGCCAACGGCAGGCAGCTCATCGGGCGCAGCTTCAAGTACCACCGCCCGCGCGGCATCCTGACCGCCGGAGCGGAGGAGCCCTGTG
The DNA here is from genome assembly GCA_035937715.1 of Steroidobacteraceae bacterium. GTDB lineage: Bacteria > Pseudomonadota > Gammaproteobacteria > Steroidobacterales > Steroidobacteraceae > 13-2-20CM-66-19. Next base: position 3,348 of record DASZHQ010000094.1, on the reverse strand, counting down.
CGCTCGTCGACGTGATTGGCAGCAGGGGGCGTGAGCCGAACCGCCTCGCCACTACGCTTGCGCTGCACGAGGGCCTGGCGGCCGAGAGCCAGAACCGCTGGCCCTCGCTGAGATTCGATGCGCTCGCGATCAATGACCTGCTCGGGCGCTTCCTGCCGGCAGGGTTCTACTACAAGACGTTCATGGCTCCCGGGTGGGCCTGGGAGCGGATCTACGAGCCGCTGATCCGCCGCGCTGCGGGGCTTGGACGGCTGGAGGCGATCGTGCCCGGGCACGCCGACCCCGCCGAGACCGTGCATGATCACACGGACGTGCTGGTGGTCGGCGCAGGCGCCGCCGGCCTCGCCGCCGCCTGCCGACTCGGCAGTTGCGGCCTGCGGGTCGTACTCGCTGAGCAGGACGTGATCCTCGGCGCCGGTCCGCTACTCGATCCGCGCTGGATCCCGTGGCGCGAGCGCACCTGTGCAGCCCTCGGCGCGCTGCCGACGGTGCACTGCCTGCCGCGCACCGCGGTGCTCGGCGCCTATGGCCATGGCGTGTTCGGTGCGCTGGAAACGCTCACCCCCGAAGAGTCGCGCCAGTTCGGCGGGTTGCGCGAGCGGCTGCGCATCATCCGGGCACGATCAGTGATCCTCGCCACCGGCGCACTCGAGCGGCTCATTGCTTTTCCCGGCAACGATCGCCCGGGAGTGATGCTGGCCGGCGCCGCCTGCAGCTACCTGCGCCGCTATGGAGTCGCGGTCGGGCGCCGCCCCGTGTTCTTCCTGAACACCGACGAAGCCTACGACGCGGTGTTCGCCCTGGCAGACGCGGGCGTCGCCTGCGCCGGCGTCATCGACGTGCGGCGCAGCTCGCTCGCGGCCGAGCGCGCCCGGGCCTGTGGCCTCACGGTCCACGGCGGCGCAGTCGTCGAAGGCGTACTCGGGCGCGCAGCAGTTTGCGGCGTGAGGATTGCGGATCTGGACGGGCGCCTACGCCGTCAGCTCGAGGCCGACTGTCTCCTGCTCTCGGGAGGACTTGTGCCGCTGACGGCGCTCGCCACACAGCTCGGTGCGGGCTCACGCTGGGAGGAGAGCATCGCGGCCTTCGTGCCGGATTACGTGCCGCCGAGCACGCGCGTGGCGGGTGCAGCCCGCGGGGTGTTCGGGCTCGCGGCTGCGGTGCGCGAGGGCGACACGGCCGCCCGCGAAATCGCCGCGCAGCTCGGGCGCCCGGCAGCGCCTGCGGACGCGGAAACGACGACCGAGGTGCCTGCCGATCCGGAGCTGACGCCGATCGGCGCCGTCTGGGAAGTGCACGGCCGCGGCAAGGCATTCGTCGATCTGCAGAACGATGTCACGGCGGCGGACGTGCGGCTCGCCTGCCGCGAGGGCTACGAGCACGTCGAGCACATGAAGCGCTTCACGACCCACGCGATGGCGACCGACCAAGGCAGGATCGGCGGCCTCCTCGGCTGCGCCGTGCTGGCACAGGCGCGCGGCGTGACGATAGCCGCGGTCGGACAGCCGAGGCCGCGCCCCTACTCGCAGCCGGTACCCTTCGCCGCGCTCGCCGGCGGGGAGGTGCGCGAGCATTACAAGCCCAAACGCCGACTGCCACTGCACGAGTGGCACGAGCGCGCCGGCGCGAGCTTCGTGCCCACGGGACTGTGGCTGCGGCCGCTGGTGTACTCGCCGCGCCCTGGCTGGGAGTCGGTGCTCGAGGAAGCACGCTCGGTACGCGCCGCCGTAGGCATCACCGATGTCTCGACGCTGGGCAAGATCGACGTGCAGGGACCGGACGCGGCGCGCTTCCTCGACTTCGTCTACGCCAACACGTTCTCCACCCTTGCGGTCGGGCGTGCGCGTTACGGCATCATGCTGCGCGAGGATGGCATGCTGCTCGATGACGGCACCACCTCGCGGCTGGCGCCGCAGCACTTCCTGGTCACGACCACGACGGCCAACAGCGCCGTGACTCTCGAGCACCTGGAGTTCCACCTGCAGAGCACCTGTGCCGAGCTCGATGTGTTGCTTACCGATGTCAGCGATCAGTGGGCGCAGTTCGCGCTCGCGGGGTCGCGCGCGCGCGAGGTGCTGGCCCGGGTCGTGTCGGACCTCGATCTCACCAATGCAGCATTTCCCTTCATGGCGGCGAGCGTCGCGACCATCGCCGGGATCCCCGGGCGGCTGTTCCGCATCTCCTTCTCAGGCGAGCTCGCCTACGAGCTGGCGGTGCCCGCCAGCCACGCGCTCACGGCCTGGTCGGCGCTGCTCGAAGCCGGTCAGCCTTTCGCAATCCGCCCCTACGGTCTCGATGCGCTCAACACGCTGCGGATCGAGAAAGGTCACGTCACGGGCGCGGAGCTCAACGGTAACACCAGCGCCGATGACCTTGGCTTTCAGCGGCTGTTGAAGAAGCAGGGTGATTTCATCGGCCGCACCCTGTCGCAGCGTCCGTGGCTGAAGGCGGCCGAGCGGCTGCAGCTGGTCGGAGTCCGCCCGCTCGATCGCCGTCGCCGGCTGCGCAACGGCATGCACCTCCTCGCCCCGGGCGCGGGCAGCGCGAGTCTCGGCTACGTGACCTCCTCGACGCCGGGAGCGGCGCTCGAGGGATGGGTCGGTCTGGCGTTGCTGTCGGGCGGACGGCAGCGCATCGGCGCACGCCTGATCGGCTCATCCCCCATTCATGGTGAGACGACCGAGGTCGAGATCGTGAGCCCGCATATGCTCGATCCGGAGAACCTGCGTGTCCGCGCCTGAAGGGCCTGCGGAAGCCAACGCTGGCAGCGGTGTGCAGATCGCCGACTGCCCGGCGGACATCGTCGAGATCGCAGCGCTGCGCGGCGGCGCACCCGCCCTTCACGAGGTCGCCTCCCGGCGCGCTGCGCCGTTGCCGCCGCGCGGCCGCGTCGGCCTGCTCGCCGGAGGTCTCATTCTCAGCGTGCGGCCCGAGCGCTGGCTGGTGCTCTCCCCGCCGGCTGCCCCTGGCGCCGTTGCGCAGTCCTGGGCCGCGGCCTGCGCCGGCTGCGGCGTCGCGCTCGAGCTCTCCTCCGCCCTGACGGCGCTTCATGTCTCGGGAGCGGCGGTCCGCGAAGTGCTCAAGCGCGGCTGTCGGCTGGACCTCGAGCCGCCGGGCTTTCCGGCAGGCAGCGCCGCGGCCACCATCATCGTCCAGGTGCCCGTCGTCATGGCCGCGCTGGCCTCGGGAGTGTTGCTGCTTACTCCCTCGAGCACGGCCCGGCACTTTCGCGAGTGGCTGGCGGCGGCCGCCAGGCCCTTCGGGCTCATGCCCTATGCAGGTGTTACTGTTGCATTCCTATCAGAAAAGGGAATGACATGAAGGCTTCCGCGAGAGCCGTGGTCATCG
>DASZHQ010000093.1:0-1649 GCA_035937715.1 Steroidobacteraceae bacterium | reverse complement strand
AAGTAGGCCAGTACGCCATAGATGCCGATGCAGGCGAGGAGGAGAGCCAGAGCGGCGAAGATGCCGAATAGGAGCAACAGGAATCGTTGCCGGGCGAGCGACGCGCTGACGAGCTGCTCCATGGTGCGTTCCTCGTACATGGCTTGGTCGCGCGCGGCTCCGCGGAGTTCTCGCCGCAACGACTGAACGAGGTTTAACGGCGGGACAGTGGTGCGCACGGCAATCGACATCACCGACGAAAAGAATTGAAGCAGCGGTGCAGGCACTTGGGCGAAGGGGTAGTACATCTGATCGCGCACACGCGATTGATCGTCGGTGGCCAAGCCCCAATGGCGCACGTGGCCGACGACTCCGACGACCTCAACCGGGCGATCCCTGATGAATTGAACCCAAAGATGTTTGCCAGCGGCATCTTTCGTGCCGAAAGCATGTTGGGCGAGATTCTCGTCGATCACGACGACCGGCTCACTGCCCATGCGATCGTGATCATTGAAGAAGCGCCCGTAGAGGAGCGGAATGCCCATGACCTTCCAGTAGTCGGGCGTTACGCTCGACATCAATGCCATGGGAGCCTGATTCGGGGGCGGCGGCGTAGGTGTTGTCCAGTAGCCGCCTGAGTTTTCACCCTCGCGCATGGGGATGATGTCGGTCAGCGCGACCGATTCAACGCCGGGAACGGTGCGAGCGCGATCGATTACGTCCTGCCAGGCTGCGCGGATCTGCTCGGGACTGGCCATCGCGCCGGGAGAGAGGGCGAAGCGCGCGGTCAATATATTGCGCATATTCAGACCGGGGTCGAGGGACGAGAGCGATAGGAGCGTGCGGCCAAGCATCCCGGCTGCGACCAGCAGCACGACCGCGAGGGCAATCTCTGAGACGACAAACGCGCTGTGTAAACGCCGCGAGGTTCCAGCGATGCTTCGCGCCCCTGCGCGTAAGGCCTGCTCGAATCCGCGTGTGGGAACACGCAGGGCCGGCGCGAGCCCGAAAAGGAGACCGCTGAAGAGGGATGCACCGATGGAAAATACGAGCACGCGCCAGTCGAGGTGGACTTCTTCGGCGCGCGGCAAGCTGCCTGGCCATAAGAGGACAAACGGACGGATGCTGATCGCTGCGAATAGTACGCCGAGCATACCTCCGGTGAGACCTAACATTGCGCTTTCGGTGAGGCATTGGCGTGCCAGGCGGCCGCGTCCGGCACCGAGAGCAATGCGCACGGCGAGTTCGCGGTCGCGCGAAACAGCGCGTGCGAGTAGAAGACTGGCGATGTTTACACAAGCGATCAACAGCACCAGGCCGACCGCGGAAAGGAGCAGCCACAGCGTGGAGCCGATATCTCCAACCAGTTCTTGTTGCAGCGGGTGCGCCATCATGCTCAGGCCGGCGTTTGACTTCGGGTATTGTTCGGCTAGATGGCGCGCGATCAACGTGAGTTCCGCTTGCGCCGCAGCCACTGTAAAGCCTGGCCGCAAGCGCGCTATTGCGTGAATAAAATGTGCTTCGCGGTTGCGCATTCGCGGGTCGGTGCTTTGCCCCAGCGGAGTGAAGACGTCCGAGTCGCCGGACAACTGGAAGCCGGCGGGGGCGATACCGACCACGGAATACGCCTGCCCCTCAAAGACGAGCGAGCTGCCGATAGCGGCAGGATT
>DASZHQ010000092.1:0-23769 GCA_035937715.1 Steroidobacteraceae bacterium | reverse complement strand
GCCCAGCCCGCGGAGCGGGCCAGGCTCCTCAGGTTGCCGGATGAAAAGAACGCGTCCCTGAGATCCGCAACAGCGCTCACCTGGATGCGGCGCCCGTTCAGGAAAGCCCCGGCGCCGCGCTCGGCCCAGGCCAGCTCGCCGTAGGCCGGCGCGCCGGAAACCCCGAGCACGAGCTCCCCGGCGCGCATCAGCGCAATCTGCGTGGAAAAGAACGGGCTCTCGCGCACGAAGGACTTGGTGCCGTCGATCGGGTCGACCAGCCAGATGCTCTCGGCCCCCATGGCGTGCCGTCCGGTCTCCTCCCCGTAGAACCCGTAACCGGGAAACTCCCGCGCGAGCCTCGCGCGGATCACCTCTTCGGCGCGCACGTCCGCCTCGGTCACCGGCGAGGCGTCCGGCTTGATGCGCACGGCCGGATTCTTCTGAAAATAGGGCAGGATCACCTCTGCCGCGGCGCGCGCCGCATCGATTGCCGCCTGCAGTTCTCTGGATGGCATGTTCGCTTGAAGGGCGAGGAACCGGCGCCAGTTTAAGTCATCGATGTCCCGAGCAGAGTTTGGCTAGGATAGGGGCATGGGAAACCGCCTCAGCAAGATCTACACCCGCACGGGGGATGACGGCACGACCGGCCTGGGTGACGGCAGCCGTACGCCCAAGGACAGCGTGCGGGTGGAGGCCTACGGCACCGTGGACGAGCTCAACAGTGCTGTGGGAGTGCTGCTTGCCGTGCCGAACGTGCCGCAGCCGGTGGCAGAGCGCCTCACCGAGGTGCAGCACGAGCTGTTCGACCTGGGCGGGGAACTGTGCATTCCGGGTCATCACCTCATTACGGCGGAGCATGTCGCGCGGCTGGAGAAATCGCTCGATGCCTTCAACGACGCGCTGCCGCCGCTGAAGGAATTCATACTGCCCGCTGGGGGTCCGGCCGCCGCCGCCTGCCATCTCGCGCGCGCCATCGCGCGGCGCGCGGAGCGGCGCGTGTGCACGCTCGCCAGGGCCGAGACCGTGAGCCCGGAAGTTGCGAAGTACCTGAATCGCCTTTCGGATCTGCTGTTCGTACTCGCGCGGGTGCTCGCGCGACATGAGCGCGGCGCGGAAGTTCTCTGGCGCCACGAGCGCGCTAAGAGGAAATAACGCCTCGTCCGCGCTCGCTCGCGAGCTCAGCGAGCAACGCGCGAAAGCGCGGCCAGTCGAATGCCGCACCCGGATCGGACTTGCGCCCCGGTGCGATGTCGCTGTGGCCGACGATGGCCTGCGTGGAGAGCGAGGGATAAGCCTGCAGCAGCGCCGCGGCCAGCACAGCGAGCGTCACATACTGCGCATCGCTGTAGGCGGTCTCGTCGGTCCCTTCGAGCTCCACTCCGATCGAGAAGTCGTTGCAGCTGCTGCGGCCGCGATACTCCGATTTCCCGGCATGCCAGGCGCGCTCGCCGAACGGCACGTACTGCACGATCGCACCGTCGCGCCGGATGAGCGCGTGCGCGGAAACGCGCTTCCCGGCGATCTCGCGGAAGTACGGATGCGCCTCGGCCGGCAACGTGCCGGTGAACAGCCGATCGATCCACGGTCCACCGAACTCCCCCGGCGGCAGGCTGATGCCGTGCACCACGAACAGCTCCGGCGCCATGCCCGCCGGCCGCTCGTCGAAGTGGGGCGAGAGCACCTGGCGGGCGCCCGCGAGCAGGCCTGTGGCGGCATCGATCCGCAATGCCCTGAACCGACCCACCGGAACGTAGCTGCTCACGGGCACATCTTATATCCGGCACAAGCGGGCGGGTGCCTGCGACACTCCTCTTGCGGCACCCGTCTCGACTGCATGGGCCAGCAGCGGCTGAAGCTCTTCGCTACCATGCCACAATGACCCGCCTGACTTCCGCCAACAGCGCCTACGTGGCACGCGACCTCGCCCACGTGTGGCATCCGTGCACGCAGATGAAGGATCACGAGCAGCAGCTGCCGCTCATCCCCATCCGCCGCGGCGAGGGTGCGTGGCTCGAGGACTACGAGGGCCGGCGCTATCTGGACGCCATCAGCTCCTGGTGGGTGAATCTCTTCGGCCATGCCAACGCGCGCATCAACGCCGCGGTGCGCGCGCAGCTCGAGCAGCTCGAGCAGGTGATCCTGGCCGGTTTCACGCATGAGCCGGTGATCGAGCTCTCGGAAGCCCTGACCGCGCTCGCACCGGCGGGGCTCACGCGCTGCTTCTATGCCGACAACGGCTCCTCCGCCATCGAGGTGGCCGTAAAGATGAGCTTCCACTACTGGCGTAACAGCGGCAAGAGTGCGAAGCGCCGCTTCATCACGCTCTCCAACAGCTACCACGGCGAGACCCTCGGCGCGCTCGCCGTCGGCAACGTCCAGCTCTACAAGGAGATCTACCGTCCGCTGCTGATGGAGGTGATCACCGTACCCTCGCCCGATTGCTTCGAGCGCGCGAACGGAGAGAGCTGGGCGGAGCACTCGCGACGCCGCTTCGCCGACATGGAAGCGGCACTCGCCACACACGCGCATGAGACCTGCGCAGTGATCGTGGAGCCTCTGGTGCAGTGCGCGGCCGGCATGCGCATGTACGATCCGGTGTACCTGGGGCTGCTGCGCGAGGCCTGCGACCGCCATCAGGTTCATCTCATCGCGGATGAGATCGCGGTGGGCTTCGGGCGCACGGGCACCATGTTCGCCTGCGAGCAGGCCGGCGTCCGCCCCGACTTCATGTGCCTGTCGAAGGGACTGACCGCAGGCTACCTGCCACTGTCGGCAGTGCTGACGACGCAAGCGGTGTACGAGGCTTTCTACGATGACTACGTGAAGCTCAAGGCCTTCCTGCACTCGCACAGCTTCACCGGGAACCCGCTTGCCTGTGCCGCAGCGCTCGCAAGTCTCGCCATCTTCCGCGAGGATCACACCCTCGAGCTCAATCGCGCGCTCGCGGAGCACATGGGCGCGCGCGCCCGGGTCCTCGAGGATCACCCGCACGTGGCCGAGGTGCGCCAGCGCGGCATGATCGTGGCGATCGAGCTCACCGCCGACAAGGCTACCCGTGCACCGTATCCCTGGCAGGAGCGCCGCGGGCTTGCCATCTATCGTCATGCCCTGACACGCGGCGTGCTGCTGCGCCCGATCGGCAACGTGGTGTACTTCATGCCGCCGTACGTGATCACGCGCGCGGAGATCGATCTCATCGTGGAGGTCGCGCGCGAAGGCATCGAGCGCGCCACATGCGACTGACGCGCGTCTACGTCGATGCACCGCTCGTGCCCGGCACGCGCATCACGCTGGAAGGGAGCGCCGCAAGCCATGTGACGCGCGTGCTGCGCCTGCGCACCGGCGATGCGCTCACGCTCTTCAATGGCCGCGGCGGCGAGCACGCCGCCAGCATCGACAAGTCGCAGGCGGGCGTGGTGACGGTGGCCATCGGCGAGCACCGCGCAGCGGAGCGCGAATCGCCGCTGGCGATCACGCTTGCGCAGGGCCTCTCGCGCGGGGAACGCATGGATCTCGTGGTGCAGAAGGCGACCGAGCTCGGCGTGACGCAGCTGCAGCCGCTCCTTACCGAGCGCAGCGTGGTGCGGCTCGATGCCCAGCAGGCGCACCGCAAGCTCAATCACTGGCACGCCATTGCCGTCGCCGCCTGCGAGCAGAGCGGCCGCAATCGCCTGCCGGAAGTGATGGCGCCGGCAACCCTGCGCGACTTTCTGCGCACGGGTGGCGGACGCGCCGCGGCCGGCGGTCAGGCCGCCCCCGCCGCCGATGCCCTCGCGGGCACGCGGCTGCTGCTCTCGCCCGCCGCTGCAGTGCGGATCGACGAGGTGCCGCGACCCGCCGGGGGCGTCACGCTGCTCATCGGTCCGGAGGGCGGACTGGCGGAGGCGGAACAGGAGGCTGCGCGGACCGCGGGCTTCATCCCCGTACGCCTGGGTCCGCGCGTGTTGCGCACGGAGACCGCAGCGATCGCTGCGCTCGCCCTCCTGCAGCGGCAGTTCGGAGACCTCTAGAAGATTCCCACAGCGGGGTGCGAGCGCGCGAGCTGCAGGCTCCTGCGGATCAGGGAGACAACCCCATTCGCTGAGCCGGTGGGTGTGATCGGGGGCAGGCCCGCGCTATGCGCTGATACTGGTCTCTTCCGCGATCATTTCTTCGAGGCGCTCGAGGTCCGGCACCAGCGGTGTCTCGTTCACCATGCGGATCTGGCAGATGACCGGCATGCGCTCGGGGAACACGCGCGAGTTGTCGGCGCGCACCACGTCCGAGCTCACGCGCACCAGTTGCGGGAATCCCTGCGAGACGATTGCGAAGTTGCCGCCTTCGACGCGCGTGCCGAGCGCATGCAGGATGACGATGCGCGTGCGGCCGCTCGCCGGCGGAATCATCTGGCCGCAGGCGCCTTCGAACGATACGAGCGGCACGGCCTTGCCGTTCCACGGCACGGTGCCGATGTACCACGGCGGCGCACCGGTCATCTCGGAGGGCGTCTGCAGGCCGATCACTTCCGCCACGCAGGCGCGCGGGATGATGAGCCGCCCGTCGACGAGCGGAACCAGCAGGCTGTAGATCTCGGCGACGCGCTCGGCCACTTTGCTGCTGCTCCCCTGCTTCGGATCCGCGCCGGCGTCAGGTCCCGGAGGCGCCGGCGGCCAGCGTCTGGGTGCGGGCCGCCGCCCGGCGCCGCTCCACGAGCGGCGCGATCGCATCGAGCAGCTGCGCCTCCTGGTAGGGCTTGCCGAGATAGTCATCGACCCCGAGCTCGATGGCGCGCGCGCGGTGCTTCTCGCCGACGCGCGAGGTGACCATGATGATCGGCACGTCCCTGAGCCTCGGGTCGTTGCGCACGTGGGCCGCGACCTCGTAGCCATCCATGCGTGGCATCTCGATGTCGAGCAGGATCACGTCCGGGACGTTGCTCTGCAGCAGTGCCACCGCGTCCATGCCGTCGCGCGCAGTCAGCACGCGCATGCCGTTGCGCTCGAGCAGGCGCTGGGTCACGCGGCGCACGGTAATCGAATCGTCCACGACCAGGGCGAAGGTGCGCCGGTCGCCGCTGCGGTCGCGGTGCAGGGCCGGCATCTGGGCGCGCGCGCGCCACTCGGCGCGCACCAGCGACCCGATGTCGAGAATGATGACGATGCGGCCGTCGCCCAGGATGGTGGCGCCGGAGATGCCGCGGATGCTGGAGATCTGCGGGCCGACCGGCTTCACGACGATCTCGCGGCTGCCGACCAGCTCATCGGCTACCAGCCCGGTGGAGTGTTCGCCTGCGCGCACCAGCACCACCGGAATTGTCACGTCCTGCCCCGGCAGCTCAGCGGGCGCGACTCCCACGAACGACGCCAGGTGCTGGAAGCGGTACTTCTGCCCGCCGTACTCGAAGGCGGCCGCATCGCGCCCGAGGTGCGCAGCGACCTCGGACTTCGAGAGGCGCAGCACCCCTTCGACCGTGGGCAGCGGCAGCGCGTAATACTCTTCGTCGGTGCGCACCACCAGCGCATGGCTGATGGCGAGCGTGAGGGGCAGCCGGATGGTGAACACCGTGCCTTCGCCCGCCTTGGTCTCCATGTGCAGCGCTCCGCCCAAGCGCTTGATCTCGGTCGCGACCACGTCCATGCCGACGCCGCGCCCGGCCTGCTGGGTGATGGCGCCGGCGGTGGAGAAACCGGGCTCGAGGATCAGCTGCATCGCCTCCTCGTCGCTCAAGCTCTGGCCCGCGCCGATCAGGCCCAGCGTCTGCGCCTTGTCGCGGATCGCCCTGAGGTTCATGCCGCCGCCATCGTCGCTCAGGCGCACCATGACCTCTGCGCCTTCACGATGCAGCTCGAGGGAGATGCGCCCGATGTCGGCCTTGCCGCGCCGAATGCGTTCCTCGGGCTTCTCGATGCCGTGCACGACGGCATTGCGCAGCATGTGCTCGAATGGCGGCAGCATGCGCTCGAGCACCTGGCGATCGAGCTCGCCGGAGGCGCCCTCGACGGTGAGCTCGGCGCGCTTGCCGGTCTCGGCGGCCGCCTGGCGCACGATACGCGCCAGCCGCTGCACGTGGCGCTGGAACGGCACCATGCGCGTGCGCATGAGGCCGTTCTGCAGCTCGGTGATAGTGCGCGCCTGCTGCTGCAGCAGATTCTGCGTGTCCTTGGCGAGGTTCTCGAGCAGCTGCTGGATGCTCGCCACGTCGTTGGCGGTCTCGGCGAGCGCGCGCGAGTACTGCTGGATCGAGGAATAGCGGTCGAGCTCGAGCGGATCGAACTCGCTGCGGTGCGGGCCCTCGTCCTCGTGCTTGTGCAGGATCTGCGCTTCGGTCTCGATCTCCAGGCTGCGCAGCTGCTCCTTCAGTCGCGTCACCGTGCGCGACAATTCTCCCAGGTTGAAATCGAACGAGCCGAGTTGCTGCTCGAGGCGTGCGCGCGCGATGCTCGCTTCGCCCGAGATGTTCAGCAGCTGATCGAGCAGCTCCGCGTCCACGCGCGCCATTTCCTGGCGCTCGCCGCCGCTCACCGGCTCGCGCCCCGGCGGCACCGGTGCCGGCGCGGCAAGTCCCTCCTCCGCGTGCGGCTCGCCGCTGCGCGCACGCGCGGGCGGGGAAGCGCTCGCGAGCGCGCTGACCGCAGGCCACGGCGACTCGCTGGAGGCAGCGCCTTCAGGAGCGGCCGCTGCCGCGGGTGATGCCGCCGCGGGCGTGGCGCCGTCCGGCGCCTCACTCGGCGCGGCGCTGGCCTGCGCCTTCGCTTGCTCCGCCTGCGCTTCCCCTGCGGCGAGCTGCAGCTCCGCGTTCAATCTCGCGAGTGCCGTGTCGACGTCGGTGGGGGCGGACTCGTAGAGCTCGAGCGGTGAGCGCGGCTCGGAGGCCCCGATCGCCGCCGGCCGCAAACGAAATTCCCGCTCGGGGGATATCGCCGGCGCGGCGGGCGCCGCGGCAGGTGCGGGCGCAGCTGACGGACCTGACGCGGGCGCCGGCTCGGGCGCAGCCGCAGGTGCGGGCGCCGGCGCCAGGCCGGGGGGAGGAACGGCCGCGGGGGCGCCTTCCAGCCGCGACAGATCCTGCAGGCGCGCGATGATGGCGCGCGCGGGCGCCACGCCCTGCCCCGTCGCCACCTGTTCGCGCATGCGCGCCAGCTCATCGAGGCTCGCCTGGATCGCAGCGAAGAGCGCATCGTCGGCGCTGATCTTGCCGGTATCGACCAGCAGCACGAGCGACTCGAGCTCGTGGCTCAGGTCTCCCATGGGCGTGATGCCCGCCATGCGCGCGCCGCCTTTGAGGGTATGCAGCGGGCGCTTGAGGCTCAGGCGACAGTCCGCGCTCGAGGGCTGCGAACGCCAATCCGCGAGCGCGTGCTCGGCGGCCTCGATCAGCTCCGTCGCCTCCTCGGTGAAAATGGCGGCGACCTCGGGATCGAAGTCCGCCGCCTCGTAGGCAGGCTCCGCCTGCGCCTCGGCTCCCTGGGCCGCGGCGGCGGGAGGACGCCTCTCGGCGTGCGCGGCGGCGGCGGCCATGCGTTGATCCAGGCTCCGGTCCGCACGCTCGATGCGCTCGAGCAGCTGCCAGTGATTGACGAAGAAGCCGGTGGGCTCATCGAGGTGCGTCGCGACCGTCTCCATCGCGACCATGCAGTCCGCGAGAACCGTCAGGTCCTCGGAGAGCAGTCCCAGGCCGCTGCTGAATGCGCGGCGCAGCCAGTGATCGAGCGGCTCGGCGAGACGGATGCCGTGCCGCGCCTGGGCCATTTTGGAGCTGCCCGAGAGCGTGTGGCAGGCGCGATAGACGTCCTCGGGTAAGGCGTGAGGCTCGCTCAGCACGGACTCGCGTGCGAGGAAGGCGCGCACCGTGGCGACGTGCGCTGCGGTCTCGCGGGTGTAGATGTCGCGCAGCGTGTCATCGGATAGCAGGGACTTCGGCGGCGCCGCGTCCGTGCGCGCGACCGGCGCCGCCGCTCCCGCAGGCGGCGGCGGCGGCTCGGCACTCGCGGGGTGCGCCGCAGGCGCCAGCCCCGTCTGCGTCCTTGGCGCGGGGAGGGGTTCCACAAACTTTCCCGCGGCGGTGGCTGTCCATGTGGTTGCCGCGGCCGACTCCGCGTCCTCTTCTGCTGGCTGCGCCACCGCGGGCGCTGCGGTGGAGCGGCCGGCGGCGAGTGCGTGTGCGCGCGAGGAGATGCCGCCTGTGTCCGCCCTCACCGCGGCCCCGCTCTCGAGCTGCGCGACGAGCTCGGGAAGCGCGGCCACGGCCGAGCGCAGCGTTGCCAGGATCGGCGCCGAGCGGGTGAGGGTGTTGTCGAGCACCCGGTTCAGCAGGTTCTCGATCGACCAGGCGAACTCCGCCAGCTCGCGCGCACCGACCATGCGTCCGCTGCCCTTGAGGGTGTGGAAGCAGCGGCGCACGGTGAGCAGCGCGTCGCGCTCGAGCGGATTCTGGTCCCAGACCGTGAAGCCGCGCTGAATCTTCGTGAGCTCCTCGTGCACCTCCTCGATGAAGAGCGCCATGAGCTCGGGGTCGGCGTACTCGGGGGCGGGGGCCTTCGCGGCAGCGGATGCGGCCAGCGTCGGCGCCGCGGCATCCGTCGCCCGCACATCCGGGGGCGCGGCGGCAGCAGGTGCGAGGCTCGGGATCTGCACGGTGCGCGCGTACGCGCCGGATTCGATCGGCGGCACCGTGGGAGGCGCCGGCGTCGGCTCCTGCGCGAGCGTCGCCAAGCACGCCTGGGCGTTGTCGAGCATGTACCAGGGATCGGAGCGCCCGGCCTGCAGCGTCTCCATGTAATACTCGAGGCTCACGATCGCATCCGCCAGACGATCCACGAAACCCGGCGGCAGCACGTGCATCCCGGGCTGCATGACCCGCTTCAGCTGTGTGGTAATCGCCTCGATGACCTCTACGGCGCGCGACTTGCCGAGCAGCAGCAGGCCCGCCTTCATGCCGCGCATCAGATCCTGCCAGCTGTCGAGGCCGGCCGCATCGAGCGTGCCGCCGACGCTCTGCGTGACCGCCTCCTTGATGCGCGCCAGGTTCACGATGCACTCTCGCAGCACTGCGGCCTGCACCTGCTGGAACTCGCTGTCCTCGTCGGACGCCGCGCCGCCGCCCTCTCGCGGCGGCAGGATCATGCCGACCAGGCTGTCATCGAGCCGGTCTTCGACGCCGATGAGCGTCGCGGCGATCTCCACCAGCGTCGCCTCGTCGGCTTTGAGTGTCCCGGCGACGATCCTGCCGAGACGCTCGGTCTCGGCCAGTATTCGCGCGCGCAGCTCACCCAGTCCCAACACGCCGAGCGTGTCGCCGATCTTGTGCAGCATTTCGACCTGCGAGGCGAGCTCCTGCGGCTGCACCGCCCCGCGGCGCACGAAGATGTCCAGAACGTCCTTGACCTTGGAGAGGTCCTCGCGGATCGCCGCGGCGACCGTCTGCATGAGCTTCACGGAAGGCGCGGAGAGGTTCTCGCGTTCCTGCTCGATGCTCTCGTCCACCGGCAGCAGCTCCGAGAGGCGGAACGAGGCACGCACCGCGCTCACCCGGCCGCCGGAGGATTCGGCGCGCCCGATGTAGTAGAGGAGATTGTTCAGCAGCTCCACCGCCGGCGCCTGCGCGTAGCGCGCCTCGCCGAGCTCATAAAGGCGGCGGATTTCGCGATCGCCCAGGCCCAGCAGGCGCTTCACCGACTGCCCGCTCTCGAGCCCGTGCTGCTGCAACGCCTCGATGACGGCCCCGATCACCCACCACAGCTGGAACACCGGCTGGCGGGTGGCGATCTGCTCGAGCTTGCGCGCGACCGCGGCGAGAGTCTCCAGATTCGGCTCGATGCGCTCGCCACGGATCCAGCCGATGAGGCCCACCTGGTAGCGCGCACGCAGGCGCCGCGCCCACTGCTCGACGGTGAGCGCGGGCTCTCCCGGGCTCGCCGCGACCGGCTGCGCCTGCTTGTCGGACTTGAGATTCAGCACCAGCAGCGTGCCCTCGGACAGCAGCGAGTGACCGCGCACGGCGCGCAGGTCGTTCAGCAGCGGCAGCAGCACCAGTGCCAGGTCGCGGCCGCCGGCGAGCACCCGCTCGAGATAGCCCGGCAACTGCACCATGGCGCGCATGAGCGCATCGAGACTCTCGGCCTGGCTCTTGCGCTCGCTGTGGGTGCTGAGCAGGTACTGCGCGACGTGCTCCATCTCCTCGACGAGCAGTGCCGCGCCGTAGATCTCCAGCACCCGCAGCACGCCCTGCACCTGGTGCAGCTCCTGCGCGCAGCGCTCGAGCAGCTGCGCATTGTCGGGCTGCTCGACGTAGGTCTCGAGCGCGCTGCGTGCCTCGGTCAGCGCAACGTTGACCTCACGACCGACGAGCTCGAATGTCTGGAATGCGACTTCAGGCATGCAGTGGCTTCCGCAAGGAGATCAGGAGCCGCCCAGGGCCGAGATCTGGCGCACCTTCGCGGTGGTCAGCGTCGTGTCCTCCAGGCGCTTCACCATGCCGCTCGAGCTGCTGGCGCGCTCGCCCGCCGCGCCGGGAAGGCGGAACCCGGAGGCGGACTTGCGCAGCCCGGCGGACAGCTCCGCGAGCTTGGAGATCGCGACCGAGGTCGCGTGGGTCGATTCGGCGGTCTGCGCGCTGATCTCCTTGAGAACCTGCATGTTGCGGGCGATGTTCTGCGCCGCGCCGGTCTGCTGGCGAGCGCTGCCGGAGATATTCTGCACCAGGCTCGCGATCTGGTTCGACACCTGCTCGATCTCTTCCAGCGCTGCTCCGGCGTTCTCCGCGAGCAGCGCACCGCCCACCACGTCCGTGGTGCTGCGCTCCATCGACACCACCGCCTCGTTGGTGTCGGTCTGGATGGTGCGCACCAGCACCTCGATCTGCTTGGTGGCATTGGCCGCGCGCTCGGCGAGACGCTGCACCTCGTCCGCGACCACGGCGAAGCCGCGGCCGGCCTCCCCCGCCATGGACGACTGGATCGAGGCATTCAGCGCCAGGATGTTGGTCTGCTCGGCGATGTCGTTGATGAGCTCCACGATGTTGCCGATCTCCTGCGAGCTCTCCCCGAGGCGCTTGATGCGCTTGGAGGTTTCCTGGATGGTCTCGCGGATGGTATTCATGCCGTCGATGGTGCGGCGCACGGCATCGCCGCCCTTGTGGGCGACTTCCACCGAGTGGCGCGCGACGTCCGCGGCGCGCTCGGCATTGCCCGACACTTCTTCCACCGAGCCCGCCATGCTGGCCGCGGACTCGGTGGCGGAGGCGATCTGCTTCGACTGCGCCCCGCTCGCCTTGGCGAGGTGCGCCGACAGCGCCTGCGTCTGGCGCGTGGCGGAATCCAGCTGGATCGCCGAGCCGTTGATGGTGGTCACGAGGCCGCGCAGCGCATCGACCGCGTAGTTGATCGAATCGGCGATCGCCCCGGTGATGTCCTCGGTGACGGTGGCCTGCACGGTGAGATCGCCGTCGGCGAGGCTCGAGAGCTCGTCCAGCAGGCGCAGGATCGCCTGCTGGTTGCGGTCGCTTTCCTTCTTCTGCGCCTCCGCCGAGCGGCGCTGCCGCTCGAGCGTGCGATGCATGCGCAGCGCCGCGAGCAGCGCCGCGAGCAGCAGGCCCAGGCCCGCCACCAGCAGCAGCAGCGGCAGCCAGATGAGCATGCCCGCTGCCGTTGCGGCGGGAGCTGCGGCCGGGGCGCTCGCGGCGAGATCGCGCGCATCTGCGGCGATGGCGCGCGCGGCGCTCTGCGCGGCAGGCAGCGCGGGCGCGGCGGCCACCGCGCGCTTCACGGCGGCGGCAAGCTCGCCGTAGATCGAGTCGAGCGTCTTCAGGTGTTTGGCGGCCTCCGGCGTCGTCAGGTGCGGCAATGCCAGCGCGGAATTGCCGCCCGCGAAGCCCGCGATGACCTGTCCGAGATACTCGCTGCCCTCGGCGATGTTCTGCGCCGCCTGCGCCGGGTCGCTGGCGCCCTGGGTGAGCGCGCTCACATCCAGCTGCAGCCGCTCGGCGCGGGCCGCGAAGCGCTCGAGGACCGCGGCGGCGCTCGCCGTGCCCGGCGGCAGGCCCGCCGCGAGCGCGCTGGCCTCGGCGGCGAGGCGCGGAACGAGACCGGCGATGTCGTGCGCGGCGCTGACTGCATCAGCAAGCGGCGCGCGCGCCTTGAGCAAGGCGGTGGCATTGCCCATCAGGCGCGTGAAGCGCGCATCGCTGGCGTACGGCGCGCCGGCATCGCGTGCAGCTGCGTCCTCCAGAGCCTTCTGGCTCTGCTGAAAGCGCGCGAGCGCCCCGCCATCGCCGGCCGCTGCGCCGGCGCTATCGATTGCCAGACTGTAGAGCGTCGCCGCCGGCACGACGGGGACCACGGTGCCGCTGCGCGACTGCAGCAGGTAGTAGCTGACGCCGCTCGCCAGGACGAGGAGCGAGGCGAGCGCCAGCAGCAGCGCCACTGCGCTCGAGGTGCGTGCGTCGGCACCGGCGCTCACGCGGCAGCCTCGGCGAACGCCTGGCTCTCAAGCACCGAGCGCAGGCTCAACACCGGCCACTGCTCGTGGGCGCGGCGGAACGCGCCCGCCAGATACCGCTCGCAGCGCGCCACCGTTGGCGGCGCATCACCGGAGAACTCCCCGTCCGCAAAGCGGCGGAAACCGAGCACCTCATCGACCAGGAGGCCCGCGGGAATCTCGCGGTGGTTCACCACCAGCACGCGCGTGTTGCGGGTGATCGGCGTCACGCCGCTGCCGAGGAAGTGCCGCAGATCGATGATCGGCAGCAGCTGCCCGCGCACGTTGGCGAGGCCCTTGATCCAGGACTTGGCTCCCGGCACGCGCGTCGTGTTCGTGGGCACGCCGAGCACTTCGCGCGTCTCCTCGCGCGCCACGAGATACAGGTCCCCGGCCATACGCAGCGCCACCCCGACCCATTCGCGCCCGGCGGTGGCCTCCTGGCTCTGCTGCGCGGACACGGCACGGCCGCGCCGCTCGAGCTCCGCGAGCAGCTCGAACGGGCGGTCCCGCAGCGACTTCAGCGCCACTTCCGCTGGGGGTGGGGCTGGGTCGGTGCTCATGAGGACAGGGTCGCCTGCGCTTTGGCGACCAGTTGATCGGGAGAGACGGGTTTCACCATGTAATCGACCGCCCCCTGGCGCAGCCCCCAGATGCGGTCGGTCTCCTGCCCCTTGGAGGTGACCATGATGATGGGGATGGTACGGGTGCGCGGATCGTTGGCGAGGGCGCGCGTCGCCTGGTAGCCGTTCATGCCGGGCATGACGATGTCCATGAAAATCAGGTCAGGGCTCATCTCGCGCGCCAGGCGCACGCCTTCGGCGCCGTCGGCCGCCGCAGCGGTGCGGTAGCCGTGCTTCTCGAGCGCCTTCTGCATGACGTGCAGCTCGGTCGGTGAGTCGTCAACGATCAGGATCAACGCCATGAGCATCATCTCCCGATATGGGTCTCGATCGCCGAGAGCAGCTCGTCCTTGGTGAAGGGCTTGGTCAGGTAGTGCTCGGAGCCGACGATGCGACCACGCGCGCGATCGAACAGTCCATCCTTGGAAGACAACATGATGACGGGTATCGAGCGGAACACCTTGTTGTGTTTGATGAGCGAGCAGGTCTGGTAGCCGTCCAGGCGCGGCATCATGATGTCCACGAACACGATATCCGGCTGGTGGTCGGCGATCTTGGCGAGCGCATCGAAGCCGTCGATCGCCGTGAACACCTCGCACCCCTCCTTGGCCAGCAGCGTCTCCGCGGTGCGGCGGATGGTCTTGCTGTCGTCGATGACGAGTACCTTGAGACCCTGGAGCTTCGTGCTGCTGCCGTTCACGATCAGGGGACTCCTTTCTCAAAAGCTAAGCGGCGTTAGTGCCCACGCCCCCGCGGGCCGCGCTTTCGTGCGTGCCGGGCTCGACGACCCCTTCGCGGAACTTCGGGCTGACGCCTACCGGCGTACCCTCCACACAAGCCGCTCAGTTTCACGGGAGCCCGGGCCCGCGGGCAAGTGCAGCGCGGTTTTAACATATCGGTACACCCCCGGCTATGCCACGCGCGTCACGTTTTTCGAAGCTCGCCACAGCGGCGCCTCCGCCGGGGGGCGCGGGCAGACATATTCGCGCCGCCGACGAGCATAATCGGGCCCCGATGAGCACCCCGAAGCGACTGGGCGTGGTGATGGATCCGATCGGCGCCATCAACTACGCGAAGGACTCGACGCTGGCGATGCTGCTCGCGGCGCAGGAGCACGGGTTCGAGCTCGCCTACCTCGAGCAGCGCGACCTCCTCCTGCGCGACGGCGTGGCCCTCGGGCGCATGCGCTCGCTCACGGTGCGGGCGGACCCGGCCGATTGGTTCACGCTCGGCTCCCCACAGGTGCAGCCGCTGGGGGCGCTCGACTGCCTGCTGATGCGCAAGGATCCGCCGTTCGACACCGAATACATCTACAGCACCTACATCCTCGAGCGTGCCGAGACGGCAGGGGTGGTGGTGGTCAACCGCCCGCAGGGGCTGCGCGACATCAACGAGAAGGTCTACACGGCGTGGTTCCCGCAGTGTTGCGCCCCGACCCTGATCACCCGCGACATGGGTGAGATGGCGGCCTTCCTCGCCGAGCACGGCAAGATCGTCGTCAAGCCCCTGCACGGCATGGGCGGCCGCTCGATCTTCGTGCTGGCCAGGGACGATCACAACGCCCGGGTGATATTCGAGACCCTCACCGACTACGGACAGCACTTTGCCATCGCGCAGCGCTATCTCCCCGAGATCGCCGAGTCGGGCGATGCGCGGGTGCTGCTCATCGAGGGCGAGCCGGTTCCCTACGCACTCGCCCGCATCCCCTCCCCCGACGATCACCGCGGTAACCTCGCCGCCGGTGCGCGCGGGGTCGGGCGGCCCCTGGATGAGCGCGACCGATGGCTCGCCGGGCAGATCGGGCCGGCACTGGCGGCCAAGGGGATGCTGTTCGTCGGCCTCGACGTGATCGGCGGCTTCGTGACCGAGATCAACGTGACGAGCCCCACCGGGATCCGCGAGCTCGACAAGCAGTTTGGCATCTCAATAGGCGAGCGGGTGATCGCAGCGCTCGAGCGGCGCCTCCAGGCCGCAGGGCGCGGCCAGCGCGCCGGCAGTGCGGCCGTGCCAGCGCGCCCGGGCGGTTGACGCACCCGGCATGGCACGCCGCGCACTCATGCTGCGGGAGGGCAAGGCCCCCGTCTGGGACCGCTTGCTCACCATGCTGTTCCTCGCCGGGCTCCTGCACGGGCTCATTATTCTCGGCCTCACCTTCAACGCGAGCGCCGGGGACAAGGGCGGCGCACCGGGGCTCGAGGTGCTGCTGGTGTCCGATGAGCTCCCGGAAAGCGACCGCAATCCCACGGCGACCTATCTCGCCCAGCGCACGCAGGTCGGCTCGGGCAACACGCGCGACTCCGTAGCCGCGCACAACCGCGTCTCCGCGGCTGCTGCCCTGAAGCAGGAAGGCCGCCCCGAGGGTGACACGCCCGGCGCCAGCGACGAGCGCGGCGGCAACCAGGAGGAGCGCGTGCTCACCACCAGCGCCTGGAGCACCAGGGTGCGCTACCTCGCCGATCTCGGCTCGGTCGCCACGCGGCAGGAGCGAGCACTGCTGATCGATCCGCCGCAGCTCGCCGAACCCGCGCCCGTGGATGAGCCAGGACCTGCGCAGCTGCGCGGGCCCAAGCGCGATGAGCTGTGGATCACACCCGATACGCGTGCGGCAACGCTCGCGCCTTACCTCGATGCCTGGCGACATAAGGTTGAGCGCATCGGTACTCTCAACTACCCGACCGCTGCGCGTGCGGCGCAAACGACCCTGAGTCCTGTGGTGGAAGTGGCCATCGGCGGCAATGGGACACTCGACAAGGCGGTGATCCGCCGCTCGAGTGGCAACTCAGAACTTGACCAGGCGGCACTTGCCATACTCAGGCTCGCCAGCCCCTTCGATCCGTTTCCGCCCGAGGTCGCAGCGCAATATCACGTGTTGCACTTTGCCTACGAATGGCAGTTCTCCGGCGGACGCGTGCGAAGTGGAACCGTGTCAACCGTTCCTTGAGACTGACCCGCTCCATGCCCATACTTATGGCATGGGTGGCAAGCATAGCTCGACGAGCCACGACGACCCGGGTGAGGAGGCTGCGGGCGGCCTCACGTTTACCGAGGGGGGGAGCCTGACCAACCACCTGTTGATCGCCATGCCGCAGCTGGCGGACCCGAACTTTGCGCAGACGGTGGCCATCATCTGCGAGCACACCGACAAGGGCGCGCTCGGCATCGTGTTGAACAAGCCCTTGCCGATGAAGCTCTCGGATGTGCTCTCGCAGATGAAGCTCGAGCCCACCACGGCCTCCATCGCCGCCCAGCCGGTGTTGCGCGGCGGGCCCGTGCACACCGACCGCGGCTTCGTGCTGCACCGCCCGGGCGGGCAGTGGGACCACACGCACAAGGTGTCCGACGCCATCCAGGTCACAACCTCGCGCGATGTGCTCGCCGCCATGGCCCGGGGCGAGGGTCCCTCGGATGCCTTCATCGCGCTCGGCTACGCCGGCTGGGAGTCCGGACAGCTCGAGCGCGAGATGAAGGACAACGCCTGGGCCTCCATGCCGGTCGACCCGCGTGTGGTGTTCGAGCTGCCGTTCGAGCAGCGCTGGGCGGGCGCCTGGCGGCTGCTCGGCATAGAAGTCGAGCGCCTCAGTCCCGACGCCGGCCATGCCTAGACTCTCACCCTCAAGGGCATGACGCGGGCACACACTGTCCTCGCCTTCGACTTCGGACTGAAACGTATTGGCATCGCCTGCGGGGACACGCTCACGCGGCAGGCCACCCCGCACAGCGCGGCCGCCGTCGGCGCCAGCGGTCCCGACTGGGAAGCGATCGGCGCAGCCGTGCGCGCACTCGCGCCCGGCCTGCTCGTGGTGGGAGCCCCGTATAATGCCGATGGCAGCGAGGGGGCGCTCACGCGCGCGGCGCGCGGCTTCGCCGCCGAACTCGAGCGCCGCTTCGCGCTCCCCGTTCAGCTGGTGGATGAGCGCTTCTCCTCCCTCGAGGCGAGCGCGGCGCTCAAGGCGCACCGTGCGAGCGGGCAGCGCCGGCGGCGGGTTGCGCCCGCAGACATCGACAGCGCTGCCGCGGCAGTGATTCTCGGGCGCTGGTTTCAGGGCGAGAGAGAACGCAATCCATGACCGAGCAGCTGCGCGCCGACGGGTCGCTGCGCCACCTGCTGACGCTGGAGACGCTTCCGCGGGCGCACCTCGAGCGCCTCCTCGATCGCTCGCAGAGCTTCGTGCGCCCGCTCGGGGCGGTACCCCCCTTGAGCGAGCTGCTCAAGGGCGCCACGGTCGCGAACCTCTTCACCGAGCCCTCTACGCGCACCCGGGTGAGCTTCGAGCTCGCCGCCAAGCGTCTGGGCGCGCAGGTTGTGAACCTCGAGGTACAGCTGTCCTCTCGCGCCAAGGGCGAGAGCATGCTGGACACCGTCTATACGCTGCAGTCGCTGCACGTGGACGCCTTCGTCATCCGCGATGCCGAAGCCGGCGTCCCCGGGCTGGTGGCCGAGCACGTAGCGCCGCATGTGAGCGTTCTGTCCGCGGGCGAGGCGCATCTGTCACACCCGACGCAGGGGCTGCTTGACGCCCTCACGGTGCGGCAGCGCAAGGCGCGCTTCGGCGGGCTCGCGGTGGCCATCGTCGGCGACCTGCGCCACTCGCGCGTGGCGCGCTCCGCCTGGCAGGCGCTGCGCACCCTCGGGGTCAGCGACTTCAGGCTCGCCGCCCCGCCGGCGCTCATGCCGGGGAGCGGCGAGTTCGCGGGATGTGCGCGACACACGCGCTTCGCCACCGCCCTCAAGGACGCCGATGTGGTCATGATGTTGCGCATCCAGAAGGAGCGCATGACTGATGCGGACCTGCCCGATGGCGAGCGCTACTTCGCAGCCTGGGGATTGACGCGTGAGCGGCTCGCGCTGGCGCGCCCCGACGCCATCGTCATGCATCCGCAGCCGATGAACCGCGGCATCGAGATCGCCTCCGACGTCGCCGACGGGCCGCAGTCGGTGATCCGCGACCAGGTGCGCAACGGAGTCGCGGTGCGCATGGCGGTCCTGGCGGAAGTGCTCACCTCGCGCGGCACCCCTCCGTGAGCCGGGAGAACCGCGGCACCGTCTTCCTCGAGGACGCGCGCGTCATCTCCCAGCTCGCCTATGACGCCGGGCAG
This sequence comes from Steroidobacteraceae bacterium, assembly GCA_035937715.1. Lineage (GTDB taxonomy): Bacteria > Pseudomonadota > Gammaproteobacteria > Steroidobacterales > Steroidobacteraceae > 13-2-20CM-66-19. The sequence continues at coordinate 5,614 of DASZHQ010000092.1, read as the reverse complement.
TTCGTGATCCGGCTCGCCGCGCCCCGCTGCGCAGCCGGCGCCCAGCCCGGGACGTTCGCACACCTCACCTGCGATGTGGCCATTCCCATGCGGCGGCCCCTCTCGATCATGCGCGCGGACGCGCAGGCGGGCTGGATCGAGATTCTCTACAAGGCCGTAGGTCCCGGATTGCACGCGCTCGGCGCCAAAAAGGCCAACGACCGCGTGAGCGTTCTCGGACCGATCGGCAAGCCCTTCAGCGTGCACCGGGAGCGTCCGCGCGCCCTGCTCCTGGGCGGCGGCGTCGGCATTCCGCCCATGGTGTTCCTCGCCGAGCGGCTGAAGGACGACCCGGCCTGGAAGCCTCTCGTGCTCATGGGGTCGGAGGTGCCCTTTCCGTTTCGCACCCGCCCCTCGACGCTCATCGTGCCCGGCATACCCGCCGGCAGCATCGCCTGCATGCCGCTGCTCGAGGAGTGGGGCGTGCCGAGCCGCCTGGCGAGCTGTGCCGACTTCCCGGGGTGTTATGCCGGATTCGTCACCGCCCTCGCCGGCGAGTGGCTCGCCTCACTCGGTCCAGCCGAGCTTGGCGAGGTGGAGATCTTCGCTTGCGGACCGACGCCGATGCTGAAGGCGAGCGCGGAGCTCGCGCGGCGGCATCGGCTGCCCTGCCAGGTGTCGCTCGAGGAGTTCATGGCGTGCGCCGTGGGCGGCTGCGCCGGCTGCACCGTGGAGGTACGCACGCCCGAGGGACCTGCCATGAAGCGTGTCTGCGTCGATGGACCGGTATTCGATGCGCACAGCGTGTTCTGACAGGTTGCGCCTGACCCTGCTCTGCGCAGGGGTGCTCACCCTCTGCGCTCTCACCGCCGCGGGCTGCGCCAGGAAGAACAGCGGCTCAGGGGCCGGTACCGGTCCGAACAGGTCCGCCGACATTGTGCGCGAGTGGCCCGCGGGCGTCTCGGCGCCGTTGAAGGTCACCGACGAGCTGACTGTGGCGATACCGCTGCAATATCAACGCTCCGCGATTACCCACGAGCGCGCACCCCGTGCACTGATCTCAGTGCAGTCGGATCGCTCGGAGGTGCAATTCGATTTCTTCCTGCCGGACTTCAGCGGCTATACGCTGCAGAACTACAGGAATGAAGCTGACGAGAACAAAGTCGAGGTCGTCTACCTTCACGCGGGCGACCCGCACGAAGCCGAGCCGGATGCGCCCGGTGAATACCCGCCCAACATGCTGAAGCGGGCGTTGCAAGATCTGCTGAACCCCGGCGACTACAAGGACATGTACGGGCTGCGCTGCTACCGCGACCGCACACCCTCGGACCGGATTGCCTGCTACGGCAGGCGCGACGCCAGCGGGGAGGACATCATGCTCTATGCCCTCCTGCCTCCGTATGCGCCGGGGGTGACGTTTCCCGTGATGCAGGCGAGATACTTCTCCAAAGGCTACGGGGGAGTGCGGCTTGCCTGGCGCAGCCACACGAAGAATCTGCCGCGTTGGCATGACATCGACGCGCAGATCTGGAAGTTCATCGACGCGTGGAAAGTCGTGCCGGCTGCGGATCCGGGAGCGGTGAAACCGGAGGACAAAGCCGGTTAGGCTTCGCCGCACCCTGCCGCGCCGCCCGCAGCGCCTCGCGGCGCGCCGGACCTCACGGCCGGCCTAGCCGAAGTTGATCTTCGCCTCGAGGTTCGCGCGCGAGTCGGCGTTGGCGAGCGCCTCCTCGAGCGTCACGCGTCCCTGGCGATACAGGTGCAGCAGCGCCAGGTCGAAACTCTGGATGTTCTTCTCGCTGCTGACGTTGATGGCTTCCTTGATCGACATCACATCGCCCTTCTTGATGAGGGTGCCGATGTGCGGGGTGTTGAGCATCACCTCCACCGCCGCCGCGCGCCGGCCGTCCTTACCCATCACCAGGCGCTGCGCCAGGATGGCGCGCAGGTACTGCGACAGGTCGAGGAAGATCTGGGCGTGCTGCTCGCGCGGAAACATGTTGATGATGCGATCGAGCGACTCGGCGCAGTTGTTGGCGTGCAGCGTCGCCAGCACCAGGTGCCCGGTGCCCGCCAGGCTGATCGCGGCCTCCATGCCCTCGCGGTCGCGCACCTCGCCGATCAGGATCACGTCCGGCGCCGCACGCACCACGCCGCGCAGCGCGCGCGTGTAGGTCTTGGTGTCGAGCCCCACTTCGCGCTGGTTCACCAGCGAGCGCTTGTTGGTGTGCAGGAACTCGATCGGATCCTCGATGGTGATGATGTGGTCGGAGGAGACCTCGTTGCGATAGTTGATCATCGCCGCGAGCGTGGTGGATTTGCCCGAGCCGGTCGCTCCCACCATGAGAACCAGCCCGCGCTTCGCCAGCGTCAGTTCGTTCAGGATCTCGGGAAGCCCGAGGGTCTCCAGCCGCGGCATGTCGGCGGTGATGTAGCGCATCACCATGGCCGGATAGCCGCGTTGCATGAAGACGTTGACCCGGAAGCGCCCGAGCCCGGGCTCGGAGACGGCGAAGTCGAGCTCCCACTCCTTGAGGAAGTGCTCGCGCTGTTCCGGGGTCATGATGGCGAAGGCCGTCTGCCGCACCGTCTCCGGGGTCAGCACCTGCTTGTTCACCGGCAGTATCTGGCCCTCGATCTTGATCTTGATGGGCGCGTTGGAGGTGAAGAACAGGTCGGAGGCCTTCCTCTCCACCATCAGCTTGAACAGCGGCTTGGTGTTGAGCGTCGGATGGTGTGTGCCCACCGGCACCAGCGTCTCGGCCGTCAGCACCCGCTGCGTCCCCGTATCACCGGCCTCCTCGCGCCCCTTCACGTCCCCGGCCGGCTTCACAGGCTACGGCCCTGCTCTTCCTCGACGATGCGCAGCGCGCCACCGTCGTCGATGTTCTTCTGCTCGCGCTTGCTGTCGAGCTTGATGCGCAGGCGCAGCTCGTTCTTCGAGTCGGCGTTGCGCAGCGCGTCCTCGTAGGAGATGAAGCCGGTCTCGTACAGCTCGAACAGCGCCTGGTCGAAGGTTTTCATCCCCAGGCGCGTCGAGCGTGACATCACGTCCTTTATCTTCGCCACCTCGCCCTTGAAGATCAGGTCCTGAATGAGCGGCGAGTTGAGCATGATCTCCATGGCCGCGATGCGCCCGGATCCTGCCTCGCGCGGGATGAGCCGCTGCGAGATCAGCGCGCGGATGTTCAGCGACAAATCCATGAGCAGCTGGTCACGCCGCTCGTCGGGAAAGAAATTGATGACGCGATCGAGCGCCTGGTTGGCGCTGTTGGCGTGCAGCGTCGCCAGCACCAGGTGCCCGGTCTCGGAGAACTGGATGCCGTACTCCATCGTCTCGCGATCGCGGATCTCGCCGATGAGGATGACGTCGGGTGCCTGGCGCAGCGTGTTCTTGAGAGCATTGTGCCAGGAGTCGGTATCCACTCCCACCTCGCGGTGCGTGATGACACAACCCTTGTGGGTGTGCACGAACTCCACCGGGTCCTCGATGGTGACGATGTGCCCGCGGGTCTTCTCGTTGCGGTAGCCCACCATCGCGGCGAGGGTGGTGGATTTACCCGAGCCGGTGCCGCCGACGATGATCACGAGGCCGCGCTTGGACAGCACCACCTCTTTGAGGATCGGCGGCAGCTCGAGCTCTTCGAAGGAGGGGATCTTGGCGTTGATCAGGCGGATGACGCACCCGGTCGCGGCCTGCTGCACGAAGGCGCTCACGCGGAAGCGTCCGATGCCCGGCGGGGCGATGGCGAAGTTGCACTCCTTGGTGGCGTCGAATTCCTTGGTCTGGCGGTCGTTCATGATGGCGCGCACCAGCGTCGCCGACTGCTCGGCGGTGAGCGCGCGCTCACTCTGCGGCCGGATCTCCCCGTCGACCTTGATGGCCGGCGGAAAGCCCGCGGTGATGAAGAGGTCGGAGGCCTTCTTCTCGGTGACCCGCCGCAGCAGGTCCTGCATCAGCTTGATGGCTTGGTCGCGATCCATGTTCTGCGCCCCTGGAAGCTTTAACCGCCCTGCGTCCGTACCTACGCCTTCGGTGCCTACACCGAGTCCTTGTTCTGCGCCTTGTAGCGCGCCTCTTCCTTGCTGACCATACCCTTCGCGACCAGCTCGTTCAGGCACTGGTCGAGGGTCTGCATACCCTGTGCGCCGCCGGTCTGGATGGAGGAATACATCTGCGCGATCTTGCCCTCGCGGATGAGGTTACGGATCGCGGGGGTGCCGATCATGATCTCGTGCGCCGCGACGCGCCCGCCGCTGTTCTTCTTCATGAGGGTCTGCGAGATCACCGCCCGCAGCGACTCCGACAGCATGGAGCGCACCATGTCCTTCTCCTCACCCGGGAACACATCGACGATGCGGTCGATGGTCTTGGCGGCGGAGCTGGTATGGAGCGTGCCGAACACCAGGTGCCCGGTCTCGGCGGCGGTGAGCGCCAGGCGGATCGTCTCCAGGTCGCGCATTTCGCCGACCAGGATGACGTCCGGATCTTCGCGCAGCGCCGAGCGCAGCGCCTCGCTGAAGCCCAGGGTGTCGCGGTGCACCTCGCGCTGATTCACCAGACAGCGCTTGGACTCGTGCACGAACTCGATCGGGTCCTCGATGGTGATGATGTGATCGGGGCGGTTGTCGTTGCAGTGATTCACCATGCCGGCAAGCGTGGTGGACTTGCCCGAGCCCGTGGGACCGGTGACCAGCACCAGCCCGCGCGGCAGCATGCACAGGTCGCGGAAGATCTTCGGCGCGTTCAGGTCATCGAGCGAGAGAATGATGGAGGGGATGTTGCGGAACACCGCCCCCGCGCCGCGGTTCTGGTTGAAGGCGTTGACGCGAAAGCGCGCCAGCTTCGGTATCTCGAAGGAGAAGTCGGTCTCAAAGAATTCTTCATAGGCCTTGCGCTGCTTGTCGTTCATGATGTCGTACACCATGGAGTGCACTTCCTTGTGCGACAGCGGAGGCATGTTGATGCGCTTCATGTCGCCATCGACGCGGATCATGGGCGGCACGCCCGAGGACAGATGCAGATCCGAGGCATTGTTCTTGACGGCGAATGCCAGAAGTTGCGCGATATCGACGGCCATCGAGGCTCCCTGGGGGTCTTACGGGGGCGGGAACAAGAGCTGCAAGGTCTGCGCTTTCCAAGCGCGCCGGCAGTATAGCGGAGGGGTCACACCTCCAATATGTTAATGAGTCCGCAGAATTTGTCGCTGCGCATACGCGAGGTGCGCGAGCGCGTGGCGCGGGCGGCCGCGGCGGCGGGCCGGAATGCGCACTCGGTCACACTCCTCGCCGTCGGCAAGGCGCAGCCGCTCGCGCTGCTGGCGGCAGCCGCCGATTGCGGCCTCGAGCACTTCGGCGAGAGCTACCTGCAGGAGGGGCTGGAAAAGATTACCGCGCTGCGGGAGCGAGCGCTCACCTGGCATTTCATCGGCCGGGTGCAGTCCAACAAGACGCGCCCCATTGCGGAAGGCTTCGCCTGGGTGCACGCGGTGGATCGCCTCAAGGTGGCCGAGCGCCTCTCCGAACAGCGTCCTGCGCACATCCCGCCTCTCAACGTGTGCCTGCAGGTGAACGTGGCCGGCGAAGCCAGCAAGGGCGGTGTGGCACCCGCCGAGCTCATCCCCCTCGCCGCAGC
>DASZHQ010000091.1:0-3876 GCA_035937715.1 Steroidobacteraceae bacterium | reverse complement strand
GACCGCTTTACTCTCGAGCTGTAAATGCCCCGCCCATCATGAAAAAGCCCACCCGCGTCAACCATCCGCCCGCCATCGAGCTGCCCCCCGGCAACCATCCGCTGGTGGCGCCGATCTACCAGAGCGTCAAGTTCGAGTTCGCCACGGTCGCGGACACGGAAGCGCACCTGCGCGGCGAGCGCCCCGGCTTTTTCTATTCGCGCGCGTCCAATCCCACCACGCGCCAGCTGGAACGGCTGCTCGCCGAGCTGCAGGAGCGCGAAGACTGCCTGGTGACCGCCTCGGGCGTGGGGGCGATCGCCCAGACGCTGCTGGCGCTCACCAAGCAGGGCGATCACGTCATCTGCTTCGTCGAGACCTACAACCCCAGCCGCTATCTCATCCGCCGGCTCCTCGGGCGCTTCGGTGTGTCGCATACGCTGTTGTCGATCGAGGATCTTGCGGGAGTGGAACGCACCCTCAAGGCGCGGCCCACGCGGGTGGTGTACTTCGAAAGCCCCACTAACCCGGTCACGAAGATCGCCGACATCGCCGCGCTCACGCGCCTCGCGCGCGCTGCCGGCGCGCTCAGCGTCCTCGACAACACCTTCGCCGGGTTCCATCAGCACGGCGGCTATGAGGTGGACGTGTTCGTCCACAGCCTCACCAAGTACGCCTCCGGTACGGGCGACGTCATGGGAGGCGCGGTGATCGCGCGCGGCGAGCTGATCCGCGCCATGCGCACCGACTTCGGCGCCCTCGGCGGCACGCTCGATCCGCACGCCGCGTTTCTGATCCTGCGCGGACTGAAGACCTACTTCGTGCGCTACCAGGCGCAGTGCGCCAGCGCGGCGCGCATTGCACAGCTGCTGGCGGGCCATGCGGCGGTGGCCCGCGTGCACTACCCGGGACTGGCGACACATCCCCAGCATGCGCTGGCGGCGCAGCAAATGCAGGACTTCGGCAGCATCGTCAGCTTCGACCTGCGCGGTGGAGCGGACGCGGCCCGGCGTTTCGCCGACACGCTCGAGCTGTTCGCGCTCGCCGCGAGCCTCGGGTCCACCGAGTCGTTGGTGGTGACGTCCCAGATGTTGGGCAAGGGGGAGCTGAACGCCGAGCAGCAGCGCATGTCGGCCATCACCGAGGGGACCATCCGCCTCTCGATCGGACTGGAGGATACCGAGGAACTGCTCGCGGACCTCGCCCGGGCGCTCGACGCTGCCGGACCCTGACACGCGCCTACGGCCGAGCTTGCGGCGCAGCTGGGCCTCACGGCGCGTGCCGCCGGCGTGCTGATGCGACGCGCCGCCCGCGCGGGCGACTCACACTGCTTTGCGCAAGAGGCCGGCGTGCATCGCGACCGCTCAGAGAAAATTCAGAGGAATTCCTATTGCACTCGGCCCACGTTGAGCGTATCCAGCGTGCTGCACCAGAGTAATCGCGCAACGGCTGCAAGGACGCCTCATGAACATCGAGTCCCCCGGGATTCCCTACAATTTTTCCGATCTCGAGCCGGCGATGTCGCGCGATACGCTGGTGTTTCACTCGCTGCGCCACCAGCGTGTGTGCTTCGACCGGACGGCCGCTCTGGTGCGCGGCACCGATCTCGAGACGCTGTCGCTCGAGGAGCTCATCCGCACGACCGAGCGTAATCCGGCACAACATGCGCTGTACCGTTACGCTGCGGAAGTCTGGAACCACAATGTCTTCTGGCGCTCGATGCGCCCGCGCGGCGGCGGCGCGCCACACGGTCTGGTCGGCGAGCATCTGGGGGCGCGCTTCGGCTCGCACGAGCGTTTCGTGCGCGAGTTCAAGGAGGCGGCGGGCGCCCACTTCGGTAGCGGCTGGCTGTGGCTGGTGTGGCGCAGGGGAGCGCTCGAGATCGTGACGACCGTGAATGCCGGCACGCCGCTGGTGCGCGGCGACACGGCGCTCCTGGCGCTCGATTTGTGGGAGCACGCTTACTATCTCGACTACCAGAACCGCCGCGGCGCCTATGTCAGCACTTTCCTCGAGGAGCTGGTCAACTGGGATTTCGCCAACCGCACCCTGGCAGAGCTGCTGGCGAATGGCGAGACTCTGGCAGCGCGTCCGCGCGCGGCGGCCGTACCGGTCACGCCTGCGCGGGTGCGGGCGTCGTGAAACGCTACGCCGCTGCCGCGGTGGCTGCGCCGGCGTCCGAGCTCACAGGCTTCCGGCTACCCGCACCCGGTGCGGGTGATAGGGGAGCACTTCCAGCACCTCGCTCTCGCTGAGGCGCTGCTGCACGCCGCGCCAGAACGCGGCCGTCAGGATCTCCCCGTGCATGCGCAGCAGCGCGGCCCGCTGCTCGTCGCTGAATCCCAGGAAGTTGATGAAGGTCTCGGGAAATACATCGCTCTCGCCCACGTAGAACCAGGCTTCGGCGCGCATCTCGTCCTCGGGATGTGTGGGCGGCGGCACGTCGCGAAAGTTGCAATCTGTGACACGGCATAGCTCGTCGTAGTCGTAGAAGATCACGCGGCCGTGTCGCGTCACGCCGAAGTTCTTCAGCAGCAGGTCCCCGGGGAAGATGTTGGTGTAAGCGAGGTCGCGGATGCACTGCCCGTAGTCGAGCACCACGCGCTCGGCGTCTGCCGCCGGAGCACTGCGCAGGTACAGGTTGAGCGGCGTCATGCGCCGCTCGATGTACATGTGGTCGAATACCAGGTCCTCGCCGTCCTCGTGGACCGTGCCAGCCGCCTCGCGGCGCAGCTCCTGCAGCAACTCGGGTGCGAAGCGCTCGCGCGGAAAGCGCAGCCGGCGAAATTCCTGCGCGTCCACCAGCCGCCCGGCGCGGTCGTGTATGAACACCATGCGGTACTTGGCCATCACCTCTTCGCGCAGCACCGTCTTGGGGTAGGGGAAGCGGTCGCGGATCACCTTGAATACCACCTCGGAGGACGGCAGCGTGAAGCACACCATCACCAGCCCGTGCTCGCCGGGTGCGTGCACGAACAGATCGCGGGTATGCTCGAGGTTGCGCATCAGCTCGCGGTAGCGCTCGGTCTTGCCCTGACGGGCGCGCCCGAGCACGGTGAAAAGCTCGCTCACTGGCTTGCGCGGCATGATGGACTTCAGGAACACCACCGCCTCGGCGACACGCTCGAGGTCGGCGTGAAAATAGGAGCGCGTGAAGCTGAACACGATGCTGACGTCGTCTTCGGCCAGCATCACGGCATCCACCAGCACCCCGCCGTCGCCGTTCTTGAGCGCGATCACCACTGGCACTACGAAGCCGCGCCCGACGAGGCGGCCGACGACGTAGGCGCGCGAGATCTGGTAGAAGACCGGGCGGATGACCTCGACCCTCTGGATCTCGCGCCGCTCGCCACGTGCGTGCAGGTGGGCGCGCACCTCGCCGGCGACGTGGGCGATGCTCTTGTCGAGATCGCGCCACGGGGAGCGGAAGCGCACGTCGCCGAGCAGGTCCTCGAACAACAGCGGCAGCGAGCCGTGATTGACGTAGGTGTTGGTGCCGACGGCGGAATGAATGTCGGCAAGCGGATCCAGGTCGTTGGCCACGAACTCGATGTCCGGCGCCACGCCGACCGTGCCGAACAACCGGCGGCTGATAGAGCTGAAGAAGGTCTTGGTGAACTCGGGGTCGGGGAGATCAGTGATCTGTGCGGCGAATTCCGCGCGGATACGCCGCCACAGCGCGCGCTCCTGGGCGGCGGCACCGAGCGCCAGGCGCAGCTCCGCGATCGTCTGGTTCACGAAGCGGTCGTACAGCTCGATGCGTTCGACCGCGTCGCGCTGGCTGCCGCGCCAGTCGCGCGCATCGAAGCGCAGCGGTGCGCGGCGCGTGATGGCGCGGAACTCCGCGTTGTAGCGCGCAAATGCCTCGACTATCTGCCGCGCGCACTCGCGTGGCGC
>DASZHQ010000090.1:0-27838 GCA_035937715.1 Steroidobacteraceae bacterium | reverse complement strand
GAAGGTCATCGAGGACTTCTTGTCGACCGGCACTTACTGAAGCGGCGCGAGCCACGACGGGCTGACGCAACCGACGCGACCGAAGGCGAAACTGACGCAATGGCCGGCACTAAGGAAATCCGCTCCAAGATCGCGAGTGTGAAGAGCACTCAGAAGATCACCAAGGCCATGCAGATGGTGGCCACCAGCAAGATGCGCCGCGCCCAGGAGCGCATGAAACTCGCGCGCCCGTACGCGCAGAAGATGCGCAACGTCATCGGCCACCTGACGGAGGCGAACCCGGACTACCGCCACCCCTTCCTGGTGACGCGCGAGCCGAAGGCGATCGGCGTGATCGTCATTTCCACCGACCGCGGGCTCGCCGGGGCGCTGAACGCCAACGTCTTCAAGCAGACGCTGCTCCTCATGCGCGAATGGCAGGACAAGGATGCCACGGTGAGCCTGTGTCTCCTCGGCAGCAAGGGCCTGAACTTCTTCCGGCGCCTCTCGGTGCCGATCCTCGCGAACGTTTCCGGCCTGGGCGACAAGCCGCACGTCAAGGATCTCATCGGCACCGTCAAGGTAATGCTGGATGCCTACCGCAAGGGCGAGCTCGATCGGCTGTTTCTCGTCAATGCGCGCTTCGTCAACACCATGACGCAAAAACCCGCCGTCGAGCAGCTGCTGCCGATCGAGGCGCTCGACACCGAGGGCCTGGCGGAGCACTGGGACTACATCTACGAGCCCGATGCCGCCGCCATCCTGGACGGACTGCTGATGCGATACATCGAATCCCAGGTCTATCGCGGCGCGGTCGAGAACGTCGCCTCCGAGATGGCGGCACGCATGGTGGCGATGAAGGCCGCCTCCGACAACGCCGGCAAGCTCATCACCGAGTTGCAACTGATCTACAACAAGGCCCGCCAGGCCGCGATCACCAAGGAAATCTCCGAGATCGTGGGCGGCGCCGCTGCAGTTTAGAGGAACGACATCATGGCCAATCCCCGCGAGGGACACATCACCCAGATCATCGGCGCCGTCATCGACGTCGAGTTTCCGCGTGAATCGATTCCGCGCGTGTACGAGGCGCTCAAGCTCAAGGACGTCGAGCTGACACTCGAAGTGCAGCAGCAGCTCGGTGACGGCGTGGTGCGTACCATCGCCATGGGCTCCTCCGAAGGGCTAAAGCGCGGCCTCACCGTCGAGGCGACCGGTGCCCCGATATCGGTGCCGGTAGGCAAGGGGACGCTCGGGCGTATCATGGATGTGCTGGGGCACCCCCAGGACAACCAGGGACCGGTTAAAGCCGACGAGTACCTGCCGATCCACCGCCCACCGCCCTCGTTCGAGGAGCAGACGGGGGGCCGTGAGCTGCTGGTCACCGGCATCAAGGTCATTGATCTGCTGGTGCCCTTCGCCAGGGGCGGCAAGATCGGCCTGTTCGGCGGTGCTGGCGTGGGCAAGACCGTGAACATGCTCGAGCTCATCAACAACATCGCCAAGCAGTACAGCGGGCTTTCTGTGTTCGCCGGCGTCGGCGAGCGCACCCGCGAGGGCAATGACTTCTATCACGAGATGATTGAGTCGGGCGTCATCGATACCAAGGACCTCTCCAACTCCAAGGTCGCGATGGTGTACGGGCAGATGAACGAGCCGCCGGGCAACCGCCTGCGAGTGGGCTTGACCGGCCTCACCATGGCCGAGTACTTCCGCGACGGCACGCGCGAGGATGGCGGCAAGGGCCGTGACGTGCTGTTCTTCATCGACAACATCTACCGCTACACGCTCGCCGGGACCGAAGTCTCAGCGCTGCTCGGGCGCATGCCCTCTGCGGTCGGCTACCAACCCACCCTCGCCGAGGAGATGGGCGTGCTGCAGGAGCGCATCACCTCCACCAAGACCGGCTCCATCACCTCCATCCAGGCGGTGTACGTGCCCGCCGATGACCTGACCGATCCCTCGCCGGCCACCACGTTCGCGCACCTCGATGCAACCGTGGTGCTCTCGCGCCAGATCGCCTCCCTCGGCATCTACCCGGCGGTCGATCCGCTCGACTCCACCAGTCGCCAGCTCGATCCGCTCGTGGTGGGCGAGGAGCACTACAACACCGCGCGCGGCGTGCAGGTGGTGCTGCAGCGCTACAAGGAGCTGCAGGACATCATCGCCATCTTAGGGATGGACGAGCTGTCGGAAGAGGACAAGCTCAGCGTGTACCGCGCGCGCAAGGTGCAGCGCTTCCTATCCCAGCCCTTCAACGTCGCCAAGGTGTTCACCGGCCAGGACGGCAAGATCGTGCCGCTGAAGGAAACCATCCGCGGCTTCAAGGGCATCATCAGCGGCGAGTTCGATGCGCTGCCCGAGCAGGCCTTCTACATGGTCGGCCCCATCGAGGAAGCCATCGCCAAGGCGAAGACCCTGCAGTAGGGCACCTCAGGCCACCCGAGCACACACGCAAACAGCGCACGAGCCCACCATGGCAGATGCACCGACCATTCATGTCGACATCGTGAGCGCGGACGGGGAGATCTTCTCCGGCCCCGCCGCCATGGTGTTCGCGTCAGCCTCCGAAGGCGATATCGGCATCACGCCGCGACATGCGCCGTTGCTGACGCTGCTGAAGCCCGGCGAAGTGCGCGTGCAGACGCCCGACGGCCAGGAGCACCACTTCTTCGTCGGCGGCGGGGCGCTCGAAGTCCAGCCCACCAAGGTCACGATACTTGCCGACACCGCCATGCGAGCGAAGGACATCGACGAGGCGGCGGCGCTCGCCGCCAAACAGCGCGCCGAGGAGGCGCTGCGGGACAAGGCCGGGCACATCACGCACGCGGAGGCACTCGCGGAGCTCGCGCGCGCGGCAGCGCAGCTCAAGCTCCTCGAGCGCCTGCGCAAACTCCGGGGCTGAGCCCTGGACCCTCAAGCCGGGCAGTCCCCTCCCTCCGCTGCGACGCCGGAAGCGCCGCCGGCACCGCCGCCCCCCGGCCTGTTTGCGGCACTCGGGCGCAACCTCAGCGGGGGACTGGCGCTCCTGGCGCTGCGCCGGCGCTGGCCGCCGCGTTTCGTCGTCAACTTCGATCAGGTGGCCGCGCTCCTTCTCGTCACGCTTCTGGTGTGGGCGCTGCTCGACTTCCTGCACGCCGAGCCGCAGGTGCCACTCGCCCTGGACGGCCTCTTCGGCTGGGCCTGCTATCTGCTGCTCGGCCTGACGGGCTGCGCGCTCATCGCGCGAGCGCAAAGCCGGAGTGCGCCTACGCGTCAGCTCCTGGTGCCGGTGCTCGCGGTCGCACCGTTCGTCCTCGCCCTCCTGTGGCTTGCGGGCGACCTGCCGTTCGTGGCGCAGCGGCCCATTGCCGCCGCCATCGTGGCACTCCTTTATCTGGTGCTCCTCGCGCTGCGCGTCGTGGGCGCAGCCTTTGGCCCGGTGCGCACCCTCCCCGCGCTCGTCGCCGTGCTCCTGGTCCTCGCTTCCCCGTGGATCGTCGGCTTCCTGAACCTCGATACGCGGCTGTGGGTCGTCGAGGAGGACGAGCAGGCGCAGGCGCAGGACGCGGATGAGGCCGAGGACACCGAGGCACTCTTCTATGACCAGCCGGCGCGGATCGCCGCCGCGGTGGCGCGGGTGAGGCCGGCACCCCCGGGCGAGGCCGGCGTCTACTTCGTCGGTTTCGCGGGAGATGGCGGCCAGGCGGTGTTCAGGCGCGAGGCGCAGTTTGCGAGCGAAGTGTTCGGCGAGCGTTTCGGCTCGAGCGAGCGCTCGGTACTCCTCATCAACGACATCGACGACCGCAATTCATGGCCGCTCGCGAGCGTGTCGGGTCTGGCACAGACGCTCAAGGTGCTCACCTCGCGCATGAAGACGGACGAGGACGTGCTGGTGCTGTTTCTCACCTCGCACGGCTCGGAGGACGGGCTCGAGATCGAGAACGGCTCGCTGCCGCTCGCGCAGCTCTCGCCCGCAGACCTGCGCCAGGCGCTCGATGCGGCGGGGATCCGCTGGCGGGTGCTGGTGGTGTCGGCCTGCTACGCGGGCGTGTTTCTCGATGAGCTCAAGAGCGACACCACCGCGATCATCACCGCCGCGGACGCCACGCACAGCTCTTTCGGGTGCGAAGAAGACCGTGACCTCACCTGGTTCGGCGAGGCCTTCCTCAAGGACTCGCTCCCCGGCAGCGCCTCGCTGGAGGCGGCCTTTCACAAGGCTGCGACTCTCATTGCGCGCCGCGAGGACGGCGAGCACCAGACCCATTCCAACCCGCAGCTGTACATCGGTCCGCTCATGCGGCGCAAGCTCGGCGAGCTGCCGGGGAAGAAGGCCGACGCTGAGCGGCACGCGTATACGGTGAAGCGGTGAGTACAATCCGCCCTATGCCCCGGCATCACTCACGGGCACCTGCAGGGCGCAAGGGCGGCAAAGCGGCGCCGGCGCGCGGCACGCGCCGGCCCCCCGCCACCGCAGCGCTGTCGGTCGTCATTCTCGCCGCCGGCGAAGGCAAGCGCATGAGGTCCGCGCTCCCCAAGGTGCTGCAGCCGCTCGCTGGCCGTCCGCTGCTCAAGCACGTGATCGACACCGCCCGAGCGCTCAAGCCCGCCGCCCTGCACGTCATCTACGGCCATGGCGGCGAGCGGGTCCGCGAGGCGCTCGGGGATGAACCCGTGTCCTGGACACTGCAGGCGGAGCGACTCGGGACCGGACATGCGGTGCTGCAGGCGATTCAACATATTCCGGCCGCGCACCAGGTGCTCGTGCTCTATGGCGACGTGCCGCTCATCCGCCGCGATACGCTCGGGAAGCTGCTCAAGCGCGCCGGACCGCGGCAGCTGCTTCTGCTCACGGCGGAGCTCGAGGATCCGAAAGGGTACGGCCGGATCGTACGCGACGCGCGCGGCCGCGTGCAGAAGATCATCGAGCAGAAGGAGGCAACGACAGCGCAGCTCGCGATCCGTGAATGCAACACCGGCGTGCTCGCCTGTCCGGCAGCGCTGCTCAAGGACTGGCTGGGACGCCTCAAGGTCAACAAAGCCCAGGGCGAGTATTACCTCACCGACGTCATCGCCATGGCGGTGAAGGACAAAATTCCCGTCGAGGCGCTGATTACGCGCGAGGCGAGCGAGGCGCTGGGCGCGAACGACAAGGCGCAGCTCGCTGAGCTGGAAGGCATCGCTCGTGCGCGGGCGGCGCGCGAGCTGATGCTGGAGGGCGTCACGCTCGCCGACCCGGCGCGGCTCGACGTGCGCGGCCGCGTGACGCACGGCAGCGATGTCTTTATCGACGTCAACGTGATCCTCGAAGGCAACGTCGCGCTCGGGGATCGTGTGCGCATCGGCGCCGGCTGCGTTATCCGCAACAGCGAGATTGCCGCGGACACGGAGGTTTTTTCGCATTGCGTCATCGATGGCGCGCTCATCGGTCCGGACTGCCGCATCGGCCCGTTCGCGCGCCTGAGGCCCACGGCAACACTCGCCGCCACGGTGCACATCGGTAATTTCGTCGAGGTGAAGAACTCGCAACTCGGCGAGAGTTCCAAGGCCAACCACCTCGCCTACGTGGGCGATGCGCACGTCGGCAGTCGCGTCAACGTCGGCGCCGGCACCATCGTGGCGAACTACGACGGCGCTAGCAAGCAGAGCACAGTCATCGAGGATGACGTGCACACCGGGTCAAACAGCGTTCTGGTCGCCCCGATCACCGTGGGGGCCGGGGCGACCATCGCCGCCGGATCCACCGTGACGCACTCGGTGCCCGCCGGAAAGCTCACCGTCGCCCGCGCCCGGCAGGTGAGCGTCGAAGGCTGGCGGCGTCCGGTGAAGGCAAAATAGAATTTGCGAGGCGTCGCCGGAGCGCCAGCGCCGCATCCAGACGAACACGACAGCGCCCGGTGGGCCTCTCAGGCCCGCAAGCGCGACCTCGATCACGGCTTTCGCGGGTGGGATCAGCGTATTCCCGCTTTTTAGGGCAAACTTAATGGTCCACGGGGCCTTGGGAAGGGCCCGCGAATCGAGGCAAGAAACCATGTGCGGAATCGTCGGAGCGGTCGCCGAGCGCAATGTCGTACCGATCCTGATGGAGGGTCTGCGGCGGCTGGAGTACCGCGGCTACGATTCCGCCGGCATCGCGGTGCTCAACGGCTCAAAGCACCTCACCCGCCTGCGCACGGTCGGGAAGGTGCGGATGCTCGATGATGCGCTCGCGCATACGCCTACCAGCGGCAGGATCGGCATCGCCCATACGCGCTGGGCGACCCACGGGGTACCGAGCGAGCGCAACGCGCATCCGCATATTTCCCGTGACGGGCTTGCCATCGTTCACAACGGCATAATCGAGAACCACGACGAGCTGCGCGGCGATCTCGAGCGTCGCGGCTACACCTTCGCTTCCGAGACCGACACCGAGGTCATCGCCCACCGGGTTCACTATCACCTGCAGACGGTAAAGGACCTGTTCAAGGCGGTGCGCGCCACCGTGGCCGAGCTGGAGGGCGCCTACGCGCTGGTAGTCGTGAGCGAACACGATCCCGACCGACTGATCCTCGCGCGCCAGGGGTGCCCGGTGGTCGTGGGCCTGGGAGAGAATGAGAACTTCGTCGCGTCGGACGTTGCGGCGCTGCTGCCGGTCACGCGGCGCTTCATTTTCCTGGAAGAGGGCGATGTTGCCGAAGTGCGCCGCCAGAGCGTGCGCATCATTGACCGCAACGGCAATGCCGTCGAGCGAGCGGTACGGGAGAGCGAGCTGTCGGCGAATGCCGCCGAGCGCGGCCCGTACGCGCACTTCATGCTGAAGGAGATCCACGAGCAGCCGCGCGCGATTGCGGACACGCTGCAGGAGCGCGTGGCCAACGGGCGCCTCCTCGAGGCGGCGTTCGGTCCGGCAGCGACCGAGGTGTTCCGGCGCGCGCAGAACGTGCACATCGTCGCCTGCGGCACCAGCTTCCATGCCGCAGCGGTGGCGCGCTATTTCATCGAGCAGATCTGCAAGCTCCCCTGCAGCGTGGACATCGCCAGTGAGTACCGCTATCGCAGTCCGCTGGTGCCGCCAAATTCCCTGTTCGTCACCATCTCGCAGTCGGGCGAGACCGCCGACACGCTCGCGGCGCTGCGCCTGGCGAAGCAGTCCGGCTACCTGTCCTCGCTTGCGATCTGCAACGTCCCGGAAAGCTCGCTGGTACGCGAGTCGCAGCTCGTCATGTTGACTCGCGCGGGCCCTGAGATCGGAGTCGCCTCGACCAAGGCGTTCACGACACAGCTCACCGCGCTTGGCATGCTGGTGATTGCGCTCGCCAAGCATCACGGCGCCGACGCCGAGCGCGAACGCGGCCTGGTTACGCGCCTCATCGAGCTACCCGCGCTGGTGGAAAAGACCCTCGAACTCGATCCCGTGATCCGGGAACTGGCGAAACGCTTTGCTGACAAGCACCACGCGTTGTTTCTCGGCCGCGGTGCGCTCTACCCGATAGCCCTGGAGGGAGCGCTGAAGCTCAAGGAGATCTCCTACCTGCACGCGGAAGGCTACCCGGCAGGGGAGCTCAAGCACGGGCCGCTCGCGCTCGTGGATGCCGACATGCCGGTCGTCACCGTCGCGCCCAACAACGATCTGCTCGAGAAGCTGAAGTCGAATCTCATGGAAGTGCGTGCGCGTGGCGGTGAGCTCATCGTGTTCGCCGACCCGGAGTCTGGCATCGTCGCGAGTGACGGCGTTACCGTCATCGAGATGCCGCGGCACGTGACCTACGTGCAGGCCCCTGTGGTCTACAGCATCCCGCTGCAGCTGCTCGCCTACCACGCGGCGATCTTGAAGGGTACCGACGTTGATCAGCCGCGCAATCTCGCGAAGAGCGTTACGGTCGAATGAGATCCGACGGCCGCGGCAGCGGCAGCGGCGAGCGTAAGGCTCATCCGCGCGGCCCGAAACCGTCGCGGTACTACAACCCGATTTGACGACCCGCCGATCCGGCAAGCTGTGCGGATGTTACGCTCCCGCGCGTGGCGCGCACGGGGAGGGGGATGAGCCCGTTCAATAAGAGTGCGGCGGTTGCGGACGTGCTCGCTGGCCTCTCCATCGCCGGCCTCCTCCTGCCTGAGGCTGTCGCCTACTCGGGAGTGGCCAACCTGCCGCCGCAGGCCGGCGTGATCGCCCTGTTTGCAGGCCTCCTCTGTTACGGCCTGATCGGCCGCAGCAGCTACGCCATCGTCACCGCGACTTCATCCTCGGCGGCGGTGCTGGCGTCGGCGACACTTGCGCTGGCAGGCCCCGACCTGGCCGCGCGCGTGGCGCTCGCCGCGATCCTCGTGGTAGGCGCGGGAGTCGTGTTCACGGTCTGTGCCGCCCTGCGGCTCGGGGCGATGTCGAATCTGATCGCGCGCCCGGTGCTGCGGGGCTACGCGTTCGGGCTGGCGCTGGTGATCGCGCTCAAGCAGTGGCCGATCCTCGTCGACATGCCCGTGCACAGCGGCAGTTTCTTTGCGTTGCTCATCGAAGTCGTGCGCGGCTATGGGACGTGGCGCCTGCCGAGTCTGGGTTGCGGGCTCATTGCGCTCGGTGGCTTGTACGCGCTCGAGCGCATAGCGCGCGTGCCGGCCGCGCTGGTCGTGATCAGCGCCGGCATTCTCGCCGCCCCCTGGCTCAGCGCGCACGGCGTAGCGTTGACCGGACCGATCCACCTCACCCTCGCCCTGCCGGCATTCGCGCTGCCCTCCGGCACGCACTGGCTGCCGCTCGGCGAATTCTCCTTCGCGCTGATGTTCATCCTGTACGCCGAGTCCTACGGCTCGATCCGTACCTACGCCCTGAAACACGACGAAGAAATGCAGTCGAACCGCGACCTGCTCGCCCTGGGCGTCGCCAACCTCGTGTCGGGCCTGCTCCATGGGACTCCGGTCGGGGCGGGCTACTCGGCAACTTCCGCGAACGAGGCCGCGGCCGCGCGCTCGCGCCTGGCAGGCCTGAGCGCGGCGCTCGTGGTGCTGCTGCTGGTGCTGCTCTTTCTCAAGTGGATCGAGCGGACGCCCGCGCCGGTGCTCGCGGCGATCGTCATTCACGCGGTGAGCAAGTCGCTGCGCTTCGGCGTCTTCCGCAACTACATCCGCTGGCATCGTGACGTGCCGATTGCGCTCGCCGCGGTGCTGGCGGTGATGATCTTCGGCGTGTTGAACGGGCTGCTGGCTGCGATCGCCTTCAGCCTCGCGATGCTCATCAGGTCCCTGGCCAGCCCGCGCCTCTCGGTGCTTGGCCGTGTCGGTGAACATGACTACGTGAGCGTCGAGCGCTTTCCCGCAGCCGTCACAGTTCCCGGCATGCTGGTGCTGCGGCCCGAGGCGCCGCTCTTCTTTGCCAACGCCGAGCCGCTTGTCTCCCAGGTGCGCCAGCAGGTGCTCAGGGCGGGCGGGGTAAAGGTGGTGATCCTGAGTCTCGAGGAGTCACCCGACCTCGATGGTACGACGCTCGAGGTGTTGGATGAGTTGTGCGGCTGGCTGGGCGGGCGGGGAGTCGAGCTGCGTGTCGCACGGCCGAAGGAGCGAGCGCGTGATGCGCTGGCACGGGCCAACCTGGCGCTGCTGCCCGCGCGTGCCCTCGACTATTCAAGCGTGGACGATGCCGTAAGGGGAGAGCGCGTCACCCCGACCTGACAGTTAGGTGTCGGTAATTAGCCACTTACAGCCGCCGGGACGGGGCCCCGCGTTTGTTAGCGATTGCGGGACCGGCACTTCGTGTTACCCTCTCATTCCGCTCGAGCAGACGCGGTCGGGTTCCGCGACTCCACGTGCCATACAAGAGCAACACCGACGGTCCGTTACCCGTAACCCGCCGCGCCGATCTGACACACGGAATGTAGACCTGACCGTAGTCATAACCCAGGAGAGGATCTGGCAATGAAGAAACTATCCGTTGTTCTGCTGGCCACGCTGGCGGCCTGGGCCCTCGTCGGGTGCATGAGCCAGAAGGCACCGGCCGAGCAGGCAGTGGCGTCTGCGGAGACATCCTTGGGCGCGATCCGCGATAGCGCGCAAAAGTACGCACCCGAGCAGTTGCAGATCGTCGACTCGCAGCTCACCGCGATGAAGGACGGTCTCGCCAAGGGCGAATACCAGAAGGTGCTGGCCGCGGCCCCGAACGTCAATTCCTCCATCGCCGGTTTGAAGGACATAGCGGAGTCGAAGAAGGTGCAGGCCGACGCGGCGCTTGCCAGGGCGAAGGAGGCGTGGGGACCGATGAGCACCGAGGTGCCGAAGATGGTCGACGCCGTCCAGAGCCGCGTCGATGCGCTCTCCAAGTCGCGACACCTGCCGAAGGGTGTGACCAAGGACAAGGTCGCGTCGGCCAAGGCGGCACTGGGTTCAATGAAGGCGGCATGGAGCGACGCATCGAACGCGGCGTCATCCGGTGACTTCACTACGGCCGTGAGCAAGGCTCAGGCGGTGAAGGATCAGGCGGCGGATGTCATGAAGTCCCTGGGATGAGCGGCCCGAGCTCGGGCTGAGAGCCGCCCTTCTCGCAGACCACCGGCCGCTTCGCTCAACCGACCGTGAGGCGGCCGGTGAGATCGTAAGTGTCCGCCCCGGTGAGCTCGACGTCGGCCCACTCGCCGGCGCGCAACCGTGCGACGTTCTTCTCGACGGGGCGCAATCGTGCGACGTTCTTCTCGCCGGCGCGGGGTTTGCCGCGCGTCGCGATGCGCACCACGCCGTCGATCTGCGGCGCCTCTGCCGCGCTGCGCGCCGTGGCCGCCCCGTCGGCCACCGCATCCACGAGCACACGTACCCGCGTGCCCACGCGCGCCGCCAGCCGCCGCGCGCTGATCGCCGCGCTGCACTCCATAAAACGCGCGTAGCGCTCCTCCTGCAGCTGCGGCGGCACGTGACCGGGCAGCGCATTCGCGGCGGCGCCGTCCACGGGGGAGTACTTGAAGCACCCGACTCGATCCAGTTGGGCCTCCTCGAGCCACGCGAGCAGCTCGGCGAACTCTGCCTCCGTCTCTCCGGGAAAGCCGACGATGAACGTGCTGCGCAGCGTCAGATCCGGGCAGTCGCGGCGCCAGCCGTGGATGCGTGCCAGCGTATCTTCCGCGTGCGCCGGGCGGCGCATGCGTTTCAACACCGCCGGACTCCCATGCTGAAAGGGAATGTCGAGGTAGGGCAGGACGGCCCCGGAGGCCATGAGGGGAATCACGGCATCGACGTGCGGGTAGGGATACACGTAGTGCAGCCGCACCCAGATCCCGAGCTGCCCCAGCGCGCGGGCGAGGTCGATGAAGCGCGTCTCGTAACTCGTGCCGCGCCATTCCCGGGCCGCATAGCGCAGGTCCGAGCCGTAGGCGCTGGTATCCTGCGAGATGACCAGCAGCTCCTTGACACCTGCGCCGACCAGGCGCTCGGCTTCGCGCAGCACGTCATCGATCGGGCGGCTGACGAGCCTGCCGCGCATCGCCGGGATGATGCAGAAGCTGCAGCGGTTGTTGCAGCCCTCGGCGATCTTCAGGTACGCGTAGTGTCGTGGCGTCAGCCGCACGCCCTGCGCCGGGACGAGATCGAGGAACGGATCGTGCCGCGGCGGCAGGTGCTCGTGCACCGCACCCACCACGTCCTCGTAGGCCTGCGGACCGGTGACTTTGAGCACGCGCGGGTGACGCTGCAGAATTCGCTCAGGTTTGGCGCCCAGGCACCCCGTCACGATCACGCGGCCGTTCTTCTCCAGAGCCTCGCCGATCGCATCCAGCGACTCGTCGACCGCTGCATCGATGAAGCCGCAGGTGTTGACCACAACCACGTCCGCGGCTTCATAGGTCGGTGCGACTTCGTACCCTTCAGCGCGCAGCTGCGTCAGGATCCGCTCGGAATCCACCAACGCCTTCGGGCACCCCAGGCTCACAAAGCCGACGCGTGGCACGCGCTGCCGCGGCGGCGCGCGTGAGCGCTGGTGGGCTTGTGACGCAGAGCGGACGGCCACGGGTGACTGGATTTCTCGGGCTGGCATAAAAGGGCGGCTATGCTAGCCGCGCACGCCGCCTCGCGCCAGCCGCCGTGACTTATTGCTGCGGCGTGCCGCTCTGGGCAGCCGCCGGCGGCTGGGTCGTCGCGTCGGGCGGTGCGGGCTCCGGCCGTCGATGCACCTTCAACAGCGCGAAATACACCAGCAGCACGATGAGCGGCATGACGAGCCACGGCCAGACCGCCGCTCGCCGCTCGCGTGCACCGCGCGCCTTCTCAGCGGCCATACAGGCCCGTCAGCTCCGCGTGCCCCAGCTCCTGCGCCCGCACGTTGAAGCCGACGAGTGCAGCGCTGGCATCGGCCGGTACCTCGAGCTTCGCCACTTTGAGCGCATAGATCCGGAACTGATAACGATGGGGCTTGCCCGGCGGCGGGCAGGGGCCGCCGTAACCGACCGTGCCATAGTCAGTGCGTCCCTGCACGACGCCTGCGGGCATCAGGTTCTTCTTCGGATCCCCGGCCCCGGCGGGGAGCGAGGTCGTGCTGGCGGGAATGTTATGGACCACCCAGTGCCACCAGCCGCTGCCCGTGGGGGCGTCCGGGTCGTGCACGAGGAGGGCGAAGCTCTTGGTGCCCGCAGGGGCACCGCTCCACTTCAGCGCCGGCGATACGTTGTTGCCCTTGCAGTCGAAGCCGTTGAACACCTGGGCCGTGGCGAGCGTGCCGCCGTCGGTGAAGTCGCTGCTGCTGAGGGCGAATTTGGCCATGGCGCCGGTCTCTCCTGCGGCGGGCGGCTGCGCCGCGAGCAGTGGGATTGCTGCAAGAGCGACCGCCGCGAGCCAGGCGCCCGCCCTGCGCGCTGTCCGTCTCATCCATCGCTCCCGAAGTCCCTGGCCGGCGAGCACCGGCGCACGGCCAGTTTGCCACGTCGCCTTTCGATATGCATGGAGCCGTGCTGAGCTGACTCGGCGGCTTGTCTTAGCGCCGCTCCCAGTGTCCGGGCCGCATGCGCCAGCCGTTGCCGGCACGCGCCCACTGGTGCGGCGCCCAGCGGTACCCGGCCCGCTCCCTTTCCCAGCGTCCCGGGTGCCAGGCGTAACGCCCGCTCTCCCAGAACCAGGCGCCACCGATCCAGAAATATCCGGGGGCGGGCGCCACACCCACCGCTTCGTACTGCACCGGCGGCGGAGCCTCGTAGGCGACCACTCCCCCGTAGCCGGGGACGGGTGCAACGATACAGGCTGACAGCGTCACACTCATGAGTGCGCCCGCCAGGGCGATTTTGACGGCCGCGAGTTTCATCCGGTTGCCTCCTGTTTGTGCGCGCACCGCTGCGCGAACATAGTACTCACACAACGCGCGACGATAGCTACTGCTTACATACCGGGAAAGCCAGATGAACCGCGCAGCGCCAGAAGCGTTGAACCAGCCAAGTGAGCTGCTCGACTACAACCTGTTCAGCACTCATTCAGCCCTTCAGGAGGCGCTGGCGCGCGAAGGCGCGGCGGCGGAACACGCCGCACTCACCGCGCTCGGTGAGCGGCTTGGCAGTGCCGAGATGTTCGCACTCGGCGAGGCGGCCAACCGCAACCCGCCGCAGCTGCACGCGTTCGATCGCCTCGGCGAGCGCCGCGATGAAGTCGAGTTCCACCCGGCGTGGCACGAGCTGCTGCGGCGCCTCGTCGGCGAGGGACTGCATACCGGGCCCTGGGCGCAGCCCCGGCGCGGGGCGCACGTGGCACGCGCCGCAGGCTACATGTTGTGGGCGGAAGTCGAGAATGGCACGCAGTGCCCGGCCACCATGAGCTATGGCGCCCTCCCCGCGCTCGCCGCTCAGGAGAAGGACTTCGCGCCGTGGCTGCGACTGCTGTTATCGCGCGAGTACGACGCGCGCTTCGTGCCCGCTGCCGGCAAGCGCGGCGTGCTCGTCGGCATGGGGATGACCGAACGCCAGGGCGGCTCGGACGTGCGCACCAACACCACGCAGGCGCTGCCTGCGGGAGCACGCGGACCGGGACGCGAATACCGCCTGAGCGGACACAAGTGGTTCTTCTCCGCCCCGATGTGCGATGCGTTCCTAGTGCTGGCACAGGCCCCGGGCGGGTTGTCGTGTTTCCTGGTGCCGCGCTTTCGGCCCGACGGCGCCATCAACCACCTGTACCTGCAGCGCCTGAAGGACAAGGTGGGTAACCGCTCCAACGCCTCGAGCGAGGTCACGTTCCACTCGGCTTATGCACTGCTCGTGGCGGAGGAGGGGCGCGGGATCCCGGCGATCCTCACCATGGGCGTGTATACGCGGCTTGACAACGCGGTTGCCTCCGCCGGCCTCATGCGCCAGTGCGTGGCGCAGGCCATCCATCATGCGCGCGGACGCCAGGCTTTCGGCCGGCCGCTCGCATCGCAGCCGCTGATGATGAACGTGTTGGCGGATCTTGCGCTCGAGTGCGAGGCCGCGGTGATGCTGGCGATGCGCCTGGCGCGCGCCTTCGATGAGCTCGACGAGGAGGGCGCGATGCTCCTGCGGCGGGTGCTCACTCCGGCCGCGAAGTACTGGATCTGCAAGCGCGCCCCCGCAGTGTGCGCCGAGGCCATGGAGGTGCTGGGCGGCAACGGCTACGTCGAGGAGGGCCCGATCGCGCGGCGCTTCCGCGAATCCCCGCTGAACTCGATCTGGGAGGGCTCGGGCAACATCATGTGCCTGGATGTGCTGCGGGCGCTGACGCGCGAGCCGCGCACGCGCGAGGCGCTCGAGGCACTGCTCGCGCCCGGCGCGGGGAGCGACGCGGTCTACGACCGCTACCTCGCGGCGCTGCGCGAGGATCTCGCGCGTCTCAGCGGGAGCGCTGACAGCGAGCTGCGCGCCCGCGAGCTCACGCAGCGTATCGCGCTCGCGGCACAGGCGGCGCTGTTCCTCGCCCACGGCCCGGCCGCCTCCTGCGAGGCGTTCCTCGCCTCGCGCCTCGCGGCGGCGCCGCCGGCCGCCTTCGGCACGCTCCCCGCGGGGAGTGATTTCGGCGCGCTGACCGCGCGGATCTTCAACCCCTGAAGGCGCAGCGCGTCGCAGCGATGCGGTTCGACCCACAATATTATCAGCGTTACTACCTCGATCCGCGCACGGCGGTGGCCACCCGCCATGAGATGCACGCGCGCGCGCGCCTCATCGCCGCACTCACCGCGCACGCCGGGCTCCCCGTTCGGCGCATCCTCGAGGCGGGCTGTGGCACAGGGCTGCTGCGGGCGGCGCTCAGGCGACTGCTGCCGCGCGCGCATTACGTCGCGCTCGAAAGCAGCGAGTACCTGTGCCGGCGCTATGGCTGGATAGAGGGCAGGATCGAGGACTACCGTGCGCACAGACCCTTTGACCTGGTCATCTGTTACGACGTGCTGCAGTACCTCGAGAGCGCTGCCGCGGTGCGGGCACTCAATAACTTCGGCAGACTGTGCCGCGGGGTACTGTACTTCAGCGCCCTGACACGTTTCGATTACGCGCACAACTGCGACCGCCAGCGCACGGATGCCAACGTGCACCTGCGCAGCGCCGCCTGGTACCGCGCGCGCCTCAAGCGCTCCTTCCGCGAGGCGGGCCTGGGGTTCTGGCTGCGCCGCGGCGCACCCCTTACGTTCTGGGAGCTGGAGGCGCGCTAGCCGCAGCCATCCGCTCGCGGTGGCGTCTGCGGAACAGCGGGAAGAGCGGCAGTCCCAGCAGGATCAGCACCACGGTCGCGATCGACTCCTTGGGCGTCGTGATGAGCGCGCTGAGCACGATCCACACCATCACCAGCACGAACAGCAGCGGCACCCACGGGTGGAGCGGCACGCGGTAGGGGCGCGGCGCCCGCGGCAGACGCCGCCGCAGCACGATGACGGCGAGCACCACCGGGATCCAGAACAGCGCATACGACATCACCGCCATGTTGGTGAGCTGATCGAAGGTGCCGGTGACCGCGAGCAGCGCCGCCCAGATGGACAGCAGCACCAGCGAGGTGAGCGGCACGCGACTGCGCGGACTTAAGCGGGCGAAGGGCGCGAAGAACAGCCCGTCGCGCGCGGAGGCATACTGCACGCGCGCGCGCGTGAGGATCGTGCCATTCAGCGAGCCGGCGGCGGAGATGAGGAAGATGAGCGCCGCAACCGGTGCGGCGCGCTCGCCGAGGAAGGTCTGCACGACGCGGGCTGCGACCGAGGGCGCCTCGGGGTAGGCGGTCGAGTTGGCGCTCGCCACCTGCCAGAAAGGTAACCCGTAGAAGTAGGCGGTGTTGACGCCTAAGTAGATCACGAGCACGAGGAGCATCCCGCCGATGATGGCTCGCGGGAGGTTGCGCTGCGGCTCGCGCACCTCCCCCGCCGCCATCGGCAGGTATTGCCAGCCGCTGTAGGCCCACAGCGCCGCGAACATCGCCGCGCCGAGACCTGCGAGCCCCCCGGAAACGCTCCCCTCGGGCGCGCGCAGGTTGGCGGCAGCGCGCGCATCGCCGAACAGGAACACCCCGCCCACCACGGCGAGGACGGCGGCCACCTTGACGATGGTGAGGAGCGTCTGCACCCGCCCTCCCAGCATGACGCGCGCGCAGTTGATGGCGGTGAACACGGCGATCACCGCCACGGCGAGCGCCGAGCGCGCGCCGAACTCGAGCGTCCAGTCGGCGCCGAACAGGTGCAGCGTACGGGCGAACCACTGCGAGGCGAAGGGGTGCACGTCGGAGACGAAGATCGCGACCGCGGCGCCATAGGCGGCAATGCTGGCCCCGCCGAGCACGAAGCTGTTGCACGCGTACAGGAACCCCAGGACCTCTCCGAAGGCCGTCCGCAGGTACACGTACTCGCCGCCGGCGTCGGGGAGGAGCGAGCCGAGCTCGGCAAAGCACAGCGCGCCGAGCATGGCCACTACCCCCGCGAGCCCCCAGGCGAGCAGCACCAGCGCCGGCGTCCCCACCGCCTGCGCCATGACGGCGGACTTGAGGAAGATGCCGGTGCCGATGGTGATGCCCACCACGAGCGAGGCGGCGTGCGTCAGCGTCAGATCGCGGCGCGGCTCGAGTGCATCCGGGCTCATGCGCGCTATCGTACAATCCCTCGATGTCCGAAACGCTCGCTATCTTCCGCGCAAGTGTGCGCTGCCGGCACGCGGCGTATGCGCCGCAACTGACATTGAGCGGGAACGCCGCGCAACCACCCGGGGCGCAGATGACGGTCGCCTTCAGCACCACGGCGCCGGATGATTGCCCCGACACGCTCGAGGAGGCGGTGGTCGAGCAGTTGGGCGGCGGGCGCTATCGCATCTGGAGCGGCCGGCACGAATGGCCGATCAGCGCCGCCGCGGTGCACCTGCACCGCGAGGTCGCGGTCGAGTTCTACCGTGCTCTGCCGCCGCGCGCTGTACCCTGGGTGAAGCGGCTGTTCTGGCGCATCGTGCTCGCGCTCGCCGCCAGCCGCGCGGGCCTCGCCGTGCTCAGCGCGTTGCGTCGCTGAAGGGGCGAGGTCAGGAGTCGCTCAGTGCGGCTCGAGGATCTCGGTCGCCTCGAGCTGCAGGCGGGGCGCGCCGATGAGCGAGGCGTAGGTGCCGAGCTGCGCATGGAAAGCGCGGTTCCAGGTGAAATGCTTCAGCACGCGGGCGCGGGCGCTGGCCCCGACGCTGTCCAGGTCACGCTCGTAGAGCGAGGCGATCGCCTCCGCCATGCTGGCGCCGCAGTTGGGCTCGGCGAGCACGCCGACGCTGTCATCGACGAGCTCGGGGAAGGCGCCGGCACGTGCGGCAACCACCGGTCGAGCGCACGCCATCGCCTCGAGGATCACCAGACCGAAGGTTTCCTTCGTACCGGCGTGCACCAGGGCGTCGGCGGAAGCGATCCACTCCGCGAGCTCGAGGCTGTCGCGCCGATACGGGAGCATCGTGATGTTGGCGGCGGGGCGCGCGTGGCGCTCTCCGCCGATCAGCAGCAGGTGATAGGGCGCGCCAAGGCGCGCAAAGGCCTGCAGCAGCACCGGGAGATTTTTCTCCTCGGCAAAGCGTCCCGCGTAGACCAACACGCGCGTACCGCGCGGCAGGCCGAGATAGCGGCGCACCACGTCACTGCGGCGCGCGGGATGGAACACCTCGGCGTCCACCCCGAGCGGCTGGTGCACCGCGTGCTGCACGCCGAGTTCCTGCAGGTACTCGCACATCACGCGGCTCGGTGCAAACACGACGTCGAGCCGCTCGTACAGGCAGCGCAGATAACGCCTCAGCACCGGCTCGGTGAACCACCCGAACGCGCGCCGTGCGGCGAGCTCGGGCAGGTTCGAATGATAGAAGCCAGCCACCGGGATGCCGCGGCGCCGCGCGATGTGTGCAGCGCACCAGGCGGGGTGAAAGGCGTCGCCCGCCTCGATGAGCGTCGGATCGAGCGCGTCGAGGAGGCTCGTCCAGCGGCGCGGATTGAGCGGCAGGCGGTAGTTGAACGTGCCCGGGACCGGGTAGCCGGACAGCGTACAGACAGCTCCGCGCTCGATCTGCGTGTCGCGGCCCGGTACGACTATGGTGTGTTCCCAGGATGTGTGCGCGCGCAGCCAGGCATGCTTCGCCGACAGGTAGCGCTTGACACCGCCGCTGGTGGGCGAGAAGAACAGTGTGGTGTCGACGAGATGCATGTTGTTCGGCCCGGGCTCATTGCACCTTTATGACGATTGGGTGTCAAGCGTGGGCGCAGGGCCGGCGTGTCCGCGCCGGGCGTGAAGCGGTGCGCTGAGGCTCATGCCGCGGGCTTGATGTTGGCGTTGAGACGAAACAGGTTGGTTGGGTCGTAGCGCTTCTTGAGCGCGGCGAGGCGCGGGTAGTTGTCCCCGTAAGCGCCGCGGATCGCGTTGGCGTGCTGATCGTCGCTGGCGATGTTCACGTAATAACCGCGCGTCAGCGGCTCGAGCTGCGCCCAGGCGTGCCGCACCCACTCCATGTTGCGCTCCGCAGCATCGCCCGGGACCTTCCAGAAGCTGAGCACGTGCATGTTGTGGCTTGCGCCGCGGTTCCAGTACGCACTGGCGGTGGCCGTCACACGGCCGATGGCGCCGTCCGCGGGCTGGAAGCCGATATCGAAGCTGTCCGAGGGCGTGCTCTCGATGAAGCCGACCACGGTGTCGATGAGTTTGGGGGTGAGGCCATCGAGGAAGCCGCCCTTGAGGTACATGCCGTGGTGCGCGAACCCCGGAGTCTCAGCGCTTCCCTGCAGCTTCACGTACGCAACCGCCGCGAGCTCATCCTGCCGCGGCTTGCCGAGCCGCCGCAATGGAGCGATCACGCGTTCGGCATCCTTCAGCGGCCCGCTGTAGCAGACATCGAGCTCCACCAGCCGCTCACTGTTCTCCCCTGCCTGCACGTCGATGCCGACGTACAGCTCCGCGGGCGCACTCGCGATGAAGTCGGCGAAGCTGCGCAGCACCTGGCGCGCCTCTGCGAAGGAGTAGCTGAGGGTGCCACCGAACATCTGCGGGCCGACCTCGTGCAGCCGGAAGGTGAAGGCGGTGACGACGCCGAAGTTGCCACCGCCGCCGCGCAGGGCCCACAGCAGATCCGGGTTCTCACTCGCGCTGGCCCGCACCCAGCGACCGTCGGCCGTGATCAGCTCGACCGCGGTTAAATTGTCGCAGGCGAGCCCGAAGCGGCGCCCAAGGCGCCCGAGCCCGCCGCCGAGGGTGAGTCCCGCGACGCCGGTGTCTGCAGCGACGCCTGCGGTTGTCGCGAGCCCGAAGGCCTGCGCTTCGCGGTCCAGGTAGCCCAGCAGCGCACCCGCTTCCACGCGTGCTTGCCTCTTGAGCGGATCGATCTCCACCGCGCGCATCGGGGAGACATCGATCACCAGGCCGCCGTCACAGCCGGACTGGCCCGAGAAGCTGTGGCCTCCGGCGCGCACCGCGGTGAGGAGCCCATGCGCGGCGGCGAAGCTCACTGCGCGCCTGACATCGGCGGCTCCGAGGCAACGCACGATGAGCGCCGGGTGCCGATCGAAGGCGGGATTCCACAATCGCCGCGCGCTATCGTAGCCGGGCTGCTGCGCCGTGATCAGCTCCCCGCGCAGCCCCGCGCGCAGGTCATCGAGGTCGGCGGCTTTCAGGGTGAGCTGGCGCGCATCGAGGCCGATGGCGCCCAGCTCGCTGGCGGCGGCGGCGCCGGCGCGGCGGTACGGATAAGCTGCCGCGGCGAGCGCGGCGACACCGGCGGCACAGAAGGTTCTTCTTTTCACGCGGGCTTGATGTTGGCGTTGAGGCGGAACAGGTTGGTCGGGTCGTAGCGCTTCTTGAGCGCGGCGAGGCGCGGGTAGTTGTCGCCGTAAGCGGCATGCACGCGCGCTTCCCGATCGTCACTCGCGGCGAGATTCACGTACTGACCACGCGTCTGCGGCTCGATCTGCGCCCAGGCGCGCCGCACCCAGTCGATCTCGCGCGCGGTATCCCCGGGCGGCATCTTCCAGGACGCGAACACCCCGACGTTGTGGCTCGCCCCGCGGTTGAAGAACGCGGAGTCCTTGGGTGCCACACGGCTGATTGCCCCGCCCTGGTGTTGCATCCACATCGTCGCGCCGTCCGAGGGCGAGCTCTCGGTAAACTCGACCATGGTATCGATGAGGGCGGGCGTAATGCCGTAGACCAGGCCGCCCTTGCCGTAGGCGCCCAGGGGGCTGATGCCGCGCAGGTCGGCGCTGCCCTGCAGCGTTGCGTACGGCGTTGGGGCGAGCTCATCCTTGAGCGGCTTGCCGATCTTGCGCAGCGGCGCAACCACTCGCTCCGCAGCGGCGCGCCCACCGCAGTAGCAGACACTGAGTCCCAGCCAGCGCGCGCCCTGCGGGGCCGTGCCCATGGCCATATCTACATACAACTCATCGGGCGCAGCCGCGACCACGTCCGCGAAGCCGCGCAGGAGTTGACGCGCATCCGCGAACGGGTAGGTGATCTCCCCGCCGTACATGATCGGTGTGACCTCGTGCAGGCGGAACGTGAACGAGGTCGCCACGCCGAAGTTGCCGCCGCCGCCGCGCAGGGCCCAGAGCAGCTCCGGATTCTCGTGAGCGCTGACGCGCACCCAGCGACCGTCCGCCGTTACCAGCTCCGCGCCCGTGAGGTTGTCGCAGGTGAGGCCGAACCTGCGGCCGATACGGCCGACCCCGCCGCCGAGCGTCAATCCGGCCACACCCGTGTCGGCGACGGTGCCGACAGGCGTGACGAGCCCGAACGCCAGCGCTTCGCGGTCGAGCTGGCCGAGCAGCGCGCCCGCCTCGACGCGCGCCGTCCTGGCGATCGGATCGACCTCAACGGCTCGCATGGGCGAGACGTCGATCACCAGCCCCCCATCGCACCCGGACTGGCCCGACACGCTGTGGCCCCCGCCGCGCACCGCGGTCAGAAGTCCATGCGCGGCGCTGAAGCTGACGGCGCGCCGGACATCGGCCGCCCCGAGGCAACGCACGATGAGCGCCGGGTGGCGATCGAAGGCGGGATTCCACAGCCTGCGCACGCTGTCGTACTCAGGTTGGTCGGGGGTGATGAGCTCACCGCGCAGCCCCGCGCGCAGCTCTTCGACGTCTGCGGATTTGAGTGTCAGTTGCCGCCCGTCGAGCCCCACGGCAGGCGTTTCCGCGCCAGTCGTGGTCGCAGCAGCGCGGCGGTAAGGTATGGCGGTGGCAGTCAGCGCAGCGAGCCCGACCGCACAAAAGGTTCTTCTTTTCACTCGGTCTTCCCCCGCGGAACGCGTACCGAGCGTGACTCCGCGCGGGTGGCCCCGTCAAGGGTAATCGGGCAGGATGGCGCAGATGATTGATCACGCGGGCGTGCGGGTCAGCGACTTGGCGAAGGCCAAGGCCTTCTACCGCGCCGCGGGCCCGCTTGCTCGCGGAGCGCGGCGCTGATGGAGCGCCTGCACGGGCTTCTGCGCCGCCTCGTCGTCCTGCAACCCGGTGAAGCGCCGGCACTGCTCGCCTCGTTCGCGACGCTGCTGTGCACGTTCTCGAGCTATACGATCCTGCGGCCGGTGCGCGATGCGCTCGGCATCACTTCGGGGCTGGAGAAGATCCCTTACCTCTTCTGGGGGGTATTCGTAACGATGCTGCTGCTGCAGCCGGTGTACGGCTGGCTTACCTCGCGCTTTCCGCGCAGCGTGTTCCTGCCGTGGGTGTACGGGTTCTTCGCCGCCAATCTCCTCGCTTTCTACGTGTGGTTCCGCCTGCAGCAGGACCATACCTGGATCGCGCGCACCTACTTCGTGTGGGTGAGTGTCTTCAACCTGTTCGTCGTGGCGGCGTTCTGGAGCCTGATGGCGGACGTGTTCAAACGCGAGCAGGCGGGACGGCTGTTCGGTTTCATCTGGGCCGGCGCCAGTACCGGAGGCCTCATCGGCCCGCTGATTGCGCACTACCTCGCGGTGCCCATCGGCGCCATCAACCTGCTGCCGATCTCGGCGGGTTTGCTGCTGATCTCGCTGATTTTCATGAGGCAGGTCATCCGCTGGCAGCGGCGGCAGGGGGTTATCGCCGCAGCAGGCGCGGCGCCGGCGGAGCGCTCCGAGAATGCGCTCGGCGGCGGGGTGTTCGCCGCCTTCAGCCAGGTCGTGCGCTCACCCTACCTGCTCGGCATTGCGGCCTTCGTGCTGCTCATGACCTGGGTGTCGACCTTCCTCTATCTCGAGCAGCAGGCGTTCGTGGCCAAGGCCTTCGCCAGTGCCGACGAGCGCACGCGCTTCTTCAGCGGCATCGACTTCTGGGTGCAGGCGGCCTCGCTCCTGATGCAGCTGCTGCTGTTCGGGCGGCTCTTCAAGTGGGTGGGACTGCGGGTGATCCTCGCCTCCGTGCCCGTCATCATGACCGCGGGCTATGCGCTCTTTGCGCTGGCACCGCGCTTCCTGGTGCTGGTGGTGGTGTACGCCGTGCGGCGCGTCGGCGACTACGCGCTCACGCGGCCCTGCCGCGATGCGCTGTTCACAGTGGTGAGCCGCGAGGAGAAGTACAAGGCGAAGAGTCTCATCGACACCTTCGCCTACCGCGGCGGTGACGCCTTGAGCGGCTCGCTCTACAAGGGGCTGACCGGGGGGCTGGGCGCAACTGCGGCGGAGATCGGCTGGCTCGGGGCAGGGATCTCCGCGGCGTGGACGGTGCTGGCGCTCGCTCTGGGTCGCGCCTTTGAGCGAAAGGGGAGCGCGCTGAGCGGCTCGTAGAACCTCTCAGGCCGCGCTCGACTGCGCCTCCTGCGTCTCGCCCGTCTCGCCTGCTGCCCCCGAGCGCAACGCTTCGGCCGCGGCGATGATCTCGTCGGCACCGCCAAAG
The DNA here is from genome assembly GCA_035937715.1 of Steroidobacteraceae bacterium. Lineage (GTDB taxonomy): Bacteria > Pseudomonadota > Gammaproteobacteria > Steroidobacterales > Steroidobacteraceae > 13-2-20CM-66-19. Next base: position 4,660 of record DASZHQ010000090.1, on the reverse strand, counting down.
CGCTCGCCGCGCGACTTCGCGAGCAGGCGCGCAAGGAACGGCGCATAGCGGGCGAGATCGGGCGGCAACACCGGCGGCGGGGCGCTCACGTGCTGCTGCAATACCTCCATGGCGGTGGTCCCGACGTAGGGCTTCTGCCCGCTCAGCAGCTCGTAGCAGATGATGCCGAGGCTGTAGAAATCCGAGCGCGCATCGAGCGGCTCCCCGAGCGCCTGCTCGGGGCTCATGTAATAGGGCGACCCGAGCAGCACCCCGGTCTGGGTGCTCAAGGTGTTGCCATCGAGCGAGCGGGCGAGGCCGAAGTCGATGAGCGCCACTGCGTCGTTCTCGCGCAGCATCACGTTGGGGGGCTTCAAGTCGCGGTGCACGAGCCCGGCCTCGTGCACCACCTTGAGGGCTGCGGCGATCTGGGCCACGTAGTGCAGCGCCTGCTGCTCGCTCACCCCGCGCTGAATGCGCGCTTTCAGGTCACCGCGCGGCAGATACTCCATCGCCAGGTACTCGAAGCCCGAGTGCACGCCGTAGTCGTAGATCTCCACCACCAGGTGGCTGCGCACCGCCATGATCGCGGTGTATTCGCGCTCGAGGAATTGCCGGCCGGCCGCCTCGTCGCGCAGCGTCTTGCTGACCTTGAGGGCGACGTTGTGGCCGCGCTGCGCGCTCGTGGCGAGATACACCACTGCCTTTTCCGATTCGCCGATCTTCAGGCGCAGCGTGTAGCCGGGGATCAGCTCGGGGTCACCACTCGTGAGGAGCTCGGCGATGCTGATCGGGGGCAGGGGTGCCCCTGCCGCCGCGTCCGCGGGAGTCGCTGCGGCAGCTGCGGCGGGTGCCCCTGCCACGCCGCCTTGTACGGCGTGCTCCGACGCCGTCGCCTCCGGCGTCCCCTGCGCGGCCTGGCGCGAGAGATTCGCAAGGCTTGCGAGGCGGCGCGCCACGCGCCGCTCGACACGTCGCAGCGCGATGCGCACGGCATTGTTCAGGCGCTCGGGCGTCAGCAGCCGCTTCGGCAGGTAGTCCACCGCGCCCAGCTGCAGCGCGCGCACCGCAGTGAGCTCGTTGCCTTCCTCGGCCAGCGCGACCACCGCCGGAGTCGCCGGCTGCTCGCGCAGCCGCCGCAACAGGGCGAGTCCGTGCGCCCGCGGGTCCTCGGGGGTGGTGCCGAAGGCGGCCCCGAGCAGCAGCAGGTCGCAGTCGCGGCCGGAAGCGCTGCTGCACCAGCGCTCGAATTCGGACAAGTTCAGCATGCTGACGCTCGCCTGGGGGCAGAGCACATCCAGGTGATGGCGCAACCACTCCCCGTAGCGGACGTCATCGTCCACTATGATCACCCGCGCCGGCGCCGCCTCGCGACGCGCCGTCATCGCTGCACCGTGAAGCGCACGCGCACCCGCACGCGCTGGGCGACCGCCCGACCGCCGCGCATCACCGGTCGGTAGTGCCAGCGGCGCACGGCCGCGAGCGCCGCCTGCTCGAAGACACCGACCGGCTGCGCGCCGACGACGGCGACCTCGCCCACGGCGCCATCGGTGCCGACCAGGAAATGCAGCTCCACCCAGCCATCAACGCCGCGCCGGAGCGCTTCTTCCGGAAACTGCGGAGCCACGTAGCGCGTGCGCGTGAACGTGTCCTCGTTGAGGTAGGTGTTCGCCTGCTGCGCCTCGTCCTCGGCGGCGCTCACGGACGAGTCGAGAGTGCCGAGCTGCGCCGCCTCGGCGCCCACTGTGCGCGCTTCCTCCAGCCAGCGGCGCGCCGCGCGGACGTCCTCTTTCGTGAGCGCACCACGCGCCTCATCGAGGGCGCGCGCCGCATAGGCCTCGCGCGCGCGTTGCGCGGAAGGGTGCCCCGGCTCCGCCTCGAGCAGCTGGGCCAGGTAGAAGCGGGCACTGTCGGTGGCGGGCTCGTCGATCCTCCCCTGCGCCAGGCGCTCGTTGAAGGCGAGCGCGAGCCGCGCGAGCGAGTCGGCCCGCGCGACCGCGCGCAGCTGCTGCGCCTGCCGGCGAAGCGTGGCGACCTGCGCGGGGTCCGTACCGGCATCGGCCGCCGCCGCCGTCCAGGTATCGGCAGCATCCGGATTCTTCGCAGCGAGCGCCTTGCCGGCCTCGCTCTCGAGCCGCGCGCCGAGATCGCGGGCGGCTTCCGCAACGCGCTCATCGCCCGGTGACAGCGCGCGCGCCGATTCGATGTAGAAGCGCGCATTGTTTTCCAGCGGCGCGATGAGCGCCCCGCGGCTGAGCGCATCGCGCCCGCGGCGCAGATAATCCGCCACCCGCACATCGAGCTGCTGCTGCGCGAGCTCAGCACGCGCCTCCTCCACCAACGTCGAGCGGCGAGCGCCCGGGGCCCCACCATCGAGCACGGCGAGGGCAGCACCGAGGTTGCCGGCGGCGGCGGCGCGCTGTGCCTTGTCGAGCACGGCGTGCTCGCGCTGTGCGCCGATCTGCGCGAGCACGAACGCCACGCGCGGATGATCCGGACTCACCCCGCGCGCCTGCGTGGCGAGGGCCTGCGCGGCATCGAGCCGGCCCTGCTGCAGTTGCGCTTCCGCGGCGCCGAGCAGGCGATCGATCACCTGCTCCACGCCGTTCAGCGCACGCGGATCGCGCGCGTTGCGCCGCAGCGCTTCGTGGTAGAGATCCGATGCGCTGGCTCCGGCCGGTGAGGTCAGATCCCCCACCTCGAGGGCGTGATCGGCGCGCGCGACCAGGCTCTCGAGCGCGGCAGCGTCGCTGGCGTCAGCAGGAGCCGCGGGCGCCGCCGGGGCGCCGTGCGGCCCAGGCTCCAGCAGATGCGTGCCGATCCACGCAAGCGGCACGGCAACGACGGCGAGCGCTGCCAGAGCGGCGAGCGACCATTGCCTGACCGGCCAGCGCCGCGGGGCAGATGCGCTGATTGGCGCGGCGGGCGCTGCGCCCGCCTCGGCGTGTCGTCGCCAGGCGGCCTCGACGAAGAGGCGCACACGCTGCTCCGAGACCGGCTTGTGCAGAAAGCGATGCACCGAGCCGTCGGTGATCTGCGCCGCGAGCAGCCCCTGCTCGTCGATCCCGCCTGCGACGATGAGCACCACTTCCGGGAACTGGGCATGCAGCCGCTGCGTCAGCTGCTCGATGGGAGTCGCAATGGCCGCGCAGTCGAGCACGGCGACTCCGGAGTGATGCCCCAGAAGAAGCGCGGAGAAATCGATCTCCGAGCCCGCCACCTGCACCGGGTGCGTCGCCTCGCTGACCGTGCGCAGCGTCTCGAGCAGCAGCGCGTCCTGGGTGAGCGCGAGGAGCGCCCGGCTGGCGAGTGCAAAACGAGCCGATCCCTCGCCCGGGAGAAGCGCTTCGGTGGGGTCAGCTGCTGGGGGTGTGGAGGTCAGGACTGTCACAATCTGCAAACCCGTACGGCCGGCTGTCGAGCCCGGCCGCGGGGTTAAGATGACTTAACCACCCGGACCTGTCGCTAACGGCGCGGGATTTCTGTGACACTGATCATCTTGTGAACCCCGGCACCCGCGCACCCGACATGCGACATGGCGCCCCGGCGAGGCGTGCCTGGCAGTGGGCGCTATGGCTCATTTTCATCGCTGTGGCTGGCCTCGCAGGACCCGCCGGGGCGGCGGTCGTGGCCACTTCCGTCACCTCGAGCCAGAAGAGTGCGGCGCTGGAGTTTCTGCAGGCCGTCGCCAGCGGCGATGCGGAAGCCGTGGCGCGGGCGCTGCATCCGGAGGATCTGCAGGCGCTGCGCCTGAGGATCCTGACGCTGCTGCACAGCGAGGCCAAGCGCGGCGACCACACCGTGCGCGACCGCCTCTTCGGCCCGGCACGGGCGCTCGATGAGATCGAGCACCTGACCGACACCGGCTTCTACGCGACGCTCGCCGATCGGCTGTATCTGTCCAGCCGCGAGTACGACGGGGGGGAGGGCATCGCCGCGATCCCGGATAAAGACGGCAAGGTCGAGGTGCTGTTGCGCGGGCGCCAGCCGCGCGATCGCGGCAAGGTCCAGGTGGTCAACTTCGTGACGCTCAAGCCCTTCGGCAAGGACTGGAAGGCGGCGCTGCCGAGCGAGATCGAGGCACAGATCGATGATCTCATCGAAGGGCGGCGCAGCGCGGCCTCGGCGCGCACGCCGGCGGCGCTGCGCGGCGGCCGCGCTACCTTGCCCGCGCAGCCGGGAATCCTGCAGCTCCTGACGACTTCCGAGAAGCTGCTGTCGGAGGGCAACTGCGAGGCGTACTACGGCAAGCAGATGAGCCCGAACTTCCGGCGCGTCACTGGCAAGAAGGCGCTCGCGGCGCTCGTCACCGCCTGTCAGAACAGCCTCGGCACGCGTGAGATGCTGCTATCGACGCTGCGCATCGTGCGCGGACTCGAGCCGCGCTACGAATACGAAGGTCAGCGTGCCACCTACGATCTCAGCGGCCAGGGCCTGCCGTTCGATCACTTGGTGTTCGAAAAGGTGGACAAGCAGTGGTACGTGGCCGAGTAGGCGAGGCGCGCCCTTCATTCGCTTGCGCCCTTCAGTCGCGCGGCAACAGGAATCTCGAGCCGTTGTAGGAGAGCACCGCGCCCTCGGGGGTGATGCTATCCACGTGCACGCCCTCCGGGAGCGTGTCGCCCTCGTGCACCTTGTGCATGTTGATCATCACGAAGCGATCCTGCGCCCGAGCCGCAAA
>DASZHQ010000089.1:0-3721 GCA_035937715.1 Steroidobacteraceae bacterium | reverse complement strand
GGGGCGAGCAGGCGCATCCAGGCGTACTGGATGGCGTTGGTGTCCTGGAACTCGTCCACCAGCACGTGCTGGAAGCGCCGCCGGTAATGTGCGAGTAGTCCCGCGTTGTCGCGCCACAGCTCGAACGCCCGCAGCAACAGCTCGGCGAAATCCACCACCCCGGTGCGTGCGCAGGCTTCCTCGTACGCGGCGTAGAGCCGGATCAGCTCGCGGCGCGTGGGATCGTTCTCATCCTGCAGCTGCCCCGGCCGGCGGCCTTCGTCCTTGTTGGAATTGATGAACCACTGCACCTCGCGCGGCACCCAGCGCGTCTCATCGAGTCCGGAGGCCTTGAGCACCTTCCTGATCAGGCGCTGCTGATCCTCGGAATCGAGGATCTGGAACCCCTGCGCCAGCTGCGCCTCGCGCCAGTGCATGCGCAGCAGCCGGTGCGCGATGCCGTGAAAGGTGCCGATCCACAGCGGCGCGCCCGGCACGCCGAGCAGCTGCTCGACCCGCGCACGCATCTCGCCGGCCGCCTTGTTGGTGAAGGTCACGGCCAGGATTCCCTGCGGGGACGCCCCGAGCGCCTGGATCGCCCAGGCGATGCGGTGCGTCAGCACGCGTGTCTTGCCGCTGCCCGCGCCGGCGAGCACCAGTACCGGCCCCACCGGTGCGGTGACGGCGGCGCGCTGCGCGTCGTTCAGCGGGTTGAGGATCGGGGACAGATCCATGGGGGGCGCATTCTATACGGGATGGGCCCAGAGCCTTGAGGCCTGGCCTCAGCCGTCCGTCCCGCGCTTCTCCTGCGCCGCGAAACGCACCAGCGCTACGGCGAAGCTCAGTAACACCGGTCCGATGATGAGCCCCAGCACCCCGAAGGCGGCGACCCCGCCGATCGCGCCCACGAAGATGGCGAGCGGCGACACCTCGGCTTGGTGCGCCGTGAGAAGCGGGCGCAGAATGTTCTCGAGGATCGACAGCGCTCCGGTCCAGCAGGCGAGGAAGATCGCCGCTCCCCAGCGTCCGCTGAAGGCGAGCGCTGCCACCGCGGGAATCAGCACCACCGCAGCTCCCGCCGGCAGGAAGGCTGCGATCATCGCCAGCACGCCGAACACCACTGGCGAGGGCAGCCCCACGATCGCGAAGCCGACCCCGACGAAAATGCCCTGGGCGAGCGCGGTCGTCGCGGAGCCGAACACCACCGCGCGCGTCACGTCGCCGAGGTACTTCAGGAGCTGCGCGCGCCGGCCGCGCTCGGCCGGGATCACGCGCGTGAGCCCCTCGATCATCCGGGGCCCGTCCCGGAGGAAGAAGTACAGCATGAAGAGCATCATGAAGAAGCCCACCAGCGTGCCGAAGATGCCCAGGGCGACGCTGCCGCCCATGGTGGCGGCGGACTTCAGCACCGTTTGCAGGTTGTCGGTGACCCAGCCCTGCACGTCCGCAGCGCTGACCGCGGCGTTCTCGCGCACCCACCCCACCGCGCGGCCGATCAGTGGATACTGCGAGAGGCGATCGACGAGCTCGGCGTAGGAGGGAAAGGCAACCCCGCGCAGGTAGGTGATGAGGCGCGTGACCTGGCCTGCGAACACCACTCCGAGCACCGACAGCGGCGCGAGCACGAAGAACGGCGTGAGCGCGGTGAGGATGCCCGCCGACAGCGCGCGCCGGCCTTTCAGGCGCCGCGCGAGGCGCTCGTGCAGCGGGTGCAGGATGAAGGCGAGCACCACCGCCCAGCCGAGCATACTGCGCAGCGGCGAGAGAATCTCGTAGAGCCCATACGCGAGGACCGCCGCGGTCGCGATCTGGAAGCAGCGCTTGTAGAAAGAGGAAGGCATCAGCGCAAGCGTACCGCGAAATGCTCGACGAAGGCCTGATCGGTGAGACTTCCGAGAAAGGCACTCAGCTCGGCGCGCTCGCTGTCGGTGAGAGCCCGGCTCGGCAGGCGCGGGTCGAGGGACTCAGCGCGCGCGCTGCGCGCGCGGGTGGCGAGCCGCGAGTAATGCTCGAGCACCGCGGCGAGTGTGGCGAAGCGGCCGTCGTGCATGTAGGGCGCGGTGAGCGCCACGTTGCGCAGCGTCGGCACGCGCATGGGATGCTCGCTCGTGCCGTTGCGCGCAAAGCTCGCCCGGCCCGTGTCTCCCTGGGCATCACGCCAGTTGCCGGAGAAGTTGAAGCCGGAATGGCATTTCGCGCACCCGACCGCCGGGGAGAAGAACAACGCCATGCCGCGCTTGGCCTCATCGCTGAGCGCAGCGTGCTCGCCGTCGAACACGTAGCGGTCGAAAGGCGAGCGGCCGGAGATCAGCGTGCGCTCGAACGCCGCGATCGCCTTGACCAGGTTTTCGAAGCTCACCGCCCCCGCGCCGTCGGCGCCTGCCGTGCCCTCCGAGCCTGCTGCGCCCGCGCCGGCCCCGGTTCCGGCAGTGCCGGCAGTGGGCCGGTTCTCTCGCGGGAAGGCGGCCGCAAAGGCGGCGGCGTACCCGGCGTCCGCAACGAGCTGCGCGCACACCGAGGCCTCGCGGCCCGCAAGCCCCAGTTCCACCGGATGCTCATTCAACAGCGGCTCGAGCATCTGAGCCTCGAGCGAGCGCACCTGCGGCTTCGCCCACCCGAAACTCACGTTGTAGGCGACGTTCACCAGCGCCAGGGCGTTGTGCGGCAGCGCCTCCCCGGTGGCACCGACAGCAACGGCGCGTCCGTCGGAAAAGGAACGCGCCGGATCGTGGCAGCTCGCGCAGCTGTAGCGCCCGCTCACCGACAGCCGCGGCTCGAAGAACAGCCGCCCGCCGAGCGCGACTTTGGCATCTGACATCGGATTGTCGGGAGGCACTGCGGGGGTCGGAAACCCGCGCGGCAAATGCCAGGTCCAGGGGGGCGCCGCCGCGATGCTCAGCGCTGTCGTTGTGACCTGTGCGGGCGCGGTCCGCGCCACAGGTGCTGCCCCCATGATCCCCGGGAATGCGAGCGCTGCGGCGAGGAGCAGTTCCGCGCCTGCGCGGACGCGCAGCCGGGGCCGGGCGCGCTGAGGGCGCGCTGCGTCGGCTCGCTGCGCGAGCGGGCTCAGCGCCAGCTGGCGGTCGTGCCCGCGCGTGTCAGCGCGGCGGTCTGACCTGCGATCTGTCCCCGCTCCTGGATCCACTTGTCGACGTCGTCGAGATTCACGCTGGTATTGCCGGTGGAGTTGGCGCGCTGGGCCGCGACCCAGTTCTTCATGGCCGCGAGGAGCTTGCCGGCGAGCGCGCGGTTGCCGGCGTACAGGTCGAGGTAGGCCTGCTGCGCATCGGGGATGCGGCTCATCCCCAGGTACGCTTCGCCGCGGTATTCGAGCGCATCCGCGTAGCCCGGCTTGAGCGACAGCGCCTTGCCGTAGGCGGCGAGCGCGTCCTCATAGTTGCCGAGCTTGCGGCTGGTGTAGCCGACGTAGTTCCAGGCTTCGTGCAGCGTCGCATCGAGTTCCACGGCCTCCTTGAATCTGGCGAGCGCCTTGCCGTAGAGCTCGTGCGCCTCGAGGGAAGCGCTCTGCGCCTTGTCGGCCTTCTTCACGTAGCGCACGCCGTCGTTGTAGGCATCGCGCGCCTTCTGCTGCGGCGTTTCGGTGCGCGGGGTGGCGGGCATCGACGGCATGGACATTCCGCCGCCGCCGTTCGCCCAGGCCGCCGGGATCGCGGTCACCAGCAGGCAGGCCGACAGCACCTGAAGAGCGATGCGCATGGTCTCTCCTTGTTACTCGGCGCCC
>DASZHQ010000088.1:0-5168 GCA_035937715.1 Steroidobacteraceae bacterium | reverse complement strand
CGCCGTGGCGGAAGCCGCAGTGGTTCCGAGCCCCGATGCGCTGCGCCTGTCGGTGCCCAAGGCGTTCGTGGTACTCACGGCGGGCGCAGCCGCCGATGCCGCGACCGCCGCCTCGATCCTGCGGCATGTGCGCGAGCGCGTCTCGCCCTACAAGCGCATCCGGCGCCTTGAGTTCGCGACCCTTCCCAAGACGATCTCCGGCAAGATCCGCCGCATCGAGCTGCGCCAGCTCGAGCAGGCGCGTGCGCCGGGAGAAAAGCGGCGTCCGCAGGAGTTCTGGGAAGAGGACCTGCGCTGAGCGAAGACTTGGTGGTTTATGATGCGCTCATGATCGACCCGGCCGTTGGCGCGCTGCTCGCGGGAGCCTTCGCGTTGTTGTTCGCGAGCGCGGCGCTTCACAAGTTGCTGGACCTGGCACGCTTCGCGGAGGTTTTTAGGGCCTACGCGGTCGTACCCGAGCCGCTGGCGCGGCTGTCTTTCCTCCTGCCGCTGCTCGAGCTGACCGTGGGCGCGGCGTTACTCGCGGGGGGCTCGCGCGCGGGTGCGGCCGCGGCCGGGGCGGCGCTGCTGGTGGTCTACGCCAGTGCGCTGGCCATCAACCTCGGGCGCGGCCGCCGCGATCTGACCTGCGGCTGCGGCGGACCGAACGATAAGCGGCCGATTGCCACGTGGATGGTGTGGCGAAATCTCCTGCTGGCGGGGCTGCTCGCGCTGACGCTGCTGCCGTGGGGCGCGCGGCCGCTGGGCGCGGCCGATGCCCTCACCATCGGGGCCGGCACCGCCGCGGCCGCACTCTTATATATGAGCCTGGATACTCTGCTCGGCCGCGTGGCACCGCGCACCGCGGCATGGCGGAGCTCGCCGTGAGCGCGCTCGCGATCTCCAACGCGGTGCTGTGGATCCTGCTGCTGGTGCTCGCCGCCATGGTGCTGGCGCTGGTGAGGCAGGTCGGCGTACTGCACGAGCGGATCGCGCCCGCGGGCGCCTTGATGCTCAGTCGCGGTCCGGCGGTCGGCGACCCGGCGCCGCTCATGGAGGTGGCCGACCTGGAAGGAAACGCGCACCGGCTCGGCAGCGCGCGCAGCGACGGGCGCAGCACGCTGCTGCTGTTCGTCTCCCCCAGCTGCCCGGTGTGCAAATCGCTCCTCCCGGCCGTCAAGTCCAGTCGCAAGGACGAGCGAGCCTGGATGGATGTGATCCTGGCCAGCGACGGGGACACACGCGAGCAGCGCGAGTTCGTGCGCAGCCAGGGGCTCGACGGCATTCCGTTCGTCGTGTCGGCGGCGCTCGGGCTGGCCTATCAGGTGAGCCGGCTGCCGTTTGCGGCACTGCTGGATGAGCAGGGAATCCTGCGGGCGCGCGGGCTGGTCAACTCGCGCGAGCACCTCGAGAGCCTGTTCGAGGCGAAGCGCCTCGGGGTGGCGTCGCTGCAGGAATATTTTTCGGGCGCGGCGTGATGGAAGCGGCGGTGTGGGCGGTGATCGAGGAGTACGAGGCGCGCGCGCGGCGCGAGGAGCAGCTCTACAGCACGCTCTCGGCCGAGGAAGCCAGGCGCCGGCGCGATGAGATGCTGCTGCCGGTGGGCCGCGCCGCCGGCAACCTCATGAATCTGCTCATCAAGGAAGGCGAGGCGCGCAGAATCCTGGAAGTGGGCAGCTCGTACGGCTACTCCACCACCTGGCTGGCGGAAGCCGCGCGCGCCGTGGGCGGCAAGGTCATCTCGCTCGAGCTGCGCGCGGAGAAGACCGAGTACGCGCTTGCGCAGCTGGCACGCGCGGCTCTCGCAGAGCATGTCGAGTTCCGGGTGGGGGACGCACTCGCCTCGCTCGCCCAGCTGCCCGGACCGTTCGATTTCGTGCTCATCGACCTGTGGAAGGATCAGTACGTGCCGGTGTTCGAGGCGCTGTACCCGAAGCTCGCGCGCGGCGCGCTCATCGTCGCCGACAACATGCTGTACCCGGAGAGCTTCCGCACCCTGGCGGAGGTCTACCGGCAGCGGGTGCGCCGGGCTGCCGACATGAGCTCGGTGCTGCTCGCCGTCGGCAACGGACTCGAGCTCAGCCGCTACTGCTGAAGCGCGATCTCGACGCGCTTGTTGTGGCGGCCTTCGCTGCGGATCTTAAGCACCCGGATCCCTTCGATCTCCGCGATGTCGGCGACGTGCGTGCCGCCGCACGGTTGCAGGTCGATCCCCGGGATCCTCAGCAGCCGCACGCGCCCGGCGCCGCGCGGCGGCTGCACGCTCATGGTCTTCACCAGCTCCGGCTGGGCATCGAGCTCCGCATCTGTGATCCACACGGTCTCGGTGGCGGCGCCGCGCGCAATGAGGGCGTTGGTCTCGCGCTCGATGTGCTCGGCGTGCAGCAGGCTCAGCTCGATGTCGAAATCCAGGCGCGCCTTGTCGGGCGTGATATTGCCGCCGGTGACCGGGGCGGTAATTACGCACGACAACAGGTGCAGCGCGGTGTGCAGGCGCATCAGGCGGTAGCGGCGCGCCCAGTCGAGCTCGAGCGCGAGGGTCTCGCCGGGCTGCAGCGTCGGGCCCGAGGGCGCCGCGATATGCAGGATGCGCTCGGGCCCCTCGCCCTTGCGGGTGTCGAGGATCGTCACCCGCTCACCGTTCGCACGCTGCAGCACTCCGCTGTCGCCCGCCTGGCCGCCCCCCTGCGGGTAGAAGAGCGTCCGGTCGAGCTCGATGCCGCGCTCGCTTACCGCGACCACGCGCGCGCTGGCGCTGCGCAGGTAGGCATCGTCGCGGAACAGTAACTCGGTGGGCATGGCTGTGAGGTTTGCGGCTTGAGGTTAGAATCGTCCGGGCAATGGCTGCCTACGTGTATCGGATCGTCAACGTCTTCACGCAGGGGCGCGCCCCGTTAAGCGGCAATCCGCTGTGCGTGTTCGAGAAGGCGCAGACACTCGATGCCGCAAGGATGCAGGCGCTTGCCCTGCAGTTCAACCTCTCCGAGACGACGTTCATCCTGCCCTCGGAGCGCGCCAGTGCGCGCGTGCGGATCTTCACACCCGGCTACGAGATGGCCTTCGCCGGCCATCCCACCCTGGGTACGGCGCACGTATGCCGGGCGCTGGGGCTCGGAGGCGACCACCTTACCCTGGAAATGACCGCTGGCATCATCACGGTGCGGGCGGCGGGCGATCGCTGGACGCTGACGGCCAAGTCCCCCACCTGGCGCGAAGTCCCGGAGCCGCGGCTGACACTCGCGGCGATGCTCGGGCTCGAGCAGCAGGACATCGGTGAGCGGCCGCTGTGGGTGAACGCCGGCACCGAGCAGCTCATCGTACCGCTCACCAGCGAGGCCGCCGTGCGGCGCGTGCGGGTGCGTGCGGATCTGCTCGCACAGCTCACCAGCGTCAGCGGTAACAGCATGGCCTACGTATTCGCACCCGCGGGCGCCGGCCTGCTGGCGCGGTTTTTCTTCCCCAAGGGCAGCGCCGTACTCGAAGATCCGGCCACGGGGTCGGCCACGGCGAACCTCGGCGGCTGGTGCCTCGCGATGGGACGCACGCTGCCGTGCGAGTTCGAGATCTCGCAGGGAGAGTACGCCGGGCGTCCCTCGGCGCTGCGGCTGCGAGTGGATGCGGAGCGCCAGATACAGGTCAGCGGCGACGTCATCGAGCTCGGTCGAGGCACGATCAGCCTGTGATGGCCGGCGTCGGGAGGCTTCGGGCGAGCGCGGGGAGCGTTACAGACCGGCGACCAGCCTGCCTGGATTGAAAATCCCCTGCGGGTCGAAGCGCTCCTTCAGACGGCGGTGCAGCTTCGCTACCGTAGGCTGCAGCGGGTGAAATCGCCCCTGCGGCGCGGGCCCGCGCCAGCACAGCGCCGTGCCTCCCGTTTGTGCCGCAAGCCTACGCACGTCTGCATCGCCCTCAGGGTTGGCGTACCAGCGAAGCGCGCCGCCCCAATCGATGAGTAACTCGCCGGCAAGAGCCAGCGGCGCGGCTGCTGCTGGCAGGGAGACTCGCCACAGCCGCTCGCTCCCGAAGAGCGGCAGCCGACAGTGGCGCAGCGCGTCCCACCACGCCTGCGCCGCAGTCGCATCGACCCGCTCGCCACCGATGCGCTCGCAGGCTGCGCGCACTGCGGGGGCCGCGCCCGAGAGCCGCACCCAGGCGCTCCCCTGCCACCAGGCCGCCGCGGACAGCGGCAGCGGCAGAGCCGCCCAGCGGTTGAAGGACTCCACCGCGACTGCAGCCGGCAGCTCGAGCCGCAGCGTTTGCTCCATGCGTGGGCGCGGCAGCACCTTCAGTGACACCTCGGTGATCACCCCGAGGATGCCGAGTGAGCCACACAGGAGCCGCGAGACATCGAAGCCGGCTACGTTCTTTATCACCTGGCCGCCGAAGCGCAGCACCTCGCCGCTGGCCGCGAGCAGCCGGGTGCCGAGCACGAAGTCACGCGCAGCTCCGGCGTACGGGCGGCGCGGTCCCGAGAGCCCGGCGGCAATCACGCCGCCGATCGTCGGGTCCGCACCGAAAGCCGGCGGCTCGAACGCCAGAATCTGCTCGCGTGCGCCGAGTGTCGCCTCGACCTCGGACAGGGGCGTGCCGCATCGGGCCGTGATGACGAGCTCCGAGGGGTCGTAGTCGACGATGCCTCGCCAGCCGCTGAGCTCGAGGATCTCACCCGTGAGAGTCTCGCCGTAGAAATCCTTGGTGCCGGCGCCCCTGAGGCGCAGCGGTGCGCGCGCCGCGCTGGCGGCGGCAATGCGCTGGCGCCATTCGTCGAGAATCGACTGATCGCCGCCAGGCATTGACGATCACCTCAGAAGCGCGGCAGCTCGGCGTGCGGGAGCGCGCCGCCGCGCACGTGCATCTTGCCGTATTCCGCGCAGCGCGCAAGCGTCGGGATGAGCTTGCCGGGATTGAGCAGACCGTGCGGATCGAAGCTCTCCTTCACGGCGGAGAAGGCGGCGCGCTCCGCGTTCGAGAACTGCACGCACATCCCGCCGATCTTCTCCACTCCGACGCCATGCTCGCCGGTGATGGTGCCACCGACCTCGATGCACAGCTCGAGGATCTCGGCTCCGAAGCGGTCCGCCCTCTCCCAGGCTCCGGGTGCGTTGGAGTCGAACATGATGACGGGATGCAGGTTGCCATCACCGGCGTGAAACACGTTGAGGCAGGGCAGTCCGTAGCGCGTCTCCATC
>DASZHQ010000087.1:0-10578 GCA_035937715.1 Steroidobacteraceae bacterium | reverse complement strand
CCCGCCCCGCGCGGGGGCATCGGACAACACCTTGGCCGCGCGCCCGGGGATACCTACAAGTTGGCCTGACATATTGGTCTCGCTGTGCGCGCGAGCTCTTCCGACAGGGCGGTTCCCGGCCAGGCCGGGAACCGCTTCGGTGGTGGAGGCGGGGGGACAGCTTTTCCATGGCTTTCGCCACGGGCTGGACTATGCCTTCGTCCGCGCGCCTTGCAGACGCGTGGACGCGGAGCGTGTTATCCAGCTGCCAATCAGCTGGATCCTAGTGCCCGCCCGTGGCTTTGAGCCATCGGCGGGTCTATGAGTCTCTACAGGGCAGGCCTGAAGTTGGCCCTCTTCCTACCCCTCGGCGTTGCCATGCCGCCCTCAAGTGAAGGCGCCGTCAGGTTTCGCCGATGTGAGCTCCGTTCTCAGCCAGACCTCGCGGCCCGGCGCGACCCACTTGATCGAACCCCCGTCCGTAAGTCCTAGACTTCAGGATCTACGTACGTAGCTCTCTCTTTGTTTCTCGCGCGACGCTACCCGAGGAGCAGGGAAGACGCCACGCCAGCGAGGCAGTGACTCTTAACGCGCCGGCCTGTCGCACGCCGGTGCGCGATCCTGTGAACGCGTCCCCTGATTCAGTCGCACAGGCACGAGCCGGTCAGAGGTCAGCTGCGGTTAGGCAGCTAGAGCGTAGTTGTCGTCGTTGGCAACTATGATTTGCAGCAGGATTTACGAGGACACTGCGCCTCGGTACGCACCTGAAGGTTCGTAACCCACGTCGAAACCGGTCGCCCCCTTCAGGTTCACGCTGCCAGCATACCTGAATCGCCGGGCCCTCCCCTCGGGGCAATCGCTTCAGCCCGCGCTCACGCCTGCTGCAGTGCGGCAAGGCTCGCGCCGGGCCCTCTTTGCAGTAAGGTCGCCGCATTAAGTCAACTCCCCAGGACAGGAGGAGTTTTGCCGTGCGCAAGCGAGCACCCGCGTGGCCCCTCAGCCGCGTCGCAGCAGCCGCGCCTTGTCGCGCTGCCAATCCCGCTCCTTCTCGACGGCGCGCTTGTCGTGTTGTTTCTTGCCCTTGGCGAGTCCGACCTGCAGTTTCGCGCGTCCCTTCTTCCAGTACAGCTCCAGTGGCACCAGCGTGTAGCCGCGCCGCTCCACTGCACCGATCAACCCCTGCAACTCACTGCGCTTGAGCAGCAGCTTGCGTGTGCGTACCGGGTCGGGGGTGACGTGCGTCGAGGCGGCCGGGAGCGCCGAGAGGTGCGCTCCGATGAGGAATGCCTCGCCGCCGCGCAGATACACGTAAGCTTCCTTCAGCTGAGCACGCCCGGCGCGCATCGCCTTCACTTCCCAGCCCTGCAGCGCCAGGCCTGCCTCGTAGCGCTCCTCGATGAAATAGTCGAAGCGCGCCTTGCGGTTTTCGGCGATCAGTCGGGGAGACTCTGCGGCTTTGGTCATTCGTTGAAGCTAATGGGACAATGTCCCGATGCGAGAGGTCAAGCGCTCGGCGCTGCTCAACAAGCCGCCGGCCGAAGTTTTCGCGCTGATTAACGACATCGAAAGCTACCCGCAGTTCCTGCCCTGGTGCACGCACGCACGCGTGCAGTCCCGCTCGGCCACCGAGATCGTCGCCACGCTCGGCGTCCGGCAGGGGGCGTTGCAGGGGGAGTTCACCACTCGCAACACGCTCGAGCCCGAGCGCAGCATCCGCATGCAGCTCGTGAGCGGGCCGTTTCGCACGCTGGAGGGCGAATGGCGGCTGACGCCGATCGAAGCGAGCGGCTGCCGCGTTGAGCTGTCCATGCGCTTTGCCTTTCGCAACCCGTTCACCGCACTGCTATTCGAGCAGAAATTCGCCGAGACCATCGGTTCCCTGGTCGATGCCTTCGTGGCGCGCGCGCGCTCGCGGCCATGACTCCGGCTGAAGGCGCAGCGGGCCGCAAGCGCTGCCTGGTCGTCTACGCGACACGTGAGCGGCAGTACCTGTGGAGCGTGGAGCTGCCGCTCGGCGCGAGTATTGCAGATGCACTGGCCGCCGCGCGCGCGCACGCCGCCCAGGATGCGCAGTCGGATGCAGCCATCCCGTGGGACTCAGCGCCCATTGGGATTTTCGGTGAGCCGCGCCGGCGCAGCGACGGCTGCGCGGATGGGGACCGGATCGAGCTGTACCGGCCGCTGCGGCGCGATCCGCGCGAGCGCCGCCGCGAGCGTGCGCAGCGCGAGCGCGCCAGCGGCAGGACACGCCGCGGTTAGATCCGCGCTCAGATCCGCGGGAACTTCTCGATCGGCGCCCCCTGGTCGGGCGCCTGCGGGGCGCTGTTGGGAACGTTGTCGCGCTCCAGGCGCATCACCTTATCCTCTTTGAAGTACACCACCAGGTGGCGCTGCACGGGCTTGTGCAGCCGTCCGCGCTGGAAGTAATAGAGGTAATCCCAGCGGTCGTGATCGAAGAGCGCGGGCACCATCGGGGTGCCGAGCAGGTAGCGCACCTGAGTGCGCGTCATGCCGACTTCCAGCTTGTCGACCGTCTTGCCTTCGAGAAAGTTACCCTGCTGGATGTCCATGCGGTAGACGCAACCGCCGAGCGCCGGCACGAGTATCAAGGCCGCCCCTGCCGCCAATGCCGCGAAGGGTAGGCGCGCGCGCAGCCGATGGAGGATAATCATACTTTGAATGATACCTGATCACGGACCGCGCACAGGTTCTGGCGCGGTCCTCAGCGGAGAATGCGCGTGGAAGGCAAGGATCTGCGCAAAGCCGGTCTGAAGGTGACGCTGCCTCGCCTGAAGATCCTCGAGATCCTGGAGGGCAGCACGACTCGTCACCTATCGGCGGAAGACATCTACCGCAGTCTGCTCGAGTCCAACGAAGACATCGGGCTGGCAACGGTGTACCGAGTTCTCACGCAGTTCGAGGCCGCGGGGCTCGTCACGCGGCATCATTTCGAGGACGGCATGGCGGTGTTCGAGCTCAACCAGGGCACGCACCATGACCACATCGTGTGCCTCGATTGCGGCCGCGTAGAGGAGTTCATGGACTCCGGGATCGAGGAGCGTCAGACCGCGGTCGCCACCAAGCTCGGCTTCACGATCCGCGATCACTCGCTGATTCTGTACGGGCACTGCCGGCGCCAGAACTGCGCGTTCCGCAAGCGCAAGGGCAGCTAGTCACACCCGGCAATCCGCACGTTGGCAGCGTCAGCGCCGGGTTGCCGGCGGGCGACGCTGGCGGAGGGTATCTGCGACCGCCTCTCCCGCCGCCGTCTCGGCACGCGCACGCGTTGCCTCGGGCTCCTGGCCCTGCGGCTGCGTGGCGCCGGCGAGCATGTCGCGGGCATGATCGCGCGCCCGTCCCGTGACCTCGATGCCCCCGAGCATGCGCGCCAGCTCCTCGACGCGGTCATCCGCGGTGAGCTCGGTGAGGGTGGTGCGCGTGGTGCGGCCGTCGGTGAGCTTGGTGACCCGCAGGTGATGGTGCGCCTGCGAGGCCACCTGCGGCAGGTGCGTCACGCACAGCACCTGACCGCGGGCGCCGAGCGCGCGCAACTCGCGGCCGACGATTTCGGCGACCGCGCCGCCGATGCCCGCATCGACTTCATCGAATACCATGCAGCGGCTCTCCTGCGCCGCGCACGACACCTGCACCCCGAGTGACAGCCGTGCGAGCTCCCCGCCCGAGGCCACCTTGGCGAGAGCGCGCGGCGGCTGACCCGGGTTGGCCGTGACGCGGAACTCGATCTGGTCGATGCCGTGCTGCATCGGCTCGGCAGTGCCACTCTGCGTGACGTCCGCCTCGAAACGTCCGCCGGCCATGCCGAGGGTCTGCATGCGCGCGCTGATGTCGCGGGCCAGGGCGCGCGCTGCTGCCATGCGCTTGCCCGACAGCTCCAGGGCGCTGCTCCTGTAAGCCTCGAGCGCAGCCGCCAGCTCCTTGCGCAGCACCGCAAGATCGGTGTCCGCCCGCTCGAGCGAGGCGAGCTCGGCATGCAGCTGCACGGCGTGCGCGGGCAGCTGCGCCGCCGCTACGCGGTGCTTGCGCGCAAGCTCCTCGATCGCGGCCAGCCGCCGTTCCACCTCCTCCTGCCGGGCGGCGTCGACATCGAGCGATTCGCGATAATGCTCCAGCTCGCGCGCCGCCTCGCGCACATGGATCGAAGCCTCCTCCAGCAGCGGCAACAGCGTGCCGAGCTTGCCGTCGAGGGCGGAGAGGGTGCGCAGCGATTGCAGCGCGCGGCTCACGGCGGCATGAGCGCTCACCCCCTCGTTCTCGTAGAGCTCGGCCAGCGCGCTCTGTGCGCCGGCGGCGAGACGCCCGCGGTTGGCGAGCCGGCCGCGCTCCTCGCTCAGGGCGTCCGCTTCCCCGGCCTGCGGGCGCAGGGCCTCGAGCTCCTGCACCTGAAAGCGCAGCAGCTCGAGTTTCGCGTCGCGATCGCGCGCATGGCTGTCGAGCTCGAGTGTGCGGTTGAGGAGCTCGAGCCACACACGGTGCGCGATGCCGACCTGGCTGACGAGTGAGGTGAGCTCACCGTAGCCGTCGAGCAGCTCGCGCTGCGCCGCGCCGCGCGTCAGGGACTGGAATTCGTGCTGACCGTGGATGTCGATGAGGATATTGCCGGCCTCGCGCAACAGCTGCACCGGCACCGACTGCCCATTGAGATAAGCGCGTGAGCGCCCGTCGCTGCCGATGACGCGGCGCACGCTGAGCTCCGTGTCCCCGCTCACCGACTGCTCCTCGAGCCACTGCCTGAGCTCGCGCGGCGCGTGGGCGAGGTCGAAGGTGCCGGAGATCTCCGCCCGCTCGCTGCCGTGGCGGACCACTTCGGCGCCGGCCCGGCCGCCGGCCAGCAGCTGCAGGGCGTCGACGAGGATCGACTTGCCGGCCCCGGTCTCCCCGGTGAGCACCGTGAGCCCGGAGTGCAGCTCCAGCTCCACCGCATCGATGATCGCGAAGTCGCGGATCTGCAGGTGAGTCAGCATGCTCTTCAGCGCTCGAAGCTGCCGCGGCCCCAGTGAAGCCTCGAGCGCAACAGCTTGTAGTAGTCGTGTCCTGGCGGGTGCAGCAGCGTCACACGCTCCGCGGCGGTGGTGATCTCCAGCCGATCTCCCGGGACGATGGCGCCGAGCATTATGCCGTCGCAGGTGACGTTCGCCCGGGTATCGGGGCGCTCGAGCAGCGTGATCTCGATCACCGATTCCGCCGCTACGACGATCGGCCGGTCGGAGAGCGTGTGCGCGCAGATCGGCACGATCACCAGCGCGGGCAGGTGCGGCTCGATGATGGGGCCGCTGCAGGAGAGCGCGTAGGCGGTCGAGCCGGTGGGGCTCGCGACGATGATGCCGTCGCCGTCATGAGTGTTGACGTAGGTGCGGTTGATGCGCGTCTCGAAGTCGAGCGTGCGGCCGGTATCGTGCTTCTGCATGACCACGTCGTTCAGCGCCAGGGTCTGCGCCAGCGCTCCCTGTGCGCCGTACAGCCGCGCCCTGAGCAGCGGACGCTGATCCTGCGCCAGCTCGCCCGCGAGCGCGGAATCCACCGAGGGCAGCATGTCCTGCGGCATGACGTCGGTGAGAAACCCGAGCCGGCCGCGGTTGACCCCGATGAGCGGCACGGCCTGCCCGGCCACCAGGCGTGCGGCGTAGAGGAGCGTCCCGTCGCCGCCGATGGCGATGACCAGGTCGGCCCGCGCGCCGATCTCGTGTTCCGGCACGCGTGTGACGTGCTCCGCCGGGATGCCTGCCGGGGGGGCCTCGCTCACCAGCACGCGCACCCCGCGACTCGCCAGGTGCGGCACGAGGGTCCCCAGGCTCTCCGCGATGCGCGGGTCCGAGAATCTGCCCACTAACGCGCAGGTGCGCACTGGAAAGGCCATGAGTCCCCAAGCCCTTAGACTTAACCCCGCCGGCTGCTGCGAGGCGCGGCCTTTGTAACACGCTCGGCGCGCTGCGAGCCAATGCCGCGGGTCTCATTTCGTACCGGCCGAGGCGCGCCGGCTTCCGCATTCCTTGCTTGACGGTCGAGCGGTGCGAAAGCTAGCTTTCGGGAGCGGCCGGGCCTGACCGGCCGGTAGCGCGTACGGCAGATCGTATTCTCTATGGCGCACGAACCTCGGGACGAGGCTCTGGGGGAGCGGGCTCAGCACCTGCTGCGCACGCTCATCGAGAGCTACATCCGTGACGGCCAGCCGGTAGGCTCGCGGGCGCTGTCGCGCGAGTCGGGTCTGCAGTTGAGCTCGGCCACCATCCGCAACGTCATGGCGGACCTCGAGGAGCTCGGTTTCGTCGCCTCGCCGCACACCTCCGCCGGCCGGGTTCCCACCGACAAGGGTTACCGGTTCTTCGTCGACACGCTGCTGCAGCTGCGGCCGCTGGATGAGGTGGCGAGCGCCGAGATCCGCCGTCAGTTCGAGGCGAGCCGCGACAGCTCCACGGACCTCATTGCCACCGTCTCGCAGCTGCTGTCCTCCGCTACCCAGCTGGCGGGCGTGGTCACGCTGCCGCGCACGCGGCCGGCCTCGGTCACTCAGATCGAGTTCGTCGCTCTCTCGGAGAACCGCGTGCTCGTGGTGCTGGTATTCAACGACCGCGAGGTGCAGAACCGCATCATTCAGCTCGAGCGTCACTACTCCGCTGACGAGCTCAAGCGCGCCTCGAACTATCTCAACGAGCAGCTGCGCGGCCGCGCGCTCTCCGAGGTGCGCCAGGAGATCCTGCGCCAGCTCTCCGAGGCGCGCGCCCACATGAACCAGATCATGCTGGATGCGATTTCCGTGGCGCAGCAGGTGTTCGAGGCCGGCGGGGAGAGCAGGCTCGAGTACGTAATCAAGGGCGAGACCAACCTCATGGGTGTCGCGGAGCTGACCAACGTCGAGAAGCTGCGGCGGCTGTTCGAAGCCTTCAATGAGAAGCGCGATTTCCTGCACCTGCTCGATCAGAGCCTCAAGGCCGAAGGGGTACAGATCTTCATCGGCCACGAATCCGGCTACCAGATCCTCGACGATTGCAGCGTGGTCACCGCCCCCTACGCCGACGGCAGATCCGTGGTCGGCGTACTGGGGGTCATCGGGCCGACGCGCATGGCCTATGAACGGGTCATACCGATCGTCGACCTGACCGCTAAACTACTCGGCGCCGCCTTGAATTCGCGCCGCTGATCCCCACCCCCCGGGAGGCGTCGGCGCGCAGCCCCCTTGGGGCGGGCCGGCGGCGCGCAGCAAGCCGGTTCTGGAGGTGCTGAGCAGATGAGTGCAAACGAGTCCGGACGCGACGGCCCGCGGGGTCCGGGGGCCGAGCCCACCACGGTGCTGCCGGAGACGGCGGCTCCGCTGCTCGAGCTCGAGCGCCTGCAACAGGCGCTGGCCGACTCCGAGGAGCGCGCCCGGAGTCATCGGGAGCAGTATCTGCGCGCGGTAGCGGACCTCGAGAACGTCCGCAAGCGCGCCCAGCGCGATATCGAGGCCGCCAACCGCTACGGGCTGGAGAAGTTCGCCGCGGAGCTCTTGCCGGTGAAGGACAGCCTGGAGCGCGCCGTGCAGAGCGCCCCGGAGGCGGACGTCAGCACCCTGCGGGAGGGGCAGGAGGCCACGCTGCAGCTGCTGGCACGGGCGCTGGAGAAGCTCGGAGTCAGGGTGATCGACCCGCAGGGAGAGCCGTTCGATCCCACCCGGCATGAGGCGATGATGACCCAGGAGTCGGCCACGGCTGAGCCGAACTCGGTGCTGCAGGTGGTGCAGCCGGGCTACGAGCTGAACGGCCGCCTGCTGCGCCCCGCGCGGGTTATCGTGGCGCGTGAGCCTTGAAAGCCCGGCCCCCACCCCTAAGAAGTGGTTCTGGCCTATCCCTCTTATGCATGAGATTTCCGGCGGAGTGCACCCATGGCTAAGGTAATCGGCATCGATCTCGGCACGACCAACTCGTGTGTGGCGATCATGGAGGGCGGCAAGCCCCGGGTGATCGAGAACAGTGAGGGCGATCGCACCACCCCCT
The DNA here is from genome assembly GCA_035937715.1 of Steroidobacteraceae bacterium. Taxonomy (GTDB): domain Bacteria; phylum Pseudomonadota; class Gammaproteobacteria; order Steroidobacterales; family Steroidobacteraceae; genus 13-2-20CM-66-19. The sequence continues at coordinate 2,611 of DASZHQ010000087.1, read as the reverse complement.
CAATCGTCGCCTTCAGCAAGGACGCCGAGGTGCTGGTCGGTCAGCCCGCCAAGCGTCAGGCCGTGACCAATCCGCAGAATACGCTGTTCGCCATCAAGCGCCTGATCGGACGCAAGTTCGAGGACGAAGTGGTGCAGCGGGACATCAAGATGGTGCCCTACAAGATCGTGCGCGCCGATAACGGCGACGCCTGGGTCGACGTGCAGGGCAAGAAAATGGCGCCGCCGGAGATCTCCGCGCGCGTGCTGATGAAAATGAAGAAGACTGCCGAGGACTATCTCGGCGAGACGGTGACCGAGGCCGTCATCACCGTGCCTGCCTACTTCAACGACTCGCAGCGCCAGGCGACCAAGGACGCCGGCCGCATCGCGGGCCTCGAGGTGAAGCGCATCATCAACGAGCCGACCGCCGCGGCTCTCGCCTACGGGCTCGACAAGCAGGGCGGTGATCGCAAGATCGCCGTCTACGACCTGGGTGGCGGCACCTTCGACGTCTCGATCATCGAGATCGCCGAAGTCGACGGCGAGCGGCAGTTCGAGGTGCTCTCGACCAACGGGGACACGTTCCTCGGCGGTGAGGACTTCGACCTGCGCATCATCAATTTCCTCGCGGAGCAGTTCCAAAAGGAGTCCGGCGTCGACGTGCGCAGGGACCCCCTCGCCATGCAGCGCCTGAAGGAGGCTGCGGAGAAGGCGAAGATCGAGCTGTCCTCGACCCAGCAGACGGACATCAACCTGCCCTACATCACCGCCGATGCCGCGGGGCCGAAGCACCTCAACATCAAGCTGACGCGCGCCAAGCTCGAGTCGCTGGTGGAGGACCTGGTGCAGAAGACCGTCGCCCCTTGTCGCACGGCGATCAAGGACGCCGGCGTGAGCGTCAGTGACATCGCGGAAGTGATCCTGGTGGGCGGGCAGACGCGCATGCCACTCGTGCAGAAGTACGTGAAAGACCTCTTCGCCAAGGAGCCGCGCAAGGACGTCAATCCCGACGAGGCGGTCGCGGTGGGTGCGGCAATTCAGGCCGGCGTCCTGGCAGGGGAGGTGAAGGATGTGCTGCTGCTCGATGTGACGCCACTGTCGCTCGGCATCGAGACGCTCGGCGGCGTCATGACCAAGCTCATCGAGAAGAACACCACGATCCCGACCAAGGCCTCGAACGTATTCTCGACCGCCGACGACAACCAGACGGCCGTGACCATTCATGTGCTGCAGGGCGAGCGTGACCGGGCAGCGGACAACAAGTCGCTCGGAAAATTCGACCTCGCCGACATACCGCCCGCACCGCGCGGCATGCCGCAGGTCGAGGTATCTTTCGACATAGACGCCAACGGCATCCTCAATGTCTCCGCCCGCGACAAGGCCACCGGCAAGGAGCAGAAGATCGTCATCAAGGCCTCGAGCGGGCTCAACGAGGAGGAGATCAAGCGCATGGTGCGCGACGCCGAGGCGCACGCCGAGGAGGACAAGCGCTTCCGCGAGCTGGTCGACACGCGCAACAAGGCTGACGCGCTGATCCACGCGGTGGAGAAGTCGCTCAAGAGCCTGGGCGATAAGGTCGAGGCCAGCGAGCGCGCCCGGGTGGAATCGGCCGTCTCCGACCTGCGCACGGCGCTCAAGGGCGATGACCGTGGCGTCATCGAGAAGAAGAGCGAGGCGCTCGCGCAGGCCTCCGCGAGTATCGCGCAGCGCGCCTACGCCGCCGAGCAGGGCGGTCCGGGCGGCGGCGCCGAGGGCGGGGCGGCCGGCTCAGGCAGCAGCGACGGCTCGGCCGGGCCCAAGGCCGGTGGGGGCGCAGCGGGGCGTGAGGACGTGGTGGATGCGGAATTTGAAGAGGTGAAGGACAAGGGACGCAAAGCCTCGTAAGTACCGCATGCCGAACAAGCGCGACTACTACAAGGTACTCGACGTACCGAAGACAGCGACTGAGGCCGAGATCAAGAAGGCCTATCGGCGCCTGGCGATGAAATACCACCCCGATCGTAACCCCAACGATCGGGAGGCCGAGGAGTCCTTCAAGGAGGCGAAGGAAGCCTGCGAGGTGCTCACCGACCCGCACAAGCGGGCGGCCTACGACCAGTACGGCCACGCCGGTGTGGAGGCCGCACGCGGCGGGGGCGGTGGGCGCGGAGGCTTTGGCGCCGATACCTTCAGCGACATCTTCGGGGATGTGTTCGGCGACATCTTCGGCGGCGCGCGCCGCGGCGGCCGCGCGCAGGTGTTCCGCGGCGCGGACCTGCGCTATCCCCTCGAGCTCGAGCTGCCGCAGGCGGTTTTTGGGCACCAGGTCGAAATCGACGTCGCGCGGCTCACCGAATGCGAGGTCTGCCACGGCAGCGGATCCGCCAAGGGCAGCTCTCCGGCGACCTGCGACACCTGCGGCGGGGCCGGCCAGGTGCGCATCTCCCAGGGTTTCTTTCAACTGCAGCAGACCTGCCCGCGCTGCCGCGGCGCCGGCACCCTCGTGCGCACCCCCTGCGACAGCTGCCTCGGTCAGGGGCGCGTGCGCCGCACCCGCAAGCTCGCGGTGAAGGTCCCGGCGGGTGTGGATTCGGGCGACCGCGTGCGCCTCTCCGGCGAAGGCGAGGCCGGCCGCAACGGCGGCCCGCCGG
>DASZHQ010000086.1:0-14694 GCA_035937715.1 Steroidobacteraceae bacterium | reverse complement strand
GGGCTGTCGCGTGCACGACATCGAGACCCCTCACCGCACTACAGCCGGCCTGGCCGGCGTTTCCGCGGTGTCCTGGAGTGCGATATTCGCCGGGACGGCGGTGGCTGCCGGTACCTCGCTGCTGTTGTTCGCATTGGCAGCCGGGCTTGACCTGGCGTCGATTGCCGCAGCGCCCCGCCGCGCAGTGTCAGCCGCCTCGGTTACTGCCGTGGCGACGGTTGCACTCATTGCAACTCAATGGATCTCAGCCGGCCTCGGGGGCTATATCACCGGTCGACTCCGCACGAGTTGGGTCGGCACGCACACGCACGAGGTGTTCTTCCGCGACACTGCGCACGGCTTCATTACCTGGTGTGTGGCGACCATCGTGCTGGCCTCGGGCGTGATCTCGCCGGCGTCCTCCTTCCTGGGCGCGGTGCTGCGTGCCGGTCCGGCGCCCGCTTCCCACGCGCCAGCCGCTAACGTGAGCTCGGGCAGTTCTCGGGACGCATACCCCCGCGGCGGGATGAGGTGGGCAGAGTTCGGCGGACTTGCGGCAGCCGTTGCCGGACCTCGCGCTCAGGATGGGCTCGTCGTGCCCGCTGCACCACGAGCGGCCGGTGGCGCAGACTCAGCGCCAGGTCAGTTTGCGCCGCTGGCGGCCGTGCCGCGCATCATTGCAAATTGCTGCACGCAGCAGCGGTTCACCGTCGCGGTCGCCGACGACGCGGCGGACGTAAAGGATGCGAAGGACGCCGCAACGAGCTCCATGCTCACTGCTCTGTCAATGTTGCTCGGTGCATTCGTCGCTAGCGTTGCCGCGGCCATCGGCGGCAGGTTGCGCGACGCTCATCCCTGACAGAGGTCCCTGATCCGTGACGCGAATCGTCCACGCGGCGCGAATCGCCGCGGGACCGCCGGCCCGACTCCTCGTCAGCCCGATTTGCGCTGCGGTGCGAAATAGTCTTGCCCGGTGTCGGCGGCCGTATTGGCGGCCGCTGTCGACGCGCCCGTCGCCGGGCCTGCCAGCGCCTGCTGGTAGGCCTGACCGAAGGTAACGAGCTCCGCTGGCGGTGCCGTCTCCTCGGGTGTCAGCAGCAACCCCCAACACCGCAGCCGTCGCCCGGCGCTGATGCTGCTGGTCCAGACGGTGAGCCCTATGCCGCCAACGAGGCCCGCCAGCACCGGTGTCAGCCACCAGAAAAACTGCGGCGCCAGCCGCAACATGGCCGCGCCCCAGACGACGCCCAGGACCAGATGCCACTTCTGCCGCCGGAACGCTTCGCGCAGCGTAACCCCGCGGTCGGCACGCTCCTGCGCATTCCAGGAGACCGACTTGCCCGCGAGCGTCTGCGCCACAAACAGGGAATGGAACAGCATCATCGAGGGCGCAAGCAGTATGCTGAAGAGCTGTTCGATGAGCAGCCCGGCGAGCAGTCGCCCCACTCCGCCGAACCCGCGCCGCATCTGCCGGTCGCGGATGGCCAGGATCGCGCCGAGAACCTTCGGCAGCAACAGGACCGCCAGCGTCAGCCCAAGCAGCAGTGCCGTCTCGCCGGCGCGGATCTGCGGCCAGTGCGGGAACAGGCTGCGAAATCCCGGCAGGAAATACTGCGGCTTCTTCGCCGCCTCCATGGCAGAGAGGAGCGAGCTCAGCAGCAACAGCGCCAGCCACATCGGCGCGCTCACGTAGGACACGATGCCGGTCAGCAGATGCACGCGGCTCATGGGATGCAGCCCGGGGAAGGCCAGCACGCGCGAATGCTGCAGGTTCCCCTGCGTCCAGCGCCGATCGCGCCGCGCGTAATCGATCACGTTCGCCGGCACCTCTTCCCAGCTGCCGCCGAGCTCGGGCAGCTGATGGACCTCGTAGCCTCCGCGGCGCATGAAAGCAGCCTCGACGAAGTCGTGGCTCAGGATCTCCCCGCCGAGCGGCGGCTTTCCGGACAGTCGCGGCAGTGTGCAGTAACGCGCGAACGGAGCCACCCGTATGATGGCGTTGTGCCCCCAGTAGTTGCTGTCACCGAGCTGCCAGTAGGCAAGTCCGCTGGAGAGCATCGGGCTCTGCAGCCGGGCACCGAACTGGATGAGACGGCTGAAGAGGCTCTCCCGCCCGACCGGCAGCGGCAGCGACTGCAGAATTCCGATCTCGGGATGCGCTTCCATCACGCGCGCGAGCGTCACCAGGGTCGCCCCGCTCATGACGCTGTCGGCATCGAGAACAACCATACATTCGTAGTTCGCGCCCCAGCGGCGTACGAAGTCGCCGATGTTGCCGGCTTTGCGCTCGCTGCGATCGCGTCGGCGGCGATACACCATCCTGCCGGCGGCGCGATGCCGTGCGACCAACGCCTGCCACATGGCTTCCTCTTCGGCAGCGATGGCCGGGTCGCTGGTATCCGAGAGTATGAACAGATCGAACGCCCCCTGTTCCGGTTCGGCCGCCAGCGACGACCAGATCGCCTCGAGGCCCGCGCCCACGCGCCGTGGATCCTCGTTGTACACCGGCATGGCGATGGCGATGCGGCTGTGCAGTGGCCGCCCAGCGACTTCGGCAGGATCGATTCCCGCTGGGTCACGGCCGGCGAGCCGGATCACGAAGCCGGCGATCGCCGTCCACAAGGCACCCGCAATCCACGTGAACAGACCGAAGAACAGCAGCAGGCCGACCAGTTCGATCCCGCTGAGTCCGTTCGCTTGCAGCACGTCCAGGAGTAGCGCACTCGCGCAGGCGGCCGTCAGGAAGGTCAGCCCGAAGAACAAGCTGCGCCGCAGCCGTGCGCGCCAGCGCGCGCGTACCTGCGAGGGCGGCTGACTCATGGCATCCATTGGTAGACCCAGGTCTCGGTCAGCACCTCGCCGTACAAGGTGAGGTGGCAGTGCAGATCGACCGGCTTCTTCGGTCGGGGCGTCACGACCATCGCGACGCGCCAGGCGCCGGCCGGCGCGATGCGCTGCACGGTGATCGCCTCGATGTGGCCGTTTTCGGCCACCGCCTCGGCCCGGACCGGTTGGCTGCCGTCGAGTCCGTCGAGATCGCCGCCGGCGAAATCGATCAGTATGCGGCGCGCACCGGGAGGGAAATGACCCTTGTTGTCGCCCATGGAGGGATTGCCGCTGCGCGTTGCAATGACGCGGCCGCCGGGGGGCCAGCGCGGCGCCTGGGCAAAGGCCGACAGCAGATAAGCGAAGGTCAGCGGCTTGCCGGCCGCCGCCGGCTGCTCCGACACCCAGTACGCGACGATGTTGTCGTGGATCTCCTCGTCACTCGGTATTTCAACCAGCTCCACGCCGCCCTTTCCCCAGTTCCCCAGGGGCTGCACCCAATAGCTCGGGCGCGCATGATATTGCGATTCGACGTCGGCGTAGCGGGCGAAATCCCGCTCGCGCTGAATCAGGCCGAAGCCCCGCGGGTTCTCGTCCATGAAGCGATTCACGCGCAACTCGCGTGGGTTCGCGAGTGGGCGCCAGATCCACTGCCCCTGCCCCGTCTCCGCCAGCAAGCCGTCGCTGTCGTGTACCTGCGGACGGAAGTCGTCGAAACGTCGGCCGGAGGCGTCCTCGCCAAAAAAGAACATGGAAGTGAGGGGCGCCACGCCGAGCTTGGCGATCGCGCGGCGCGGGTAGAGCTCACCATGCACCTCGACCTGGGTGACGGCGCCGGGACGAATCTCGAACTGGTACGCGCCCGCCACGCTCTTGCTGTCGAGGAGCGCATAGATCGTGAGCGTGCGCTCGGTGGGCTGCGGGCGCACCAGCCAGAAGTCGGTGAACGTCGGGAACTCCTCCCCGCTGGGCGCTCCGGTATCGATCGCGAGCCCGCGCGCCGAAGCGCCGTAGTGCTGGTTGCGGCCCAGCACGCGAAAGTAGGAGGCGCCGAGGAAGACGACCAGCTCGTCCCTGTAGGCGGGACTCTGCAGCGGATAGTGCACCCGAAAGCCCGCGAACCCGAGACTCGCTGCGAGCTTCGGAGGTTTCGCCATGCGCCCGAAGGTGTAGAGCCGCGGGTTGTATTCGATCGGGCTCACCGTCGCCGCCGCCACCTCGAAGATATTCACGCGCTGGCGTGTCAGGTAGCCGCGGTGAAAGAACTGAACTTCGAACAAAGACAATCCGCGCCACAGCGCGCTCTCGGGCCGGAAGCGAATGTCGCGGTACTGGTCGTAACTGAGATTGGCGAGCACCGCCGGTAACACGTCCGACGCCTGTCGGTAATCGTGAGCGGCGCGCTCGCGTGCCAGTTGCCGCACATTGGCGAAGCCGAAGGCCTCTGCCTGCGGTGGGCCGGCGCTCGGCGGGACCGCGGGGACGGCGGCGGCACGGGGTGGAACCTGAGCTGTCAGCATCCTGCCCGGCGCGTCCGGCTCTGTGCCCGGGTTCGGAGAGAGCAGTATCCCCGCGAGCAGGACGACGGCAATCACGGCCGGCCGCCGCAGGCAAGGGTACATGGAGGCACCTAGGTTCCCTCTGAGTTAAGGCAGGCAGAGCACCGCGGAGTTTGCCAGCCTTATCTTCACGGCTTATCCGATTTCCGTGTCAGACGCGGCTGACAGACTCTTAGCAAGCGTCGCAAAGAACACGCTTACGGTCAAAAAAATCGCGCGGCAGCCTGCCGCAGCGCCGCGCAACGCGGCGCCGGACGCGCGGGTGCTGCGCGCCGTGGCGCGGTGCACGCATAGTCGTTCCGGCGGCGGCGCGCACGTGTTAGATCGAGCGCGCCGATGCAGGCTGATGTCAACTGGCACGGGATGTTGCGACACGGCGCGCGCGGCGTGCAGGGTCTGCCGCCGGCCACACTTGATTTTTCCGCGTGAGAGGAACGATGCTCGACAGGCGAGCCCGGGGAGGCTGTGAATGACCAGGGAAGTTACCGCCAAGCTTACGCCAGCATCACTTTCCACCCACGCCGAGGAGACGGATCACTCCGTTCAACTCGCGCTGCTGGCGGCAATCGTGCAGTCCTCCGACGATGCGATCGTGAGCAAGTCGCTCGAGGGGCGGATTCTTTCCTGGAACGGCGGGGCGGCACGGATGTTCGGCTACGAGGCCGAGGAAGTGGTCGGCAAGCCGATCACCATCATCATCCCGCCCGAGCTGCAAGACGAAGAGCGGCGGATACTGGAGAAGCTGCGGCGCGGCGAGCGTATCGATCATTTCGACACGGTGCGCATCACCAAGGATGGCCGGCGCATTGAGGTGTCACTCACCGTGTCCCCCGTGCGCAACGCGCGTGGCACGATCGTGGGCGCCTCCAAGGTGGCGCGCAACGTTTCCGAGCGCAAGCGCGCCGAAGAGGCTCTGCGCGCGAGTGAGCGCTTGCTTACGGCGGAAGCGCAGGCGCTCACCAGGCTGAGCGAACTGAGCACGCGGCTGTGGCGCTCGCGCAGCCTCGCCGAGGGCCTGGACGAGATGCTCGGCGCGGTGATCGAGCTGCTCGGCGCGGACATGGGCAACATCCAGCTCCTCAACGAGGATGGCAGCGCGCTCCGCATGGTTACCCAACGGGGCTTCGCCAAGGATTTCGTCGATTTCTTCGCAGAAGTGTCTGCGGCTGAGGCTGGCGCCGGTGCGTTGCGCTCGCCGCAGCGCATCATCATCGAAGACATCGAGAGCGCGGACTCATGCGCGTCGTATCGGGACATCGCCCGCGCCGCCGGTTACCGCGCGCTGGTAGCGTCGCCGCTGGCGGGCACCGACGGCGCCTGGCTCGGCGTGATCTCGACTCACTTTCGCTCGGTATGCCGCCCGACGACACAGGAGCTCAACCGCCTGGAACTGTACCTCCGCCACGCGAGTGATTTCATCCAGCGCTGCAAGCTCGACCAGGTATTGCGGAAAAGCGAGGAGGCGCTGCGCGAAGCCGATCGACGCAAGAACGAGTTCCTCGCGCTCCTCGCCCATGAGCTGCGCAATCCGCTGGCGCCGATCCGTTATGCGCTCGCCACGACGAAGAAGGCTGGCCGCACCAGCGAGCAGCAGCGCCGTGCCGAGGAAGTCATCGAGCGGCAGGTCACTCACATGAGCCGCCTGCTCGATGACCTGCTCGACATTTCACGCATCACACACGGTACGCTCGAGCTGAAGAAGAGCCACATCGAACTGACCTCGGTAATCGGGGCTGCGATCGAGACTGCCCGCCCCGTGATCGACTCGAAGCATCACCAGCTCTCGCTCGATCTGCCGAGGCAGGCCGTGCAGATCGAGGCCGACGCCGTCCGCCTGGCGCAGGTATTTGCCAATCTGCTCATCAACGCGGGCAAGTACACCGATCCGGGCGGACAGATCGAGCTGCGCGCGAGGCAGGAAGAGCACGACGTCATCATCACGGTCCGCGATAGCGGCATCGGCATCGAACCGGAGATGATGCCGCGCCTGTTTAAGCTGTTCGCGCAGGGGGGCGCGCCGCAGGGGCGCAAGCAGGATGGATTGGGCGTTGGACTTTCGCTGGTGCGCGGGCTGGTCGCGTTGCACGGCGGCACCGTGGAAGCGCGCAGCGAGGGAGCCGGCCGGGGCAGCGAATTCACTGTGCGATTGCCCGTGGGTGCGCCGTTCGCAGCGGCATCGGCCGGCGAAGCAGACACGGCGGCAGTCACGTCCGTCTCGCCGCTGAAGGTCCTGGTGGTGGATGATAGCCGCGATGCGGCGGACATCTGCGCCACGCTGTTGGAATTATCCGGTCATCGCGTGGAGACGGCCTACAGCGGGCGCCGGGCGCTCGAGGTGGCCGAGAAGTTCCACCCGCACATCTTTTTGCTGGACATCGGTCTGCCCGACATTGATGGCTACCAGCTGGCTCGCACCATCCGCTCCACTGCGTGGGGGCAGAGCGCGGTGCTGGTCGCCATAACCGGCTGGGGACAGGAGGAGGACCGGAGCCGCGCGGCCGCGGTGGGTTTCGATCACCACCTGACCAAGCCTGTGGCGCCGGAGACCCTGGACGCGCTGCTGCGCTCGCTGGGGGGCGAGCTTCGCGCTCCGTTACAGCAGGCGCCGCAGTAGCGCGTGCAATGCCTTCGGTCCCGCGGTCTTGTCGAAGCACTGATCGAACCCGGCATTTTTCGACAGCTGCAACGTGGTGTCATCGAGCGTCACGCCGCTCAGCATCACCAGGCGTATCGCGCCTCCGGCGCGCGCCTTGAGCGCCTGCGCCAGGCGGTAACCGTTCATGCCGGGCAAATGAATGTCGATGAGCGCGACGGCCGGGAGGGGCTCGCCGAGCGCGCCGAGTGCCTCCTCGGCATTGCGAGCCTCCGTCACCGCGTAGCCCAGGGCGGCAAGGGCCTCGCGGTAGGCGCGCCGCACCTCGGCGTTGTCTTCCACCATCATGATGCGGGTTCCCGCGGCCGCGGCGCCCGCTGGCGGGGCGGCCGTCGCTGCAGGGTGGCGCGCCTCGGCTCCCGCCGGAGCTGAGACCCGTCGCGTGTCGGCATCCGCCGCACAGCGGAAGGTCGCCACCAGCTCGCACCCCGCGGAAGCATCCGGTACGAGCTGCAGATTCCCCTGTTGCAACGCCATGAGGCAACGCGCAGTACGCAGCGCCAGACGAGCGCCGCCGGCTCTGCGGTAGCTGCCAAACCAATCCTCGCCCCCGGCAGCGGGCGGCTCGCCCGGGAAGCGAACACGAACCTGCGCGCACTGATCCCGGCGACCGGCCCGTACCTCGATCGGTCCGGGCGCCGCAGCAGCGGCGGCCGCCTGCTCGAGCATCGCGCCCAGCACCTGCACCGATCTGTCCACATCGGCGATGATCTCGAGCGGCGCGTCGGGGGGATGGAAGAGGCAGCGCTCCCGCAGTGCCGGCGGCAGCGCCTGCTGCGTCAGCTCCAGAAGGCGCTGCAAGGAGACCGGCACCGGCGCCAGCGCCGCGCTGCCGTTCTCACACTGCTCGGCCAGGACGAAGGCATCAAGGGTCGCGAGCGCGCGGTCGAGCCCCTGCTCGATGCGCTGCGCCATCGCGCTGCTGACGTCGGCGGCGAAGCCGCGCAGCCGCATGAGGTCGAGCGCTGCGCGCAGCGGGCTGAGCGCGTCGCGTAAATCGTGCGCAAGCTCGCGCAGTGATGGTGCTCGGTTGTCCATCGGCAGGGACCTTCCCGCTAGACCCCCCAGCGCCAGTCGCGTATCTCGGGCAGGTCCTCTCCGTGCCGAACGATGTATTCACGGTGCTCGATCAGCTTATCGCGCAGCGCCTGCTTGACGTAGCCGGCACCCGCCTCAAGCTGCGGCAGGCGATCGATAGCATCCCCCGCCAGGTGAAAGCGATCGAGATCGTTCAGCACCGTCATGTCGAAGGGCGTCGTGATCGTGCCTTCCTCTTTATAGCCCCGCACGTGCAGGTTGACATGATTGGTGCGCCGGTACGTCAGGCGATGGATCAGCCAGGGATACCCGTGAAAGGCGAAGATGATCGGGCGAGTACGCGTGAACAGGGCATCGAAGTCCTGGTCTGAAAGCCCGTGGGGGTGCTCGCTCGAGGGTTGCAGCTTCATCAGGTCGACCACGTTGATGACGCGCACTTTCAGCCCGGGGAAATAGCCGCGCAGCAACTTGGTGGCGGCGAGCGTCTCGAGCGTCGGCACGTCGCCCGCGCAGGCCATCACCAGATCGGGCTCCTGGCCGCGGTCGTTGCTCGCCCATTCCCAGATGCCGATGCCGGCGCTGCAATGTGCGACGGCTGCGTCCATGCCGAGCCATTGCGGTGCGGCGTGCTTGCCCGCCACGATCACGTTGACATAGTGGCGGCTGCGCAGGCAGTGATCGGCTACCGACAGCAGACAGTTGGCGTCCGGCGGCAGATAGACGCGGATGACGTTGGCTTTCTTGTTGACGACATGGTCGATGAAACCCGGATCCTGATGCGTGAAGCCGTTGTGATCCTGCCGCCACACGTGCGAGCTCAGCAGATAGTTGAGCGATGCGAGTGGCCGCCGCCAGGGAATCTGCCGCGTCACTTTCAGCCATTTGGCATGCTGGTTGAACATCGAATCCACGATATGAATGAAGGCCTCGTAGGAGTTGAACAAGCCGTGCCGCCCGGTGAGCAGGTAGCCCTCCAGCCATCCCTGGCACAGGTGCTCGCTCAACACCTCCATCACGCTCCCCTGCGCTGCCAGGTGATCGTCGCCCGGGATGGTGCGCGCGGTCCACTGGCGGTCGGTCACCTCAAACACCGCGTTCAGGCGATTCGAGTTCGTCTCGTCCGCCCCGAACAAGCGGAAGTTGCGCGGACGCTGATTGAGCCTGATCACGTCGCGCAGAAAATTCCCCAGCACGCGCGTGTCCTCGGCGTCGCTTGCGCCGGGCGCATCGACGTGGATCGCGTACTCGCGAAAGTCGGGCATGTGCAGGTCGTGCAGCCGCAGCCCGCCGTTGGCCTGCGGATTGGCTCCCATGCGCCGATTGCCCCGCGGCGCGAGCTCGGCCAGCTCCGGGCGCAGCCTCCCGCTGCTGTCGAACAGCTCCTCGGGCCGATAACTGCGCAGCCACTCTTCGAGCAGCTGCAGATGCGCAGGATTGGTGCGCACCTCCGCGAGCGGCACCTGGTGCGCGCGGAAGGTCCCCTCGACGGCCTGACCATCGACCACCTTGGGACCCGTCCAGCCCTTCGGCGTGCGCAGCACGAGCACGGGCCAGCGCGGGCGCTCGCGGAAGCCCTGCGAGCGGGCCTGGTGCTGGATGGCCTTGATCTCCGCGACCGCCTTGTCGAGGGCCTGGGCCATCCGCTGATGCATCGCACCGGGCTCGTCACCCGCGACGATATAAGGGTCGTAGCCGTAACCGCGCAGCAATTCGTACAACTCCTGCTCCGGAATACGTGCCAGGAGCGTGGGATTGGCGATCTTGTAGCCGTTGAGATGCAGGATCGGCAGCACCGCTCCATCGGTGGCGGGATTGAGAAACTTGTTGCCATTCCAGCCCGCGGCCAACGGCCCGGTCTCCGCCTCGCCATCGCCCACGACGCACGCGGCGACGAGGTCGGGATTGTCGAATACCGCACCGTAAGCGTGACTCAGCGAGTACCCGAGCTCACCCCCTTCATGAATGGAGCCGGGAGTCTCCGGCGCCACGTGGCTGGGAATTCCTCCCGGGAAGGAGAATTGCCGGAAGAGTCGCTTCAGGCCCTCCTCGTCCTGGCTGATGTCCGGGTAGAACTCGCTGTAGGTGCCCTCGAGATACGTGTTCCCGACCACCGCCGGGCCGCCATGTCCCGGACCGGAGATATAGATCATGTCCAGGTCGTATTGCCGGATGGTCCGGTTCAGATGCACGTAGATGAAGTTCTGTCCGGGCGTCGTGCCCCAGTGACCAAGCAGGCGGGGCTTGATGTGCTCGCGCGTCAGCGGCTCGCGCAGCAGGGGGTTGGCATAGAGAAAGATCTGACCGACCGCAACGTAGTTCGCGGCCCGCCAGTAGGCATCGATCCGGCGCAGCAATTCGGGAGCCAGTGGGCCGTCCATCGGCACTCCTCCATCGTGATTGTCGGCTTACCCACCCCAGGTGACTACCGCACACCCGCTTGAATATGCTCGGGACGCGAGCCACCCGCTGCGGCGACAGCCGCACGTGCCGAAGCCTCGGGACTCGCGCAGGATAGCCTCATGACACTCCTGACCGTCAACAGCGGCAGCACCTCGGTCAAGCTTGCGCTTTACGAGCTCGGCGCGGCAGAGGCGCCGCGCCATCTGGACACGCAGCGCCACTCGGGTCCCGGCCTGGATCCGCATGCGGTGCTACGCGCGCTCGTCTCGCGACTAGGCGCGACTCCTGCGGTCGTGGCCCATCGCATCGTGCACGGCGGGACGCGATTCGTGCGTCCCACACGCCTCGACTCTGGCGTCCTCGCCGCGATCGCGGAACTCTCGCCGCTGGCTCCGCTGCATAATCCCGTGGCTCTGCGTTGGGTGAAGGCCGCGTGCGAGCTATGGGGCGCTGAGATCCCCCAGGTCGCGGTGTTCGATACCGCTTTCTTTGCCCGGCTGCCGCGCGTCGCCGCCGAGTACGCGCTACCGACGCGCCTGGGCGTGGAGCGCAGCGTGCGGCGCTATGGCTTTCACGGCCTGGCGCATGAAGCCATGTGGCGGCGGTGGTGCGAGCTGCATCCCGACCTGCCGCAGGGTGGCCGGCTGATCAGCGTGCAGCTCGGAGGCGGCTGCTCCATGGCAGCCATCGACCAGGGCCGACCGGTAGACACATCGATGGGGTTCTCGCCCCTCGAGGGCCTCGTCATGGCCACGCGGTCCGGAGATCTCGATCCGGCGATCGTCCCCTACCTCGAACGGCAGCTGGCGCTGACGGGCGACGAGGTCGTGGAGCTCCTCAACAGCCACTCGGGGCTGGCCGGAGTATCCGGCACGGATGCCAGTCCCGCGGAATTGCTCGCCGACCCCGCCCCGCAATCCCAGTTCGCGCTCGAACTCTACTGCTATCGGATACGCAAGTACCTCGGTGCCTTTATGGCGGTGCTCGCCGGGTGTGACGGCATCGTCTTCGGCGGGGGCGTCGGTGAGCACGTGCCGGAGGTGCGCGCGGGCGCGCTGGCGGGCCTCGGTTGGGCCGGCGTCGCGCTCGATCCAGCGCTCAACACGGCCGCCCGCGGCGGCGATGCGCGCATTTCTGCCTCACCGGCGGAGGTCAGCTTGCAGGTGGTCGCGGTCGACGAAGAATCGGTGCTGGCGCGCGCCGCAGCCGCGCTCAGCCGTGCGTGACCGAGTCGAGCCGGTAGTTGTAGACGTAGAACTCTTCATCCCGCACCCATCCCTCGCGCTCATACAGGCGCTGGGCGGGTATGTTCCCGGTCGCAGTCTGCAGCATCAGCTCGCCCGCACCCTGTTGCGCGGCGTACCCAACTGCGCTGCGCAACAGCTGGGCTCCCACGCCGCAGCGCCGGGCCCGCGGCGTGATGAATAGGTCATAGAGCACGAACATCCTGGCGAGGGACACGGATGCGAAGCTCGGATAGAGCTGAGTGAAGCCCACCGCCTCGCCTGCGAGCCAGGCGATGAAAACCACCGACTCGCCGCGGCGCAGCCGCTCCTCGAGAAACACCCGGGCCCGCGGGTCCTCGTCACGGCCGTAAAAGCGCCGGTAGGCTGCAAAGAGAGGCAGCAACGCATCGAGATGCCTCAGGTCCGCCCGTTCGATGCGCACCCGGGGGGTAGCCATACCGATCCTTGCGCTCCTACGCCTGGCTGCCGATGAGCCGTACCTCGCGCTGCGGCACCGGGATTACGATTCCACGCGCGCGGAATGCTTCGAGCAACGAGACGTAGACTTCACCACTCGCCAGAACCTGATCCTGCACCAGCACCCAGGGTCTGACCGCGATACCCACCGACGAATCGCCGAGCTGTATGGTCTGAACCACCGCTTCGGGGTCTTTGAGCACGCGGGGATTGGCCTGCAGCACCTCGCGGATTACGGAGAGCGGGATCCTGAGATCGGTGTCGTAGGCAACACCCACAGTCACATCGAGCTGCCGGATGTGGCCATAGTTGTGCAGAATCTCTCCGACGATCTTGCGGTTGGGAACCACGACACGCGAGCGGTCCACATGACCGAGCGTGGTGCTGAACAGCGTGATCGCTTCGACGACACCTTCAACTCCCGCAATTGCGACGTACTCTCCCACCCGAAACGGCTTCGCGAAGATGATCGACAGGCCCGCGACGATGTTGCTCAGTACTCCTTGGGTCGCTAGGGCGACGCCGGCGCCGGCAACGCCGAGACCTGCAATCAGCGGCAGTAGCTCCACGCCCAGATTTTGCAGCGCCATGATGAAGAAGAGCGCGGCGCACGCCGTCCAGGCAACGCGCGTGACCAGCAGCCGGATCGGCGGCTCGAGCTCTCGACGGTTGAGCACGCGGGCGAGCCAACGGCTCACCCATCCGCTCACGATCAGGCCGGCCGCCACAATCAGTAGTGCCGTCAGCAGCCGCGGACCGAAGCGGATCAGAAGATCGACAATGGTGTCTTTCGTGTGGCTGATCGTCGCGGCCTGCTCGTTCATCGCGCAGCACTCCCCTGCAGCCCTGCCGCGCATGTTACCCCCGCGACCGCCCTCCGCCGAACTGAGGAAGTTTGTCGGGGGTTGTCCACCGGTCACCTTGGCCGCAGCCTGCGTGAGCTCTCGCTCTCGCTCTGACAGCGCGCTGGGTCGATAATGGATTTGGCCCATCGAGCGGCAAGGAAGGGCAGGTAATGACGCATGACGCGTCCGTCGTAGTCTTCATATCCGAGCTGGTCGCGCTGCTCATCGCCGGTCGGGTCGCGGGCGAGCTCGCGCAACGCATCGGTCAACCCGCTGTCATCGGGCAAATCATCGCGGGTGTGCTGCTCGGCCCCTCGGTGCTCGGCGCCATCGCGCCGGGCCTGTGGCACAGCTTATTCCCCGGCGGAGCGGAACAGACGGCCATGCTGGATGCGGTGGCGCAGCTCGGCGTGCTGCTGTTGCTGCTCATGACCGGAATGGAGACCGACCTGTCGGTCTTTCGCGATGCGCGCCGCGCCGCGCTCAGCATTTCCGTCAGCGGCATCGTGTTGCCGTTTGCGTGCGGGATCGCCTTGGGAGCGCTGCTGCCGGAGTCACTGCTGCCGAACCCGGCGCGCCGCTCGATCACGGCGCTCTTTCTCGGGACCGCGCTGTCCATCTCGTCGGTGAAAATCGTCGCCCTGGTGGTGCGCGACCTGGGGTTTCTGCGCCGCACCGTCGGCCAGGTCATCATCGCCTCCTCGATCCTGGACGATACGATCGGCTGGCTGATCATATCGGTGACCTTCGGCCTGGCTCTGCATGGCGTAGTCGACTTCGCCGCGGTGTCCCGCACTGTCCTCGGCACCGCGGTATTCCTCGTTCTGAGCTTCACCGTCGGCGGTCGGCTGGTATTCCGGCTGCTCCGTTGGTCGAACGACAATCTCACCAGCGAGCTGGCGAGCCTCACGCTGATCCTGGTGATCGCCGGTCTGCTGGCACTGGTCACTGCCGCGATCGGTGTGCATCTGGTGCTCGGTGCGTTCATCGCCGGTATCCTGATCGGTCAGTCCCCCATGCTGACGCGACGCATCGACGCGCAGCTGCGCGGCCTGATCGTCGCCTTGTTCATGCCGGTGTTCTTCGCGCTGGCGGGCCTGAGCACGGACCTGCGGGCTCTCGCCGGGTCGGGCCTGGCGCTCACCGGCGGCCTCATCGTGCTGGCCAGTGTCGGCAAGTTTCTCGGCGCTTTTCTCGGCGGGCGGATCGGCGGGCTGAGTTACGCCGAATCCTTTGCGGTCGGCTGCGGCATGAACGCCCGCGGTTCCACCGAGATCGTCGTCGCCTCGATCGGCTTGTCCATGGGCGCCCTCGATCAGCGCCTGTTCACGGCGATAGTGGCCATGGCAGTCGTGACCACGCTCGCCATGCCACCCATGCTGCGCTGGGCCTTGCAGCGTCTGCCCATGAGCAGCGAGGAGAAGGCGCGCATCGAGCGCGAGGAGTTCGAGGCGCAGGGGTTCCTGAAGCAGATCGAGCGGGTGCTGCTCGCGGTGGACGCCAGCCCGAGCGGGCAGTTCGCCTCGCACCTGGTCGGACTGCTTGCCGGCGTGCGCCGCATTCCGACGACGGTGCTGCACCTGGAGCGCGCCCCGGCCGGGGAGTCTGCCGCTTCCGAGCGCCGCGCGCGGCGCTCCACCGCAACGGTGGAGGCGGGAGCCGAGGCCGGCGACAAGGCGGCCGTCGAGGAG
>DASZHQ010000085.1:0-16307 GCA_035937715.1 Steroidobacteraceae bacterium | reverse complement strand
TGCGATGGCGTCCGCTCCGTAGAGCGAGGAGGCGCCGTCCCGCAGCACTTCCACGTGGTCCACGGCGCTGAGCGGAATCGTGTTGAGGTCGACGAAGGAGCGCTGGCCGTCATCGGCCAACGGGTACGCCGTCGCGCGGCGGCCGTTGATCAGCACCAGGGTCGAGTTGACCGTCAGACCGCGAAGCGAAACCCCCGATGAGCCCGCCGCAAATCCGAGGCCGAACGCGGTCGGAATGGTGCCGCTGTTGTCGGCGGATATGGAGCGTACGACGTCCGTAATGGTCGTCATGCCGCTTTTCTCAATGTCCTCGGCCGAGATCACCGTCACGGGCGAGGGAGTGATGATGTCCTCGCGGCGCACGAGGCTTCCCGTAACCACGACCTCCTCGAGCTTCGGCGGGGCTTGCTCCCCTGATGAGGTCTGGGCAGCCACGGGCGCGGCGTGTGCGCCGAGCAGGATCGCACTCGCCATCGCCGCTGAGGCGGCGCCCCACACCGGTACCTGCTTGCGCGTCATCAGGCTCTCCCCTGGCGGTCAGCTGGTGGTCAACCGCTTGTTTCTTTGGTCCAGCGGATCCGATTCTAACCAGGCGGCCGGCTGCGCGGCGGAAGAGTTGCTCAAAAGCAACGCGCGGGGAACGCGTTTCTCTGTGTTTATTCTTCTTCGGCGCGCGGCCGCCACGCCTGCGCGAGCTCCCCCTGCTTGCGGGCGGGCACCGGGTCGTAGTGACTC
Source organism: Steroidobacteraceae bacterium (assembly GCA_035937715.1). Lineage (GTDB taxonomy): Bacteria > Pseudomonadota > Gammaproteobacteria > Steroidobacterales > Steroidobacteraceae > 13-2-20CM-66-19. The sequence goes on along the minus strand of DASZHQ010000085.1, from coordinate 15,572 downwards.
ATCTCCATGGTGTAGGCGCCCTGTCCGCCGGTCAGCGCCTTCAGGCGCGACTGGTATTCGGAGATTTCCGCGAGCGGAACGAAGGCCGAGAGGGTCGCCCGCTGTCCCGGCAGTGAGTCGCTGCCATTGATGCGCGCGCGCTTGGTGGCGAGGTCGCCGGTGACGTCGCCGATGGCGCTGGCGGGAGCGGTGATCTCCAGCCGCATGATCGGCTCGAGCACGATCGGCGCGGCCTTCTGCAGGGCAGCGAGGAAGGCCTTGCGTCCTGCGGAGACGAAAGCCACCTCCTTCGAGTCTACCGTGTGATGCTTGCCGTCGTAGACCGTGACGCGCACGTCCTGAATCGGGAACCCCGCGAGCGCGCCCTCGCTCAGCACCTGGCGCACGCCCTTCTCCACCGCCGGGATGTACTGCCCGGGAATCGCCCCGCCCACGACGTCGTCGACGAACTCAAAGCCCGCGCCACGCGCGAGCGCTTCCACGCGCAGGAAGACCTCGCCGAACTGCCCCGCGCCGCCGGTCTGTTTCTTGTGGCGGCAGTGTCCCTCGGCGGCGCGCGTGATGGTCTCGCGGTACGGAATGCTCGGAGGGTGGCTCTTCACATGTACGCCGTAGCGCTCGGACATGCGCTCGAGCAGCACCCGCAGGTGAAATTCCCCCATGCCGTAGAGCACCGTCTCGTTCACCGCCGCGTGATGCTCGATGCGTACGCAGGGATCCTCGGCGGTGAGCTTGTGCAGGGTGTCGGCGAGGCGCTGCTCATCGCCCCGCCTCTCGGGCTCGATGGCGATGCCGAGCATCGGCGGCGGAAAGGCGACTGGCTTCAGGTGATACTGGTCCTCGTCGTGTGAGTCATGCAGCACGGCATCGAGGTGCAGCTCGTCCACCTTGGCGATGGCGCAGATATCGCCGGGCACGGCGGCGGTGATCTCCGTGGTGTCCTTGCCGAGCAGCTTGAACAGGTGCGCGATCTTGATCGGCTTGCGCGCATCGCCGACTAACAGCTGGCTCCCCGGGCGCACCGTGCCCTGGTGCACGCGCAGCACCCCGAGCTTGCCGACGTACGGGTCGATCGACACCTTGAACACGTGGGCGATCACGTGCTTGGCCGGATCCGGAGCGACCGGCACCGCCTCCGCGCTCTCGCCCGTGCCCTTGAGGAACTGCGGCGGGTTGCCTTCCGCCGGATTGGGCATGAGCCGCTCGAACACCTGCAGCAGCTCCGCAATCCCCGCGCCGCTCTCGGCGGACGCGAAGCACACCGGCACCAAGTGGCCCTGACGCAACGCCTGCTCGAACGGATCGTGCAGCTGCTCCGGGGAGAGCTCCTCGCCCTGCTCGAGGTACAAGGCCATGAGCTGCTCGTCGAGCTCGACGACCTGATCAATGATCTGAGTGTGTGCGGCCTCCACCGTGGAGAAGTCCGCCGCGCGACCGTGCGGCTGGAAGAAGCAATCGACCACGGCATCGCCGCCGCCGGTGGGGAGGTTGAGCGGCAGGCACTCGGGGCCGAACGTCTCGCGCAGCTCCTGCAGCACCTGCTGGCAGCGCGCGTCGCGGCTGTCGATCTTGTTGACGATGATCAGCCGGCACAGCTCCCGCTCGCGCGCGAACTCCATCAGCCGCTGCGTGAGGGTGTCGACCCCGCTCGCAGCGCTCACCACCACCGCGACCGCCTCCACCGCCTCCAGCACCGACAGTGCCTTGCCGAGGAAGTCGGCGTAACCGGGCGTGTCGATGAGGTTGAGGTGGATCCCGTCGCAGTCGATGCTGCAGATGGCGGTATCGAGCGAGTGCTGCAGGCGCTTTTCCTGTGGGTCGAAATCCGACACCGTGGTGCCGCGCTGCAGGCTCCCACGCGCGCGGATCGCACCGGCCTGCACCATCAGCGTCTCGAGGAGTGAGGTCTTGCCCGCGCCGGCCTGGCCGACCAGCGCGATATTACGGATGCCCGAAGTCGTGTACCCCATGGCGAATGCTCCCCCGGCAGATAGACCGGCGTCGCACGAGCATCACCGGCAGACAAAAGCCTACTCGCAAGGCCGCACCCCGGCTACCGGCGCAAGGCATACTATGTCACCGAGGGAGCCCGGCGGCCCGCGTGGGTCCGGCAACAGGAGTGCGTAGATGAGTGACTCCCGCAGCGAGGAGACGCGCGTCAAAGAAGCGCGCAAACGTCAACTGGAGCAGAAGATTCAGCGCCAGCTCGACGAGGCGCTCGAGGCCAGCTTTCCGGCCAGCGATCCCGTGTCCATCGTCACCTCGCAGGAAGAGGAGGACTGGGGGACGGGCGCTGCCCCGGCGGAGCCGGCGAAACCCCCGCCGCGCAGCGGATCCTGAGCCGGCGGCGTGCGGCGCGCCGGCGGCGCGCGGGGTGTCGCTTCAGGGCGCGGTCAGCTCGAGCGCCGAGCCCGCCTGGTTCACCGTCGTCAGCACGATGGGACGGCGCCAGAGCTTCTGCAGGTAGTCGAGTACCTTGCGGCTACGCTCGAGGTCGAGGCCTCGCCCGTCGACCGAGCTGTCATGGACGAGCTCGAGTGTGCCGTCATTGCGCACCCGCATCGCGGAGACCGTCGGCGCGCCGAAATTATATTTCGGGCCGAGCAGTGCCTCGTGCAGGGCCGTGAGGTCGGCCTCGAGCACTTTGATCTGCCCGTCGCTGCGCGCGCTGTAGCGGAACAGCCCGAGCTCATCGGCCAGCTCGCGCGTGAGGTGATTGCGCACGAAGCCGAAGTCATCGTCCTGCTCCATGATGTGGCGCGCCGCCTCGAGGCCGTCCTTGGCGACAATCTTCTCCCACATCGCGAAGCCGAGGTGATAGGGGTTGATGCTGAGCGAGACCTGCTGCTCAGCGGCCACGGGACGCACCACGTCCGAGTGGCACTTGATGGCGTCGAGGTACGCCTGCTGCGGCACGAAATCCGCCTCGCGCAACAGCCGCGCGTGCCAGTAGGACGCCCAGCCCTCATTCATGATCTGCGTGGCAAACACCGGGTAGAAGTAGAATGATTCCTCGCGTACGGCGAGGAAGATGTCGCGCTCCCAGCTCTCCATCTCGGGGGCGTAATTGGCCACGAACCACAGCAGATCGCGCTCCGGATGCGCGGGCACCGGGGCGCGTTTCTTGCTCTCCACGACGCTGCCGCCGGCGGCGGGCTCGAGTGCGGCGAAGCGGCGGTGAAACTCGTCGTCGACCAGTGCCTTGGCGTCCTCGAGGTATTCCGGGTAGCGCGGGCGCCGCAGCGCCTGATCGATGTCGACGTGCTGCTCGAGCGAGAGTGCCGCATCGAGGGCCGCTTCCACGCGCTGCGCGCCGTGCGTCTCGATCGCCTGCTGGATCTGGCGGGCGTGGTTGGCCGCGTGCTCGACGATGCGTTCGCTCACCTGCTCCTGGCAGCGCCGGAACAGCAGGTTGTTGCGCGCAAAATCCGCGTGCCCGAGCACGTGCGCGGTCACGAGAATGTTCTCGGCAAGCCCGTTGCTCTCGGCGAGGTAGGCGTGCCCCGGATTACCGGGGAACACCACCTCGAACAGCCGCGAGTGGCCCATGTGGCGCTGGATCAGCTGGTAGATGTAACGCACGCCGAACGACCAGTGCGGCATGCGCACCGGCAGGCCGTACACGGCGATTTCCATCATGAAGCTGTCGGGCACCGCTTCGAAATCGACCGGGTGAAACTTCAGTCCCGAGGCAGCGGCCAGCTCCTCGATGCGCCGCACGTAGTTCTGCCAGCCCTCGCTCATGGGTTGCCGGGGGGCGGCGCGGGGTCGCCGCTGGGCACGGCATCGCCCGCGTGGCTCTCGGCGGTAAAGAAGTGGCGCACCGCGCCCCAGACGTCGTCGAAATCGTTGAGCGCGTAGCTGCCGGCCGCACAGCCGGCGGCCGTGAGCTCCGCAAACAGCTTGCCGGTCTCGGTGGCCAGCTGCCGCGAGAGTCCCGAGGACACCTCCACATACCCGGTAAAGCAGGCGTCCCCCGCGATGGTGGAAAGAGCGGCACGCGCATCCCCGGCGTCGCTCACGGAGTTATCGCCGTCGGAGGCATAGAAGAGGTAGATGTTGCTGCGCCCGGGGTTGTAGCGCGCATCGATGATCTCGCGCACCTTGGCGAGCCCGGTGGAAGCCACGGTGCCGCCCGTGCCGCTCACCTGGAAGAAATCCGGCTCGTTGAATTCCCACGCCTCGGTGGTGTGCGCTACGAATACCGTCTCGAGCGAGCGGTATGCGCGCCGCAGTCCCTGCACTACCCAGAAGAAGAACGTCTTGGCGAGCTTGCGGTCGCGGTCCGACATGCTGCCCGAGACGTCCAGCATGAAAAACACCACCGCGTGCACCGCGGGCTGGCGACGCCGCGTCAGCTGCCGGAAACGCAGATCCTCGTCAGTGAAGGTCGGGGTCGCCCCCGGCGTACCACGCCGCTTCACCAGCTCCTTGAAGGAGCGGCGCCGGTCCAGGCGCGAGCGCGCGCCGCGTCGATCCCAACCCTCGCGCACCCAGTCGGTCTCATCCGAAGGTCCGGCGCGCGCCTTGAGGTTTGGCAGCTGCATCTCCTCCCACAGCCAGTCGACGATGTCGTCGACCTTGAACTCGAGCAGCAACTGGATCTCGCCTTCGTCGCGCCCGCCCTCGCCCTTGTTGCCCGGGCCCTGCTGCCGGGTGGGATCGGAGAACACGTCCCCGGGCTTGGCCTTGCCCTGGCCGGCGCCCTGGGATTCCTCGGGCCGGCGCAAGCGGAAGTGATAGTGCTCGAGCATGCGTACCGGCACGCGCACGGTGCGGGAGCTGTCATTGATCACTTCGCCGCCGGCAATGATTTCGGGGAGATTGGCGCGCACCGCCTCGCGCACTTTCTCGTCGTGGCGCAGCCAGTCGCGCGCGCCGCGCGAGAACAGCTCGTACCACTTCGCCGCGCCGGGTTTGTCGCCGTGCCTGCCGTCCGCCTCGTTCACGTCTTACTCGTACTCCTTTTCCACGCGCCCCGCTACTCCTGAGCGAGCAGCGTCGTAACGTAGCTGAGCGCCTCCTTGGCGCTGTGCTCGTCGTAGCCGTACTCGGTCACCATGCGCTGCTGCACCACCGAGATCTTCTGACGCGCCTCCTCGTCCGGGCGCGCGGTCGAGGTCACGAGCCGCAGCACGTCGCGGCGTTCCTCGAACAGGTACTGCTCGATCGCCTCGCGCATGCGCGCATGGCTCGCCAGCTTGAACTTTTCGCCTACCTTGAAAGCCACCATCGCCTTGCGCACCACTTCCTGGCGGAAGGACAGCTTTCCGGAGTCGGACACTTTGATCTTCTCCTCGACCGAGCGCAGGAAGCGCTCGTCGGCGGGGCGGTTCTCGCCAGTGATCGGGTCGGTAACCTGGCGGTGATCGAGCGAAGCCTCGACCTCGTCCAGATACTTCTCCAGCAGCTGCTGCGCCTCCTCCTCGAAGGAGGCGAACATCGCACGGTGCACGTCCTCCTTCACCCAGCGGTTGTAGAACTCCTTGCGCGCCGTGACCAGGTGATCGATCCAGGCCTTTTTCTGCTTCGCGTCCATGCGGGCATCGCTCTCGATACCGTCCTTGAGCGCGAGCAGCAGCTCCATGCTGGTGAGGCTGTGGGTATTGCCGCGGGTGATGGCGTTGGAGATCGCGTTGATCACGAAGCGTGGGCTCACTCCGGTCATGCCCTCGTCGGGGGTCTCCGCGCGCAGCCGCGCGGCCTCGCTGTCCGCGATTCCCTCGACCGCCTCGCCGCCATACAGCCGCAGCTTCTTCGGCAGATCGAGTCCCTCGCGCTCGGGCTTGGCAAGGCGTGTCAGGATGCCGAACACCGCGGCGAGATTGAGCACGTGCGGATCGAGATGCACGTTGCGGAACGCCGGCGCGCCCGACACCAGCTTCTGGTAGATGCGCGACTCGTCGCGGTAGGAGAGCGCGTAGGGGACCTTGATGATCACCATGCGATCGAGCAGCGCTTCATTCTCTTTTTCCTGAAGGAACTTGTGGAACTCCGCCAGATTGGTATGCGCGAGGATCGTCTCATCCAGATGGATCAGCGGGAAGCGCGACACCTTGACGTTCTTCTCCTGCGTCAACGTCAGCAGCAGGTAGAGGAATTCGCGCTTGACCTTGAGGATCTCGATCATCTCCAGCACGCCGCGGCTCGCGGCGTAGACCGCCCCCGACCAGGACCAGGCGCGCGGGTCGCCCTCATCGCCGATCTGCGCGACCTTGGCAAGATCCACCGAGCCGACCAGGTCGGCGATGTCCGCGGTGGTGGGATCGTGGGGCGCATAGGTGCCGATGCCGACGCGCGAAGCTTCGGCGAGAAAGATGCGCTCCACGGGAACGCGCACGAAATCACCTTCGAATTCGCGCTCCACGAAGTCGCGCGCCCAGGGTGATAGCTCCCCCTGGATGTGCACGCCGTAGCGGTCGCGGAACTCGGCGCGCAGGCTGGCGGGGATCAGGTTGAGCGGATTCTCGCGCAGCGGTGAGCCGCGAATGGCGTACAGGGCCCCCTCGTCCGTGCGGCTGTATTCCTCGAGCCCGCGCTTCAGCAGGATGGCGAGCGTCGACTTGCCGCCCGAGGGCGGACCCAACAGCAGCAACAGGCGGCGGCCGACGTCGGAGCCGGCGGCAGCGGCCTTGAAGTAATCGACCACCCGGGAGAGCGACTCGTCGATGCCGAACAGCTCGCGCTTGAAGAGCTCGCGCGCGCGTGCGCTCTCGGACGCGTCCGGCTGCCCGGCGCGCCCGTGCCAGCGCAGCATATCCCAGACGTATTCGTGACTGGTGCGCGCGAACGCGATCGGGTTGGTGGGCAGGATGGTGGAGAGGAAATCGCCGAACGTCCCCTCCCAGCGCTGCGCGCGGTGCAAGCGGCTGAAGGAGCTTAAGCTGTCGATGAATTCGGCAGTGGTACCACGGGGATTCGGGTCAACACCGAGCGATCGCATCGTCCTTCCCTCCCTTGAGCTCATGGGTCTCGAGTCGGGTGCCGGCGGCGGCGTCCTTCTTAACTTAGTCCCAACGCCACCCGCAATGAGTGACGGCCATCAGATCCTGATGCGCCCATTACGTTAAGACGGTCACAGGCGCGGATTGTTCACTGCTCGCGCCCCGCGCGCCAGCGGCGTCGCCGCGCGCGGACGCTTGGCGCGCGCCAGTGCATGGCTTAAGTGTCTGATTGCAAAGCCGCGTCGCAACGCGCACCGAACGGGTGCAGTCTCCTGAGCCGCTCGCCATCCCTGCGCGGGCGTTTCGATTGGCGGCGCTGGCGCGCCGTGCTCACCGGGCATGCGCGACCCACGGCCCGTGCAAAGCGAGCAGTGCTTCCGAATTTTCAGATCTCGCGTCGCAGCCTGCCGACGCAGCCTGTCGTTATTGTGAACTGACGCACGTCGTTGGCGCTGAGGCTACATATCCTGCAAACGCGAGGCTCTGCGCGCGCGGCTGAAGCTGCGTCTGTCGCGCTCGCCACGCTCCGGGGATCGACACCCGCACAACCTGTTGGCATTCGTTGTTGGAGAGACGCCCCGTGGCCAGTGCACCTTCCGCCTCCCGCAGCCCCGAGACCGCCGCGAGCGCCGACCCGATCGCGCAGCCCCTCTCGCAGCCCGCGGCGGATGTCACGGTGATTACCACCCGCGATGATTTTCTGCTCGAGCTGGGACCGGCGCTCGACGGTCAGGCCGGCGTGCGCCCGGTCGATTCGCTGCAGGCTGCGCTCGCGGGCCTCTCGGGCGCCAGGCGCGCCCAGGTGCTGGCCATCGACGCGCGCGAGCTCCCCGACGTCCGCGCCGCGGTGGACGCCGCACACGCAGCGCTGGCGCGCGTCGTGATGGTGGTATTCGCTGAAACCCCCGGGGACAAACAGCTCGGCAGCACGCTCAAGGGAAGCAAGGTTTTCGCGGTGCTGCCGCTGCCGATTGATCCGCGTAAGACGCACGCGGTGCTCAAAGGGGCGATCGCGGAGGCGGTGGCGAACAAAGCCGCGGTGCGTGTCACGCCCGCGCCGCCGCCACCGGCGAGCCTCGGGCCGCTCCAGCAGTCTGCCCCGCAGCCGCGGCAGCGTCTTGCGAGCCGCTTGCCGGGCAAGCCCTTGGCTGTCGCGGCCGCGGCGGCAGCCGCCGTCCTGGCGGCCGGCGCGTACTGGATGTTCATGCACGGCAGCGCGGCACCCCCAGGCGCCGCCGCACCGCCCGCCGTCGCACCGCCCGCCGCCGTAACGCCCGCCGCCGAACGCGCGGCCCCCGGCACCGCCGCCGGCGCGGCGGGCGCCGACAGCGCAATCGTGACGGGCAAGGTGGACGAGCTGCTCGAGAAGGCACGCCTCGCCATGCACGAGCGGCGCTTCAGCGAGCCGGTCGCGGACAATGCGTTGTTGTATTACCGCTCGGCTGCGGCCGCGGATCCCGCCAGCGCCGAGGCGCGTGACGGCCTGCTGCGCGTGGCCGAAGTGCTCGCGGGGCGCTTCGATGAGGCGCTGAACGGCGGCCGTTTCGAGGAGGCCGCCCTCACGCTTGCCAACTTCAGGGCCGCCGCCGCAGGCGATGCCCGCGTCGCGGCTTGCGAGCAACGGCTGTTTGCAGCACAGATCTCCCGCGCGCTCCTCGAGGGCAACTTCGACCGCGCCACTGCCTACCTGCGGCAGGCGCAGCAGTCGCGCGATGTGGCGCCGGAGCAGCTCGGCCGCTGGCGTGCAGACATCACGCGTCACCAGGAAGAGGCGCGCGTGCAGCACCTCGTGGGACTCATCAACGAGCGCATCCGCGAGGGCAAGCTCATCGACGCCGAGGACAGCGCCAAGGTCTATCTGCAGCAGCTCGTAGCTGTGGCGCCGTCCAATGCCGCCACGCAGCGGGCCACGCACGAGCTCAACAGCGCCTACCTGCACAAGGCCCGCGAGGCGGGACTGGCGAAAAATAGCGCCGAAGCGGAGCGCTGGCTCGGCGAAGCGCGTGCCGCGGGGCTGAAGCCCGCCGAACTCGCCGCCTTCCAGAAAGATCTCAGCGGCGCGCGGGCGAAGGCGACGCAGGCGGAGAGCGAGCGCACGCTGCAGCTGGCGCGCGAACGGCTGCGCGACGGGCGCCTGACCGATCCGGCGCAGGACAGCGCCGCCTGGTACCTCTCCCAGGTGCAGACAGCCGATCCGGCCAATGCGGCCCTCAGCGCGGCCAGCCGCGACCTCGCGAAGCTGCTCCTCGAGCGGGCCCGTACCGCCGTGCTCGCCGGCAAGCCGGGCGACGCCGACCTCGCGCAGGCCAAGCGCTGGGGCGCGGATCCGAAAGACCTGGCGGCGGTGCAGCAGCTGCAGCCGCCCGGCGCAGCAAACGCGTCGAATCTGGCCGCGCTCGCTGCCAGCCTGAAGCGCCTGCGTGCCGAGCCGCCTGATTATCCCCCCAGCGCACTGGTGCAACACATCACCGGCAGCGTGACGCTCGAGTACACCGTCGACGCCCGTGGCGAAACGCGCGACATCCACGTGGTCGAAGCGACGCCCCCGCGCGTCTTCGACCAGGCGGCGATCAGTGCGGTCAAGCACTGGCGCTACGCGCCGATGATCGTCAACGGCAGCGCCGTCGAGGTGCCGGTCAAGGCCCGCATGCGCTTCGAACTGCCCAAATAAGACCACAGGAGATCTCCGCAATGAGCGTTGCAGGGACAGAGCGTCGCCGCCGACTCGTCACCGCCAGCATCGGCACGGCGCTGATGTTGGTCATGGGCGCTGTGCTATTCATGGGCTTTCGCCTCGCCGGCCACATGCGCCTCGAGATCAGTGCGCTGCAGACGGCGAGCCGCCTGCAGAGCTACCCGGTGGAGATCGCCCGACAGCTGAACGCGCTGCGCGATCGGCTCGAGGTGCGCGCATATTCCGGCCAGGCGCTCGCCGACCTGCAGAGCACGGTCAAGCGCTTCGACGAGGATTTGAGGCAGCTCGGCGCCTCGGGCGACGTCGAGTCGCCGCAGCTCGGGCGCGCGCTGCTGCTGTGGCACGAGTACACCCCGGTGATGGATCCGGTCATCTCCTTCACCGGACAACCGTACGTTGATTCTGACACCGCCGGCAGCGCGCTCTCGCGCCAGGGTCGCGAGCACTACGCGGCAGTCAAGCGCGCGCAGCTGTTTGCCGCCGATAACGCCCGGCCGCTGCACGCGCAGCTCGCAGCGCTCGCCACGACGCTGCAGCAGAGCACCTCCAACGCCGCCGCCCGACTGCGCCTGCTGCTGCTGGCGGGTGTGCTCGCCGCGCTGGTGCTGGCGGGGGCGGCCGGCTACTTTCGGCTCACTCGCGCGCGTCACGAGCACGCGGCGCGCGAGGCGCAGGAACAGACCCGCGACATCCTCAAGACAGTCCGTGAGGGCCTGTTCCTACTCGATGCCAACTACCATATCGGCAGCGTCTGGTCGGACGCACTGACGCGCATGTTCGGCCGCGACGACTTCGCCGGGCTCGCCTTCGAGCAGCTGCTCAAGCAGCTGGTCCCGCCGGCCACGCTGGCGACCGCCACCAAGTACATCAAGCTCCTGTGGGGAGATCGCGCCCACGAGAACCTGATGAAGAGCATCAACCCGCTGGGCCAGCTCGAGGTCAGCATGGACAATGGCCATGGCGGCAAGGAGACGCGCTACCTGCAGTTCGACTTCCACCGCGTCATGGGGCCGGAGGGCATCAAGCACGTGCTGTGCGTGGTCGGCGACATCACCTCGAGCGTACTGCTCGCGCGCGAGCTGCAGGACTCGCAGGACAACGCCAACGCTCAGCTCGACATGATGCTGGGCATGATGCACATCGACACGCTGCAGCTGGTTTCTTTCCTGGATACGGCGGAGACCGGGCTGAAACTGGTCAACAGCATACTCAAGGAGCCGGCGCGCACCGACGCCGAGTTCCGCAAGAAGCTGAGCGGGCTGTTCCGCGAGCTGCACTCGATCAAGGGCGAGGCCTCGGCCCTCGACCTGAAGAGCATCGCCAGCCGCGTCCACGCGCTCGAGGACATGGTGAGCGAGTGCAAGAAAAAGCCCGAGCTGTCGGGCAACGACTTCCTGCCGATGGTGCTGAAGCTCGATGAGCTGCTCGCGCACCTGCGCGGCGTGCGCGAGATGGCCGCACGCCTGACCGTGCTGAAGGATACCGCCCCGGGGGCTGCCGCAGCCTCCGCGGCCACGGCCAATGCGCCTGCGCAGAGCGCCGCGCCCGCCGCCAAGCCGGCCGCCGCGGAGAAAGTCGGGCGCCGCGTGGAGGACCTCGCCCCCGCGCTGCAGTCGATGGCGGAGCGCCTGGCGCAGGATCACGCCAAGCGCTTCAATCTGACACTCGCCGGGCTCGGCGAGGTGCCCTCGCGCTATGCAGCCACGATCAAGGATTGCCTGATCCAGATGCTGCGCAACGCCGCCGTACATGGCATCGAGTCGCCCGAGGTACGCCACGCCCAGGCCAAGCAGGACGCCGGCACCGTGCGGGTGGATTTCCGCAGGGCGGGCGAGGGTTACGAGCTGACATTCGAGGATGACGGTGCGGGCATCTCGCCGGATGAGCTCAAGGCGGCCGCAGTGCAGAGGCAGCTGATCAGCGCCGAGGAAGCCGCCGCCATGGAGATGCGCGCGGCCATGGCCCTGATCTTCCGTCCGGGCCTCTCCACGCAGCAGGAAGTGTCGATGGACGCCGGGCGCGGCATCGGCATGGACATCGTGGCGCGCAGCGTCTACGCGCTCGGCGGCAAGATCGGCGTCAGCACTCATCCAGGCAAGTTCACGCGTTTCAAGATCGTCCTGCCCGCTGTCGAGGCGGTCAGCACGGGGGTCGCCTCAGACCTGCGGGTGCAGGGGCATGCATGAGCAACGGCAGGCTACGACGATGAACGGCAAGGGGCGGCGAACCTACAAGCTGATGATCGTCGACGACTCGAATATCATGCGCCGGCGCATCGAGCGCTCGCAGCAGTTCGAGGAGCTGCAGCTGGTCGGCACGGCCGGCAACGGGCTCGAGGCGCTGGAGCTGTTCAGGAAGACCGACCCGGACGTCGTCACGATGGATCTCACCATGCCCCGCATGGACGGCATCGAGTGCATCGGTAAGCTGGTCGCGCTCAAGCCGGCCGTGCGGATCCTGGTGATCTCCGCGCTGGCGGACAAGGCGACCGCGGTCGAGGCAATGGAAAAAGGTGCCAACGGCTTTCTCAACAAGCCCTTCACCGACCGGCAGTTGAACGAGGCGATCGCGGAGCTGATGCGCTGATGCTGTACGAACAGGAGCTCAAGACCTTCGTCGAGGGGACGACGAACTTCTTCGAGGTGGCGGCACAACAGCCGGCCACCATCGGCTCGCCATACCTGATGGAAGGCTCGCCCTCGGTACACGAGTACACCGGTGTCATCAATATTTCCGGCAAGCGCGAGGGCGTGGTGTACTTCACCGCGCCGAAGGCGATGCTGACAGTGCTGCTGATGAAGATGCAGGAGAACGACTTCAGTCACGAGACCATGCGCGACCTGGTCGGCGAGGTGGCCAACACCATCTCCGGCAATGCCCGCCGCGATTTCGGCCGCGACTTCGTCATCTCGGTGCCGAACGTGCTCTCGGGGGAGAAGCCGGAGTTCCCGCAAAAGCCTGGCCAGCGCTCGTTCATCATCCCGATCAACTGGCGCAGTCACTCAGCCAAGTTGGTCGTATCGCTCACCTGAGGTGAGCGCTCAAAGGCGCACCCGCACCGCCACCGGCGGCGGTGACGCCGGGAACTCGCCCCCCTAGACCGCCGCGCGCGGCACCGCCTCGTCATCGGCGCGCAGCCGGTAGCCGAGTCCCGTCTCGGTGATCAGATAGCGTGGCTGGCGCGGATCGGGCTCGAGCTTGGCGCGCAGATTCTTGATGCAAACCCGCAGGCTGCGCGAATCATCCTGCCGCTCCGGTCCCCAGACCTCGCGGATGAGCTGGCGCTGCATCACGATGGAGCCGAGATGCCGCGCCAGGCAGGCGAGCACGCGGTACTCGAGCGGTGTGAGGTGCACCTCGCCGGCGCCGCCACGCGCCTCGCGGCGCGCGAGATCCACCTGCAACGGCCCGAACTGCAGCAGCGCGACCGGAGCGGACCCGCGTACGTCGCGGCGCAACGCGGCGCGCAGCCGAGCCAGGAGCTCCGGCGCGCTGAAGGGCTTGGTGACGTAGTCGTCGGCGCCGGCATCGAGCGCGGCGATCTTCTGCTCCTCCATGGTGCGTGCCGAGAGCACTACGATCGGGACCTGCGACCAGGCGCGCACCCGGCGGATCACCGTGAGGCCGTCCCCGTCGGGGAGCCCGAGATCGATGAGCAGCAGATCGGGCTTGTGGCTGCGCGCCTCGATCTCCGCGCGCAGCGCAGTATCGGCCTCGACGCAGCGGTAGCCCTCGGTCTGCAGCAGCACGCGCAGCACCGCGCGGATGGCCGGCTCGTCCTCGATGATGAGGACCTGGTACATGGCCTGGGTCACGCAGCTGCCTCGCTCGCGGACGCTGCGGGTGCGGGCAGCTCGCTGGCGGGCAGGGTGAAGGCGAAGCGCGCGCCCGCGCCCGGACGGCGCTGCGCCTCGATCTCGCCTCCGTGGGCGCGCACGATCGCCTGGCAGATCGCGAGCCCCAGCCCCACCCCGGCGACCGCGCCCTCCTCGCTCCCGCGCTGAAACTTCTCGAACAGCCGCGCCGGATCGCCCGCCGGCAGGCCCGGCCCCTCATCGTCCACGACGACGCGCACGAACTCCCCGCTGGCATCGAGGACGGCGGACACCGTGGCGCGGGTTGCGGGGGGGGTGTACTTGACGATGTTGTCGAACAGGTTGGTGAACACCTGCACGATGAGCGTGGCATCCACCCATACCGCCGGCAGCTCCGGCGGCAGGCGCACCTCGATCGGGTGTTCCGCGAGCTTCCCGCCGAGTGCGGCCAGGGCGCTGCCGACCAGATCGTCGAGGGTTTGCCAGTCGCGCCGCAGCACCACCTGCCCGGACTCCAGGCGCACGAGATCCAGCACGTTCGAGACCAGCTCCGACATCTCGCGCGCCTTGGTTTCCACCGAGCGCGCCAGCGACACGCGCGTCGCTTCATCGAGGCTCGCGCCGTGCTGCGCGAGCGTGCTGCCGGCGCCCGCCATCACCGCGAGCGGTGTGCGCAGGTCGTGTGAGATGGAGGCGAGCAGCGTGTTGCGCAGCGTCTCGCGCTCGGCAGCCAGGCGCGCGCGCTCGGCGACCTCCGCCAGGCGCGCGCGCTCGAGCGCGAGCGCTATCTGCCCGGCGAAGGTCCCGAGCAGGTGACTCTGCTCCGGCAGCAGTACGCGCCGCGGATGCTCTGCCAGCACGGCGAGCACCCCTACGGTGCGCCGCTCGTCGCCAAGCGGCACGTACAGTCCGGGCGCAGCCGGCAGCGTATCGGAGCCGAGGCCCGCACGGCGGCCGTGATCGGCGACCCAGTGCGCGACGGCGAGATCGGCGCCGCGGAAGGAGCTCTCGAGCGGCGCTTCCGCCGGGTAGCGTAACTTCCCGCCCGCTTCCGGCAACAGCACTACCGCCTTGCATTGAAAGACTTCGGCCACGTGCCGCACCGCGACGCGCGCCATGTTGGCAATGCCGCGCGTGACGGCCAGCTCGCGGCTCATCGCGTATAGCAGCGCCGTGCGCCGCTCACGCGCGCCCGCCACACGGGTCTGCTGCCGCACGCTCGCTGTGAGTGTGGCGATGACCAGGGCAATGGTGACCATGGCGCCGAAGGTGACCAGGTACTGCACATCCGAGACCGCGAACGAGTAGCGTGGCGGGACGAAGAAGAAGTCGAACGCCGCCACGTTCAGCAGCGCGGTGAGCGCCGAGGGGCCGCGGCCGAGCCTCAGTCCCGCCACGGTCACGCCGAGCAGGTAGATCATGACGAGATTGGAGAGCTCGAAATGCGGGTCCATGAGGAAGGCCACCAGCGTGCAGGCCGCGGTGATCGCCGCCGCCCAGCCGTAGCGATCCCAGCGCACCGCCGCGCTCCCGGCCGCCGTGTCCGCCGGCACCCGCGGGAGCGTGGGCGCCGACGCCGTGGCGCCGATCAGCACCACGTCGAAGCCGCGCGCGCGCCGCACCAGCTCGGCGGCGGTCGAGGGTCGCAGCCACGCGCGCCAGCCGCGCCGCTTCGGCGCCCCGACGATGACGCGCGTGGCATTACGCACGTGCGCATACTCGGCGAGCGTCGCGGCAACCGAGGGCCCGTCGAGCGTCACGCTTTCGGCGCCGAGCGACTCGGCCAGGCGCAGCACGTCGATGCGCCGGTTGCGCTCGCTCTCCGACAGGCGCAGCAGCGCCGGTGTCTCCACGTACACCACGATCCACTGCGCATCAAGCGCGTCCGCCATGCGCTTGCCGGCGCGCACCAGCTCCTCGGCCTGTGCGTCCGGACCGACGGCCACCAGTACGCGATCGCCGGCGATGCGCGTCTGCGCGCGATCCGGCGGCAGGGCGCGCGAGGCCGCCTCGACGCGATCGGCGACCCGGCGTAGAGCGATCTCGCGCAGCGCCATCAGGTTCTGCTTGCGGAAGAAGCGCTCGATGGCGGTGCCCGCCTGCTCGCCCACATACACC
>DASZHQ010000084.1:0-2042 GCA_035937715.1 Steroidobacteraceae bacterium | reverse complement strand
GATGGGGATCACCGAAGGCTGCGGCGGCAGCGCGACGCCCGCGCCCTCGCCGCGCGGGTAGCGCAGCGCGACCGGCCCGTCGTCGTAGGTGAGCGCAGTGCGCAGCATGTGCACGAGCATCGCCTCGTCGCGCGGCGCCATGAGCACCATGTTCGGCAGGCAGCGCAGGTAGGCGATGTCGAACGCGCCGTGGTGCGTGGGCCCGTCGTCGCCCACGAGGCCCGCACGGTCCATCGCGAACACCACGTTTAGCTTCTGCAGGCACACGTCGTGCACGATCTGGTCGTACGCGCGCTGCAGGAATGTCGAGTAAATCGCCGCAACCGGCTTCACGCCCTCGAGCGCGAGCCCCGCGGCGAACAGGATCGCCTGCTGCTCGGCGATCCCCACGTCGAAGTAGCGCTCGGGCATAGCCTTCTGGAGGATCGACAGGCCCGTGCCCGAGTTCATGGCGGCGGTGATTCCCACCACGCGCTCGTCGCGTTCACACTCGCGCACGAGCGCTTCGCCGAACACCTGCGTGTACTGCGGAGGCGCCGCCTTTGCACGCTTGCCGCGCGCGCCCGCAACCGCGGGCGTGGAGCCCGCGGGAACGCCGTTCACGATCGACTTGGGCTTGGCGGCATGCCACTTCTCCATGCCCTCGAGGCCGCCTTCCTCCGCAGGGGCGAAGCCCTTGCCCTTCACCGTGGCGATGTGCACCACCACCGGGCGTTCGGCCGCCATCGCCTCGCGCAGCGCCTCGCGCAGCGCGCGCACGTCGTGCCCGTCGATCACGCCCATGTAGGCCCAGTCCAGCTCCTCCCACCAGAGGCCCGGAGCCCAGAATGCCTTGATCGACTCCTTCAGCTGCGGGCCCAGGCGCTCGAACGCGGCGCCGATGCCGCCGGGCAGGCGCACGAGCCCGCCCTCGAGGTCCGCGCGCGCATGCCACAGGCGCGGGTTGAGGCGGATCCTGTTGAAGTACCTCGAGAGCGCTCCCACGTTGGGCGCGATCGACATCCCGTTGTCGTTGAGCACCACGGTGATCGGCGTACCGAGCCCGCCGGCCTGTCCGATCGCCTCGAACGCCACGCCCCCGGTCATTCCACCGTCGCCGATCACAGCCACGACCCGGCCGTCGGCGCCCATGTGCCGCATTCCCTCCTTGATGCCGACCGCGTATCCGATCGAGGTCGAGGCGTGACCCGCGCCCATGATGTCGTGCGGTGACTCGGGGATCGAGCAGAACGGCGCGAGGCCCTGATACTGGCGAATCGTGCCGAGCCGGTCGCGCCTGCCGGTGAGGACCTTGTGCGGATAGGCCTGGTGTCCGACGTCCCACAAGATCTTGTCCCTTGGCGAGTCGAGCAGCGAATGCAGCGCGACCGCGAGCTCGCACGTGCCCAGGTTGGCGCCGAAGTGACCGCCGATCTCCCCGACGGTGTCGATTATGTGCGTGCGCACCTCCTGGGCGAGATCCTGAAGCTGCTGCTCGGTGAGCTCGTGCAGATCCTGCGGTCGCTCGACCTGCGCGAGCAGCCCACGCCCTGCCCGCTCACGCAAGTCCCGCTCGGCGTCGAGGCGCTCCTCGGGGGATGTGTCGGGCTGGCGGCTCATGACGTTCGCGTGTAGATGAAGTCGACTATCTGCTCGAGCTCCGCCGTGGCGTGCCCGCCGTCCGCGCCCGCGCCGGACACCCCGGCCGCACCCGGCACCTGTGCGGCCGCCTCGGCGAGCGTCTCGCGCGCCACGCGATGGGACTCGGCCGCGAGCTGATGCGCGCGCTCGATCCCGAACTCGCTCACGTATGTTCGCTTTCCGTGACGCTCATCGCTGCCTCGCGGCTTTCCAAGTGCATCATCGGTGCCGGTCACGTCGAGGATGTCGTCGACGATCTGGAACAGTAAACCCATCTCGGTTGCGAAACGCCGCCATGGCATTGTCGCAGGCTCGCCGACGATGCCTGCCAAAAGTAATACGCAGAGCACGGACGCCCCGATCAGGCGGCCCGTCTTGAGCTCGTGCAGCCGGCGCAGCGCAGCCCCACCCGCTGGGGTATC
>DASZHQ010000083.1:0-18227 GCA_035937715.1 Steroidobacteraceae bacterium | reverse complement strand
GCCAACAGCATCAACCTCGGCCGGCTCCTGCCGCAGAGCGTGTACTACGCCGCGAGCAGCCTGGCCCTCTGGCGCGAGCACGGCGAACCGGCGTCCTTCATCGTGCCGAGCGGCAACCTCGGCAACGCGCTGGCGTGCCTGTGGGCGCGCCGGGTCGGGCTGCCGATCGGCGAGGTTGTGCTCGCCCACAACGCCAACCACACCGTGCCCGATTACCTCGCGAGCGGGGTGTGGCAGCCGCGCCCGAGCATTGCCACGCTCGCCTCCGCCATGGATGTCGGCGACCCGAGCAACATGGAGCGTCTGCGCGCCCTGTTTCCCGACCTGCAGGAGCTGCGCACCGCAGTCAGCGCCTGCACCGTCACGGACGCGCAGATCCGCGCGCGTATTGTCTGGGGCTACCGCCAGTACGGGCAGATCTGGTGCCCGCACACGGCGACCGCAGCCGAGGCATGGGAGCGGCTGCCCGCGGAGCGGCGCCGGCGCGGCCGGTGGGTGCTGGTGTCGACGGCCCACCCGGCCAAGTTCCGTGAGATCGTGGAGCCGCTCATCGGACGGGAGGTGCCGGTGCCGCCGGCGCTTGCCAAACTGTTCGCCCGTCCGGCGCAATATACCGAGATCGATGCGAGCCTCGCGGCACTGTGCGCGGCGCTCGAGGGAGGAGCGAGGTGAATGAGCTGGGCAGGCTTCCGCCTGCGGCATGGGTCCTGATCGGGTGCGCGGCGGCACTCGGCTTCGCCCTGTCGTGGGCCTGGCGCTGGTATCGCAAATACCGCGCGCGCAAGGCGCTGCGCGCCGCCGTCACGGCAGGCAGCACGGAGCATCTGGTCGACACGCTCGTCCCGGACGGCATGGGCGGGGGCTTTCATGTCGATTACCTGCTGCTGACACTGCGCGGCGTGGTGGTCATCGACTTGCGCGATGTGCGCGGCAACATCTTCGGCGGCGACCAGATGGCGGAGTGGACCGTGATGGACGGTCCGCACCGCTTCACCTTCACCAACCCGCAGGGCGAGTTGTACGACCGGATCGCGGCTGTGAAGGCGCTGGCGGGCGAGGTTCCGGTGGAGGGCCGCATCGTGTTCACACGCCGCGGCAAGTTCCCGAAGGGGTTGCCGAAGTGGACGCTGATGGTCGATGCATTGCGCGCGGAATTTCCCCTGCCCGATTTCGAGACGCCCGCCGAGAGCGCGGCGCGCTATCGCGAAGGCTGGCTGCGCCTGAAGGAGGCGGTCAAGCCGAGCAACATGGTCGATATGCGCTAGCCTGAGACTGTGCGTGCGTGATCGGCGAGCACCAGCGACACGCAGGCGGTGAGCTGCTTGGCGTAGCCGACGTGCAGGAATTCGTTCGGGCCGTGCGCATTGGACTGCGGCCCGAGCACCCCGGTTATGAAGAACTGCGTATGCGGGAAGCGCTCGCCAAGCATTCCCATGAAGGGAATGGTGCCGCCGCAACCGATATGCACCGCCTCGTGGCCGTAGATGGTGCGTGAGGCGCGCGCGATCGACTCTTCCAGCCATGGGGCGAAGGGCGGGGCGTTCCAGCCCCCGGTCGCCGCGCCCTCGCCGGTCTCGAAGCTGATCTGCGCTCCGTAGGGCGGCTCGCGCTCGAGTGTCTCGCGCACCGCCTGTTCCGCACGCGCGGCGTCACAGGTCGGCGGCAGGCGCAACGACAGCTTCACCGACAGCGCCGGCAGCAGCACGTTGCCCGCCGAGCCGAGCGGCGGCAGGCCGTCGGCGCCGGTGATCGCCAGCGTCGCGCGCCAGGTGTTGTTGATGATGAGCTCGGTGGGATCGTTGGAGAGTGCCTGCACCCCTTTCGCCCAGGGGAGCTTTCCGGCCACCGAGTCGCCCAGCACCTGCGCCGCAGCGCTAGCCTGCGCGCGCCGATCGCGCGGGATGCTGACGTGCAGCTCATCCAGCAGCAGGTCGCCCGTTACCGGACTCTCGAGGCGTGCGAGCAGCTGCTCGAGAATGCGAAATGGCGTGGGCGCGATGCCAGTGGCCATGCCCGAATGCACTCCCTCGGTGAGCACGCGCACCTCGAGTGTGCCCACGAGATTCCCGCGCAGCGAGGTGGTGCACCAGACCTGCTCGTAGTTGCCGCACTCCGCATCGAGGCACACCACGAGCGAGGGCTCGCCCAGGGCGTCTCCGAGCGCAGCGAGGTGCGCGGGCAGGTCGATGCTCCCGCTCTCCTCGCATGCCTCGATCAGCACCACACAGCGAGGCAGGCGTACCCGCTGTTCCTTCAGTGCCGCAATGGCGGTGAGCGAGCTGAACACGGCGTAGCCGTCGTCCGCCGCGCCGCGTCCGTAGAGCTTGCCCCCACGCATCACCGGTTCCCAGGGACCGAGCCCCGGAAGCCAGCCGGTGAACTCCGGCTGTTTGTCGAGGTGTCCGTAGAGCAGCGCGCAGCCCGGCAGCTCGCCGGGGATGTCCACCAGCAGCAGCGGCGTGCGTGCGGCGATGTGGCGCACCTCGACGCGCGCGCCCGGCAGGGGCTGGGCGCGGCACCAGTCCGCCATCAGCTTCACGGCGGCCTCCATGTGACCGTTGCGCTCCCAGTGCGGATCGAACATCGGGGATTTGTTAGGGATGCGCACGTACGCGATCAGCCGCTCCAGGATCGACTCGTCCCAGGTCTTGCCGATCGAGGCACTCAGGCGCTGTACATCCATAGAAGTTCGCCCTTTCATATACTTAAATAACAATAACTTGTGTAGATACTTGAGTGTCGATTCTCGGAAGCTGCTGCGACTCCTCGCCCCAGCTCAAGGTGGCAGGTGGAAGAGCGCGCGCGCCGCCGTAGTGCTCGAGAGTGCCAGCGCCTCAGCCGTCTCGCCGCGGGCGCGCGCCACGGCGGCGGCCACGTGCGGAAGATACGCCGGTTCGTTGCGCCGTGAAGCGGGTCTCGGGCGCAAGTCCCGCGGCAGCAGATAGGGCCCGTCGGTCTCGAGCAGCAGCCGCTGCGGCGGAATCTGCGGCATGAGCGCGGCGAGGTGTGAACCGCGGCGCTCATCGCAGATCCAACCCGTGATGCCGATCGCGAGCCCGAGCTCGAGGTAGCAGGCGAGCTCCTCCGCGCTGCCGGTAAAGCAGTGCGCCACGCCGCGCCAGGCTGCGGCGTGCTCGCGCAGGATGGCCACGAAATCGGCATGGGCGGCGCGCTGGTGCAGGAAGACCGGCTTGCCGATGCGCGCGGCGAGCTCGAGCTGGCGGTGAAAGGCGTGCTGCTGCACATCGTGCGGGGAGAAATTGCGAAAGTAATCGAGACCGCATTCTCCCACCGCCACGACCTCGGGTTGGCGCGCGAGCGCCTCGAGCTCTGCGCTGCGTGCCGCGGTCAGCTCGGTGGCGTGATGCGGATGAACTCCGGCGGTGGCAAAGAGTCTTCCCGGATGAGCGCGCGCCAGTGCGGCGGCGCGCGCGCTCCCCGCGAGCGTCGAGCCGGTGACCACCATCTGCGTGACGCCGGCTGCGCCCGCCCGCGTGATCACCGCGTCGCGGTCGGCATCGTAGCTGTCGTGGGCGAGATTGATGCCGATGTCGATGAGCGGCGCCGGGCTCGCGGCGGCGGGGGACGCTGAGGCTGTGCTATGGTGTTCCGACATGCGGATGCCCATTCTACAAGGCGCGTGTGAGCGGCGGCGGTTGCGGCGCTGGAGCGGTGCGCTGAGCGCGGCCGCACTGCTCACCCTCGGCGCCGCAGCGCAGGGTGATGCGATCTCATGGCGCGACGTCGAGAGCCGTATTCAATACGCTTATTACACCGAGGATGCGCCGGCGCTCAGAAATCTCGCCAGCGCGCTCCCCGGGGATGAATCGCACGACACCCTGCGCGGCTACTACGCAGCGCTGCTCGCCTGGCGACAGGCGCTGCTCGCCTCGCAGAGCGCCTCGAGCGCCGCAGCGGCGCCGGGTAGTTCCGCCGCGCCGGGCAGCTCCGCGCGGCCCGGCAATTCCGCGACTGCGGGCACTGCCGCGCAGTTGGCGCAGCGCTGCGTCAGCGAAGTGGACACGGCGCTTGCGACGCAGGCGGACTTCGCCGACGCGCTGGCGTTGCGTGCGGTGTGTCTGGAAGCGGGCGGCACTCGCACCTTTGCCGGCCACTGGGCGCGCAAGGATCTCGCCAAGGCGCTGCAGCTCGCGGCGCACAACCCCCGCGTGCTGCTGGCGGACGCGATGAGCGACTACGAGCTCCCGCCCACGCGTGGCGGCAACAAAGAGCGCGCCCTCGGGAAACTGCGGCGCGCGGTGGCCGCCTTCGAGGCCGAGCGCAGCGGCGCAGATCCCGTTCCGGGGTGGGGCGCGGCGGAGGCCTGGTGGCTGCTCGGGTGCGATCTGCTCGACCACGGCGATGCGCTGGCTGCACGCGATGCGCTCGAGCACGCGCTGCTGATCGCCCCGGAGTTCGTACAGGCGCGCCGCCTGATGGCGAGGATCATCTCCGGCTGACAGTGCGCATAGAGCGCGCCGCCCCGTCACGGTCCGTCCCGCGCGGGCTGAAACAGTCGCCGATTCCCGGCGGCGTGGAGCAATACACGCCCGCTGGTGCTATCGTTGCGCGCCGCGCGGCGGATGTGAGTGATGAGT
Organism: Steroidobacteraceae bacterium; assembly: GCA_035937715.1. Classification (GTDB taxonomy): domain Bacteria; phylum Pseudomonadota; class Gammaproteobacteria; order Steroidobacterales; family Steroidobacteraceae; genus 13-2-20CM-66-19. Next base: position 13,629 of record DASZHQ010000083.1, on the reverse strand, counting down.
CCGGAGACCGACAAGAAAGCGCTGTTGGGACAGCTGCGCATCGAGCGCGGCGAGGGGGAAGCAGGAGTCGCTTCCGGGCGCCGCGCCTGGATCGTCGGCGCCATCCTGCTGGTCGCTGCGCTGCTGGCCGTCGGAACCTGGCGCGTCTTGTCTGGCCACGCGGCGCTGGCGGTGCATACCGCGACCGCGCAGCCCCTCGGCGGCGGCAAGCCTTCGGTACTGGATGCCACCGGTTACGTCACCGCGCGCCGGCAGGCCACGGTATCGGCGCAGATTACCGGCACCGTGGCTGCGGTGCTCATCGAGGAAGGCGATCGCGTCCAACAGGGCCAGGTCATCGGGCGCCTGGACGACACTGCACAGCGGGCGGCGCTCGCTCAGGCGCAGGCACAATTGCACTCGGCGCAGGCGCGGCTGCTGCAGGATGAGGCGCAGCTGGCGCAGAACGAGCGCGATGTGAAGCGCGACGAGGATCTGATCGGGCGCAAGCTGGTCTCGCAGCAGGCGCTGGAGCAGGCCCGCACCCAGGTGCAGGCTCAGAGCGCCCAGGTGCAGGCGCAGCGCCGGCAGATCGAGCTGGCCGCCGCCGGCGTGCGCGCGGCTCAAGTGCAACTCGACTACTGCACGGTACGCGCTCCCTTCACCGGCGTGGTGATTGCCAAGGCCGCGCAGGTCGGGGAGATCGTATCGCCGCTGTCTGCGGGCGGCGGTTTCACGCGCACCGGCATCGGCACGCTCGTGGACATGGATTCGCTCGAGATCGAGGTCGACGTGAACGAGGCCTACATCAACCGCGTGCTGCCGGGGCAGCCGGTGGCGTCGGTGTTGAACGCATATCCCGACTGGCAGATCCCCTCGCACGTCATCGCGATCATACCGACCGCCGATCGCTCCAAGGCAACGGTGAAGGTGCGCATCGGCCTCGACGTGAAGGATGCACGCATCGTGCCCGACATGGGCGTGCGCGTTTCCTTCCTCGAGGAACAGTCCTCGCCGGCTGCCGCGAGCGGGCCATCCGCAGCGCCGCGCGGTGTGCTGGTGCCGGCGGCGGCGCTGCGCAAAGACGGCGATCAGGACGTGGTGTTCGTGGTGAAGGACCGCAGGGCGCAGCGTCGCGCCGTCAAGCTCGGCGGCCCGAGTGGGGATTCACGGCAGGTGCTCGCAGGCCTCAGTGCCGGGGAGACGGTGGTGGTCGATGCGCCGCCGGGCCTCAGGGACGATGCCGCGGTGACCGAGGCGAGACCGTAAGGGGCACAGGTAGGTAACTGGAGGCGAAGGTATGTCGGAGCCCATGGTTCAGGTCCGCAATGTCACCAAGGTGTACGAGCGCGGCAAGCAGAAAGTGGAAGTTCTGCACGGCCTCACCCTCGACATCCCCAGGGGCGACTTCGTCGCGCTGATGGGTCCTTCGGGCTCGGGCAAGACCACGCTGCTCAATCTCATCGGCGGGCTCGACAAGCCGACCTCCGGGGAGGTCACGGTCGCTGGCCGCCGCATCGATCAGCTCGGAAGCGGCGCGCTCGCCAACTGGCGCGCGCGGAACATCGGCTTCGTGTTCCAGTTCTACAACCTGATGCCGGTGCTGAGCGCCGAGGGCAATGTGGAACTGCCGCTGCTCCTGACCAAGCTGTCAGCGGGCCAGCGCAGGAAGAATGTCGCGGTAGCCCTCGAGGTCGTGGGCCTGACGGACCGTGCCAAGCACAAGCCGAAGGAGTTATCGGGGGGACAGGAGCAGCGCGTCGCGATCGCCCGCGCGCTGGTATCCGATCCGCAGCTGCTGGTGTGTGACGAGCCCACCGGGGATCTGGACCGCAAGACGGCCGACGAGATCCTCGGCCTGCTGCAGGTGCTGAATCGCGAGCACGGCAAGACGATCGTGATAGTCACGCACGATCCCAAGGCCGCCGAGTTCGCGCGGCGCACGCTGCACCTGGAAAAGGGCCAGTTGCTCGAGCAGGCCGCCTGACAGGGCGCTGCAGGGACTCGCCATGACCAGAAGCGGCTTCGTCATCGCCAACCTGTTCCGCAGGCGCACGCGCACCATCCTGACCCTCCTGTCGGTCATCATGGCGTTTTTGCTGTTCGGCCTGCTGCAGTCGGTGAACACCATCTTCAATGCCGGCGCCGACTTCGTCGGCGCCACGCGCCTCATGGTGCAGGCACGGGTGTCCTTCACCTCACCGTTGCCGATCAGCATGTTGCCGAAGCTCGAGGCCATTCCCGGCGTGGCGCGGGTCGCGTACCAGCAGTGGTTCGGCGGTGTCTGGCAGGAGAACACGCCGCTGATCATGTTCAGCGTCGATCCGCAGCGCTACCGCGATGTGTATCCCGAGTGGCTCATGCCGGATGCGCAGTGGCAGGCATTCGCCCACACCCGTACGGGCATGATCGCAGGCAAACAGCTCGCGGATCTGTACGGCTGGAGGATCGGGCAGAAAATCCCGATTGCCTCGAACATCTATCCGCAGAAGAACGGCAGCAAGGCCTGGGCGTTCGACCTGGTCGGCATCTTCGACGGCAAGGATGAAGACTGGAAGAAGCGCACCAACCTGGCCTTCATCCAGCAGGCCTACTTCGACGAGGCCAATCAATTCGGGGTCAAGGGCCGCACCAATTTCTTCATACTGAAACTCGCCGACGGCGCTAAGGCGCAGGCGGTAAGCCGGACCGTGGATGCGATGTTCGAGAATTCCCCCGACGAGACCAAGACCCAGACCGAGAAGGACTTCAACATCAGCTTCGTCAAACAGATCGGCGATGTCGGCCTGATCGTGCGCTGGATCCTGTTTGCGGTGTTCTTCACCCTGCTGCTGGTGGTCGGCAACACCATGGCGCAGAGCGTGCGCGAGCGCGTGCCGGAGCTCGCGGTGCTGAAGACCCTGGGCTTCTCCGATGGGAGCGTCCTGGGGTTCGTGCTGGCGGAAGCGTTTGCGCTGTGCCTGTTCGGCGGCCTGGTGGGTCTGGTGCTCGCCTCGATCGGCGGGGCGATGGTGGAGAAGGGTACCGGCGGGCAATTTCAGCTGCACGTGGACGCCGGAGTGTGGTTGATCGGGGTCGCGGCCATCGTGTTGATGAGCCTGGCGGTCGGGCTGCTGCCCGCGCTGCGGGCGCGGCGCCTGCGGATAGTGGACGCGCTGGCCGGACGCTAGCGTCGAACGTCGAAGCGAGGAGATCACATCGTGTTGCGCCAGGCTCTCGCCATTACCCTCATCAGCATCAGGAGCATTCCCGAGCGTTGGGCGCCATCGCTGGTCATCGTCATCGGCCTGGCCGGCGTGGTAGCGGTGTTCACTGCATTGCTGGCCATGGCCACCGGCTTCGAGAGCACGCTCAAGGCCACCGGCCGCAGCGATGCGGCGCTGATACTGCGCGGTGGGTCGGATGCGGAGCTGAATTCCGCCTTCGACCGCGATTCGGCCGACCTGATCAAGCAGGAGCCGGGAATCGCCGCCGGCGCGGACGGCAAACCGCTGGCCTCCGCGGAGCTGATGGTGATCGCCGAGCTGATCCGCAGGGACGACGTCAGGAATGGCGCGAACATCACCGTGCGCGGCGTCGAGCCGGCCGCGTTTGCGTTGCGCCCGCAGCTCAGGATCATCGCCGGCCGTAACTTCACCCCGGGCCTGCGCGAGCTGATCGTCGGTCAAGGGGTGCTGCGCGAGTTTCAGGGCGCAGAGATCGGCAAGGTAGTGCGCATGCGCGGCTCGGAGTGGACCGTGGTGGGAGAGTTCGCCTCGGGCGACGCGCACGACAGCGAGATCTGGACCGACATCAATGTCGCACGCACCACTTTCGGTCGCATCGGCGCGAGCTCGGTGCTGGCCGCCCTCGCCGCACCCGACGGCCTGGCGCGGCTCAAGAGCGCCGTCGCAGCCGAGCCGCGCCTGACCATGGACGTGATGCGCGAGCAGGACTACTTCAGCGGGCAGACCCGGCAGTTTCGCAAGACCATCGGCTTCCTGGCGGGTCTGGTTACCATCATCATGGGGCTGGGCGCGGTGTTCGCGGCCCTCAACAGCATGTACGCCGCGGTGACGGCACGCGGCAAGGAGATCGCGACCTTGCGTGCGATTGGATTCGGCGGCGCTCCGGTGCTGCTCTCGGTGATGCTCGAGGCGCTGCTGCTCGCCCTGGCGGGGGCGGTGCTCGGCGCACTGATCGCTTACCTGCTATTCAACAACCTCTCGGTCTCCACCCTCGGACAGAACTTCACCCAGGTGGTGTTCAACTTCAAGGTGACCCCCGAGCTCGTGGGGCGGGGTCTCATCATCGCGCGCGCGATCGGCATGCTCGGCGGCTTCCTGCCGGCGCTGAGTGCTGCTCGCGCGCCGGTGACGGTCAGCCTGCGCGAGCAGTGACAAGCGCCTCGCACAGTGCCGTCACGTCCGCGGCCGGCTGGTCCCAGGACACCACGAAGCGCGCCGCGCCGGCGCTTTCGGCGCCGAGGTCGTAGAACTCGAAGCCGGCCTCACGCAGCGCCCGACGCCGGGGCACGCCCAGGCTGACGAAGACCTCGTTGGCCTCGACCGGGTGCAGCAGCGCCGCGCCGGCCGCCTGGCCGATCCGGCGCGCCTGCGCGTTGGTGCGCTCGGCATTGCGCTTCCACACACCACTCTCGACGTACGCGAGCAGCTGGGCCGCGACGTAGCGTGACTTGGAGAGGAGGTGGCCGGCGCGCTTGCGGCGCAGCTCGAAGTCGCGCACCAGCGAGCGATCGAAGAACACCACCGCCTCGGCACCCAGCGCACCGTTCTTGGTGGCCCCGAAGGACAGTACCTCGACCCCGGCGCGCCAGGTGATATCTCCCGGATGACACCCGAGAAAAACGAGCGCATTGGCCAGGCGCGCACCGTCCATGTGCACCCTGAGGCCGCGCTCGTGCGCGAGCGCCGCGAGGCGCGCGATCTCATCCGGGCGGTACGTCGTGCCGAGCTCGGTGGCCTGGGTGAGCGACAGCGCCGCCGGCTGCACACGGTGCAGGTCCACCGGCCTGCTGAGCGCCACGCCCAGCGTCTCGGGCGAGAGCCGGCCATGCTCCCCGGGCAGGAGCGCGAGCTGCGCGCCCCCGGAAAAGAACCCGGGCGCACCGCACTCATCGTTGGCGATGTGCGCCTCGTCATGCGCAAAAATCGCTCCATACGGCGGGCTCAGCGTCGCAAGAGCCAGCGCATTCGCCGCCGTCCCCGTCAGGACCGCAAAGGCGCGCACCTCGGTGCCGAAGAAGGCGCTCAACGCCCCATCGAGGCGCACGGTCCACTCGTCCTCGCCGTACGGGGCGGCCAGCCCGCGGTTGGCCGCTTGCAGCGCCTCGAGGATCTCGGGGCAGGTGGTGCTGGTGTTATCGCTCAGGAATCGCAAGAGGTGGCTCCCTTCGGTACGGTGTTCACTCGATGCGCCAGCGGAAGGACCAGGCGCCGAAGGCGAGAAACGCGAATGCGGTCGCGGCCAGGAACACGAGGTTGGGGGCGATCTGCGCAAGTCCCGCGCCGTCGAGCATGACGGCGCGCGCCCCATCCAGCACGTGGGTGAGCGGGAAGAGGTGCGCCACCCACTGCACCCAGCGCGGCGACCCTTCGAGCGAGAACCAGATCCCCGACAGCAGCATCATGGGCCAGGTGAGTATGTTGAGCAGTCCCCCGACCAGCTCCTCGCTGGAGAAGCGCGCGGCGATCGTGAGCCCGAGGGCGATCATCGACAGCGCGCCCGTGACGGCGAGCAGTGCCAGCAGCAGGATGCTGCCGGAGTTGTGAAAACCGATGAGCGCGCCGATGCCGCCGTACAGCACCGCCGTGACGAACAGGATCAGTGCGAGGCGCGAGAGCACCTGGGCGCTCAGGAACTCGAAGGCAGAGAGCGGCGTGGCGTGCAGGCGCTTCAGGAAGCCGCTCTTGCGGTAGCGCAGCACCACGTAGCCGACGCCGAACAGGCAGCTGAACATCATGTTCATGCCGAGGATTCCGGGAAACAGCCAGTCGACGTAGCGCAGCGCCGCTCCGTTGACCGGCTGCCGGCGCGCGTCGGGTGCGGCGGCCAGCAGCAGTTTCTCGACGATGTAGCCCTTGGGCGAGTCGGTATTCACCCAGTAGCGCGGCGCCGGCCGCAAATCCACCAGCAGGTCGAGCTGCTGATGTGTCAGCTTGTGCAGGGCCGCGCTCTCCTGCGGCTGGGCGATGAAGTCGATGTAGCGCTCCTGCAGGAAGGGATGCGCCTGCCGATTCACCTGCTCGGCGAGCACGCCCACCTTGAACAACGGACGCTCCGGGCCGCCGAAGACGAAGCCCATGCCGAGCACCAGTGTGACCGGCAGCAGCAGCGTGAACACCAGGGTGCCGCGATCGCGCAGGAATTCGAGGTTGCGCGCGTGCAGCACCGACAGCAGCCGCCGGATCATGGCCGCAGCTCCGTGCCGGTGAGCTCGAGAAACAGATCCTCGAGGTTGGCCGGCCGGATGCGCAGGTTGTTGAGGGGCACCTTGGCTTCGAGCAGCGTGCGCAGCGTCCCCTCCAGGTCATGGGTGCTGATCTCCACGCGATCGCTGGCGTCAAGGATGTTGAGCGGCAGCTGGCGCGCGCGCTCCGGGAACTCCTGGCGTGGCAGCTCCAGCAGCACTTCGGCGAAATGCTCGTGCAGCAGCCGCTTCGGGGGGCCCTGGGCGACGATGCGACCGCGATCCATGATGACAATTTCATCGCACAGCAGCTCCGCCTCCTCCATGTAGTGCGTGGTGAGGATGATGGTCTTGCGCTGCGCCTTGATCGACTGCACCAGCTCCCAGAAGTTGCGCCGCGCCTGCGGGTCGAGGCCGGTGGTAGGCTCATCGAGGAACAACAGCGTCGGGTCGTTGACCAGGGCGATCGCGAGCAGCAGCCGCTGCTGCTGCCCGCCGGAGAGCTTGCGGGTGTCGCGTCCGGCGAGCTTCTCGAGTGCGCACAGCCGGATCACTTCCTCTACCGCCAGGCCGTGGGCGTAGAGCCCGCGGAACAGCGCGATGGACTGGCGCACGGTGAGGAAGTCCTGCAGCGCAGTCTTCTGGAAGAGAATGCCGGCGTGCTCGCGAAAGCGTGCGCCGATAGGCTCGCCGCGGTAGCGCACCTCCCCGGAGGTGGGCGGCAGGATCCCCTCCATGATCTCGACCGTGGTGGTCTTGCCGGCGCCGTTCGGCCCGAGCAAACCGAAGCAGATGCCTTCGGACACGCCGAACGATACCCCGGCGACGGCGGTGGTTGCCGGGTACTGCTTGACGAGGTCACGCACTTCGATGATGGGCGCGGTCACGGCGTGGCGCTGCGGGGCTTGCGGGACTGGCGCGCGATCCTAGCGGATTCCGCGCACCGGCGTCAGGCCTTTGCCGGTCAAGGTTGCTGCGCCGACGGCGACGTGTACCATCGGTGCGCATGAGCAACCGTCCGTACGACAAATCCGAGCGCGTGGAGCTCGCCGATGAGGCGGTTCACTGGGACCTCGGTTCCTCGCTGTCCTACAGCGAATACCTGCACCTCGACAAGCTGCTCGCGGCGCAGAAGCCGCTCTCCGGCGAGCACAACGAAGTGCTGTTCATCATCGTGCACCAGGTGTCGGAGCTGTGGATGCGGCTGATGCTGCATGAGCTCACCGCAGCGCTCGACTGCGTGCGCCGCGATGACCTCGATCCGGCACTGAAGATGCTGGCGCGCATCTCGCGCACCCAGACGCAGCTCATCACGGTGTGGGACGTGCTCTCGACACTGACGCCCTCCGAATACACCGCGTTTCGCAATGCCCTGGGACGCTCCTCGGGGTTCCAGTCCGTGCAGTACCGCCTGCTCGAGTTCCTGTTCGGCAACAAGAACGCCGAGGTGCTTGCCGTGCACAAGCGCGACCCGCTGGCCTACGAGACGCTCGCGCGCGCTCTCGCGGCGCCGTCGCTGTACGACGAGGTGCTGCGGCTCTTGAGCCGCCGCGGCTACGGCATACCGGAAACCTACCTGGTGCGCGACTTCAGCGAGCCGTACCAGGCGAGCAAGCAGGTGGCCGGGGCCTGGCTCGGCGTGTACCACAACGCCGACAAGAGCTGGGATCTGTACGAGCTGGCCGAGCGCCTGGTGGACCTCGACCACAACTTCCAGCTGTGGCGCTGTCACCATCTCAAGACGGTCGAGCGCATCATCGGCTACAAGCCCGGCACCGGCGGCACCGGCGGCGTCTCCTACCTCGCCAAGGCGCTCGAGCTCAAGTTCTTTCCGGAGCTGTGGCAGATCCGGACATCGATGTGACGCTCGCCGCAGTCGCGCGCCCCGGCGGCGGCGCGCGGCGAGCCATCCGTGCGCGCAGCACCCGGTAGGCCAGCAGGATCGCAAGCAGGCCGGCGTAAATGAGTGGCTCGCGCACGTCACGCTTCACCTGCCAGTAGAAGTGCCACACTCCCAGTACCGCAATCACGTATACCAGCCGATGCAGGCTCTGCCAGCGGCGGCCGAGGCGGCGCATCATGCGGTTGGTCGAGGTGATCGCCAGCGGAATCAGCAGCAGGAGCGCGGTGAAGCCGATCGTGATGTAGGGGCGTTTCACGATGTCCGCGCCCAGCATGTGGAAATTCAGCTCCAGATCCAGCACCAGGTACACCGTGAAGTGCACCACGGCGTAGAAGAACGCGAACAGGCCGAGCATACGCCGCAGGCGCAGCAGCTGCGGGAGCCCTGCGAGCTCGCGCACCGGGCTGACCGCGAGCGTCAGCAGCAGCAGGTTGAGGGCCGTCTTGCCGCACTCGTGCTCGAGCTTCTTGACCGGATCAGCCCCGAGACCGAGCCCGAACCAACCCGCCGCGCCGCACAGCATCAGCACCAGCGGCACCAGGCTCGCGATGAATACGAGCGGCTTGTAGAGGAAGCGGTAACGCTGCGCGACGTTCAAAAGTAGCGCCGCAGATCCATTCCCTGGTAAAGCCCCGCCACCTGCTCGGCGTAGCCGTTGAAGGGCAGGGTCGGGCGGCGCGCGGCGAGGAAGGGCGCGCCGATGCGCCGCTCCGTGGCCTGGCTCCAGCGCGGGTGATCGACCTGTGGGTTCACATTGGCGTAGAAGCCGTACTCTTGCGGCGCCGCCACGTTCCAGGCGGTGCGCGGCTGTACGGAGGTGAAGCCGATTTTCACGATCGACTTGATGCTCTTGAAGCCATATTTCCACGGCACGATGAGCCGCAGCGGCGCTCCGTCCTGGTTGGGGAGCACCCGGCCATACAGTCCGACCACCATCAGGGCGAGCGGGTGCATCGCCTCGTCGATCCGCAGCCCCTCGACATAGGGCCAGTTGAGCACCGCCCCGCGCTGCCCGGGCATCTGTTGAGGGTCATAAAGCGTGGTGAACTCGACGTACCTGGCCTTCGAGGTGGGCTTGAAGCGCGCCAGCAGGTTGCTCAGCTGGAATCCGACCCAGGGCACGACCAGCGACCAGGCTTCCACGCAGCGGAAGCGATAGATGCGTTCCTCGAGCGGCTGCTCCTTCAGCAGATCCTCGAGGTCGAACGTCCCGGTGATCTCGGCGTCGCCGTGCACGGTGACACTCCAGGGGCGCGTCCGGAGGGTGTATGCGTTTCTGCCCGGTGACTCCTTGTCGCTGCCGAATTCGTAGAAGTTGTTGTAGCTCGTGATCTCCTCGATCTTGTTCGGCGGCTCGCTCACTGAATAGCGTGTATCGCGCGTGTAGCGGAGAGCGGCTCCCGGCGCCGGCGAGTCTTGGGCGGCGCGCAGCAGCGCGCTGGCCCCGCTCGCCAGGGCTCCGGCGAGCAGCGTGCGGCGATTGAGATACACCTCCGGCGGAGTGATCTCCGAGGATGCGATGCGTGGCACGCGCGTGGGCATGTTGGCCTCCGTGAATACAGTAGACCGGCCGGCCGGTGAAAAGGTCACAGCCCGCTGACTCCTACACCGCCCCGCCTCCCGCTCAGCGCCAGGTGAGGCAGGGAATCATGGCGCGTGCGGCGGCCCGCCTGGCCCGCCAGCTGCCGTTCACCAGCGTCGCGCGCTCGGCGAGCGCCAGGTGCTCAAGGTCGCTCGCGGCGTTGGCGTACGCCACGACCGGCAGCTGCGGGTAGCGCAAGCGCAGCGCCTGCACGCAGCGCGCCTTCTCGGCGCCGCGGCGGTTGGCCGTCGTCAGGCCGCCTTCCAGACGATCTGCGTCCCATTTCACTCCCGTACACAGCGTTTCCGCAAATCCGAGCGCGCGCGCGATGGCTGGCACGTACAGATCGGGGCTGGCACTCAGCAGCGTCAGCGTGTCCCCGGCGCGCCGGTGCGCTTCGAGCGCGGCGCGGGCATCCTCGAGCAGCCCGTCACGCAGCAGCCGCGCCACGAAGCACGCGGTCCAGGCATCGATCTGCGCGCGCGTGCAGCCGCCCATGACGGCGCGGAGCGCCGCGGACTTCAGCTCACCGCGGTCGGCGTGGCCGAGCGCATAGCGCAGCAGCGCGGGCAGAAGGCGTGGCACCCGCCGCAGCCGCGCCGGGTGCTGTCGCAGGAAACCGCTCAGATACGGCCACAGCGTGTCATGACGCGTGAGGGTGCCGTCGAGATCGAACAGCGCGAGCACCTGTCCCTCGGGCGCCGCGCCCGCCGCGGCGAGGGTGCGCCGGGCCCGCGTATCGCTCAGGCCGCGCTGCCTGCCGAGGCGAGCTGCCGCAGCACGTACTGCAGGATCCCTCCGTGGCGGTAGTACTCGCGCTCCTTCGGCGTGTCGATGCGCACGCGCACGATGAATTGCCTCGGCGGGCCGCTCGCCGGTGTGGCGGTGACGCTGACCTCGGTGGCGTCGGCACGGCTGAGGCCCGTGATGTCGAACAGCTCGTGCCCGGTGAGGCCGAGCACGGCGACGTTCTGCCCCGGCAGGAACTGCAGCGGCGCCACGCCCATGCCGATGAGATTCGAGCGATGAATGCGCTCGAAGCTCTCGGCGATGACCGCCTTCACGCCAAGCAGCATGGTGCCCTTGGCGGCCCAGTCGCGCGAAGAGCCGGTGCCGTATTCGCGCCCCGCGAGCACCACGAGCGGTGTGCCCTCCTGTTTGTAGCGCATGGCCACTTCGTAGATGGAGGCCTGCTGGCCGTCCGGCAGGTGCACGGTCACCCCGCCCTCGACGCCCGGAACCAGAAGGTTGCGCAGCCTGATGTTCGCGAATGTGCCGCGCATCATGACCTCATGATTGCCGCGGCGCGCGCCGTAGGAATTGAAATCCTTCGGCTCGACTCCCTGCTCGATGAGATAGCGCGCCGCGGGGCTGCTGCGGGAGATATTGCCGGCGGGCGAGATGTGGTCGGTGGTGACCGAGTCGCCGAGGACGGCGAGCGCGCGTGCGCCGCGCACGTCCGCGAGCGGCGCCGGCGTCATCCTCATTCCGTCGAAATACGGCGGGCTCTTCACGTAAGTGGACTGCGCGTCCCAGGTATACCGTTTACCTGCGGGTATCTTGATCTGCGCCCAGTTCTCGTCGCCCTTGAAGACGCCGGCGTAGCTGTCGCGAAACATCTGCGAGTCGATGGAGCGCGTGAGGACCTCCTGCACTTCCGCATCGCTCGGCCAGATGTCGGCCAGATGCACGGGTTGTCCGTCTTTGCCGGTGCCGAGTGGCTCGGTGGTGAGGTCGATATCGAGCGTTCCGGCGAGCGCGTAGGCCACCACCAGCGGAGGGGAAGCGAGGAAGTTCATGCGCGTCTCGGGGTGCACGCGCCCCTCGAAATTGCGGTTGCCGGACAACACCGCGCACGCCGTGAGATCCCCGGCCTTGACCGCCGCGGAGATCTCGGGCTTCAGTGGGCCGGAATTTCCGATGCAATTGTGCACCGCAACATTACCCGCTACGAAGGCATGGAGATCATCTACCGCGATGTCGAACACGGGCCGCGGGCCGGCTGGTCGCACATTTGTCACCTCCAGAGAAAGAGTGGGCAGAGCCAAGGCCAGCTTGTCGACGCAATACCGTCGTGGCGCGCCTCCGGCGTCCCGAGGCTGCAGCCTCCCAAACCAATCGCGCGCACCGATTTCTCTTAACAGTCTCGCAGGTGAGGGGAAATCGGAACTACCACGATACCGCGCGGCGAACCACTTTCGCCCCCCTAACGGAGGTAAACGGCTGAAGCCGGTGTGACCCTCGAGGAGCGCAGAGTGCGGGAACAACGCGGTCTCCAGTGTCATCAATTCGGCCGCCGCGATACGGCGCGTCTGCTCAAAGCTGAAGTCGTAGTTCTGATGCAGCGCCTCGATCCGGTCCGCCATCCAGAGGCGCTGACGGTTAATAGTGTCAATTGTTCGCCAATACACTGCTGCAGCGCTTGCGCGTAACGCCTTGTCGACGCAATAGCGGAAGCCAACGCGCTCGACGAAGGAGAGACCTTCGGGCAGAACGAGGCGGACCTCGATGCGCTCCGCGCCGTCGCGGGCAGCCGGGTAAGTGGAAGTCGAGCGACGAACGGGGTAAGTGTAGATTTGCGCTCCGCGCGCCTTTACGCCGCATCGCACCAGCAGCCGTGTGATCTGCTGCAGTACCTCCTTGAGTGCTTCAACATGCTCCGGCTTGGCGCTGTGCGCAAACGCGGGCGGTGTCAGTATCGCGTTCTCTTCGCTCTCGCTGTGCCGCCGCAGGACGGGCGCGTGCCCATCCGCCCCGAAGAGGGCAGCGAGGAACTCACGCACCATCGCCACCGGACATTTTTCTGCCAGCACGAATTGCGGTAAAGCGGGCGCCTGATGTATACGTTGGCCACAACGCACCCCCGAGAGCGATGCTATCGCAGCAGTCAGTTCGGCCGGCAGCACGATGCTCCACTTGCGCGGATCGTAGCGTCTGGCTGCAGGACGCTTGCCAGTGATGAGCACGATGTCATCGAGTGCCGCTTCTCGATCAAGCACTTGACCCACGTTCATGCGTCCCTGACCGAGGACGCTGATCGAGCCGTCGCTGATCAGATGGCCAACCAACCGGGCAAATGCGAGGGTCCGCTCGCGCTCCTGCTCGTCGGCGAAGCCGAAGGTCATCTCTCCAGCAATCAGCTCGTAGCCGGCCTCATCGGCTCCGGGCCGATCCAAGGGAGCGTCGAGGCCAACCAACACACGATCACGTCCCGGCTGCAGCTTTCCCGCCTCAACCCAGCGCCCGTTGGCACACAGGATCTTGTGATCGGGCGTGCACACGAGACGCCGGCCATCCTGCAGCACGAGCGCTACGCACTCGCGCTCGCCCTGGACCATCCTCTCGGTCTGGGTTGCCATCCGCAGCCGGCGATCGGGCGTTGGACCGTACACGCGTATTCCGCCGGCCGCCGGCAGCTCCTCGATGCGGCGGCTGGTGCCGTTTGCGAGCAGGACCGGGGTACCGGCCGCGATACATGTCGTACATCCGTAGCCGACCAGATCGAAGCCGAGCGCAGCAAGGTCTTCCAGCAGGCCCGCCTTGGTGAAATAGTCGGTCACGACGCGCGAGCCGGGCGCGAGACTGGTCTTCACCCACGGTTTCGCGGTGAGTCCGCGGGCGCGGGCCTTGCGCGCGAGGAGCCCGGCGGCGAGCATCACGGAGGGGTTGGAGGTGTTGGTGCAGCTGGTGATCGCGGCGATCAGCACGGCGCCGTCCTTCAGCTCGACGCTGTGGCCGTTGAGTGCGGCCGAAGCC
>DASZHQ010000082.1:0-6339 GCA_035937715.1 Steroidobacteraceae bacterium | reverse complement strand
CGATCGCGACGCCGTCCTGCCCGTGGCACGAAGTGCACAGCTGTGCCGCCTGGGGCACGCTCCCCGGCGCCTTGCCGCTGGGCTTCAGGGGCTTCCCCGCGAAATACGCGGCGATGTCGGCGATGTCCTGATCGGAGAGCGTCGAGGCCTGGTCGTGCATGGTGAGGTGTGCACGGTCACCGCCGCGGTAGCCGTGCAGCGCCGCCGCGAGATACTGCGGAGTCTGCCCCTCGAGCTTCGGCACGCTGTACATCGGATAGGCGTTCTTGTAGCCCTCGATCCCATGACAGCCGAGGCAGGTGTAGGAGAGATCTTTCCCGCGCTTCACATCCCCCTGCAGGTCGGCCGCGAGCGTCGGCTGCGGCGGAGTCTGCTGTGCGGGCGGCTGCGCCTCGGGAGTGCGTGGCTGCGCCCAGGCGGTGCCCGACAGCGCGCACGCGGCGATCGCCGTGATCGAGACTGCGTGCCCTGCCGAACGTCGCCCGAGCCCCGGCATACTCACTCCGCCGCGCAAAAGCGGCCCCGAATCTTACGGACTCGCCGGGGCAATTGCCACACGGTCGCTCCTCACGCGCCTCCGGCCGCTGCGCCGCTATCCCGGAAATGCTTCTTGCCTTCCTGCGCCCGCCGGTATTCGTCTTTGCTGAGGATGTTCTCGTCCAGCTTCATGTCGGTCTGGCAATACTGACGCAGAAACTCCGCCGTACGCTCGGCCGATGCCATCACGTACTCGCTGATGTAATTGATGTCGATATTGATGCAGATGGCGCCGACGACGCCGTAGTCCTTGCGCACGATCGGGATGGTGGTGCACTTGAAGCGGCGCGCGCCGATGTTGAGCTCATAGTTGAGCTTGTCCTGGTTCTGGTGTACGCGCCGCATGAGGTCGACCAGCAGCGTCGTGGTTCCCATCTCCAGCGTGCGGCCGGTGACCTCGCCCCCCTCGATGCAGGTGATCGATTTGGTGGGGTTGGAGAGATCGTGCAGCAGCACCTCGATCCCCATGTGCGGAAACGTACGGCCGAGGAGGCGCACGATGTTGCGGTAGTTCTCCATGAACTCGTGCGAATCATCCGTCACCGAGGCGCCGTGGCACTTCGCGTAGAGGCGCTCGTAGGCGCGCAGGTCTTCCGCGCCGAGCTGCTGGCGCACGTGGTTCTGCTCGCCGATGAAGATCAGCTGGCGCCCGGCGCGCACGTCGAGGTTGCGCAGCAGGTAGTGGATGCCGAGGCGGAAGTCCTTGAGGCTGAATTCCGCGAATTTCTCCGGCGTGGAGACATAGGGGTAGAAATCGTATTGGTGCAGCGCCTTGCCTCTCAAGCGGCGGCGCTCGCGCTGACCGCCGACGAAGTACCCGGCGACCAGCAGCAGTGCCGAGGCCGTGAACTCCGACAGCATCGTGCCGAACCATTCACTCGGATGCATGGCATCTCCCCGATTATCAAAGTTGGTCGTGTGGTCGGGGCGCTCGCGGCGCGCGCCCGGCTCGATGCGGGCGGCGGGCGGACCGCAGCGATCATAGTCGATGCGGGCGCCGGCGTGCGAGGTAGTATCCCCGCGGCCTATGATCGCTCTCATTCAGCGTGTCAGCGAAGCGCAGGTCCGGGTCGGGCAGGAGGTCGTAGGCGCGATCGGCCGCGGCGTGCTCGCACTCATTGGCGTGCGCCGCGGTGATGGTGATGCCGCCGTCGAGCGGCTGCTCGAGCGGCTGTTGTCCTATCGCCTCTTTCCCGATGCCGCCGGCAGGATGAATCTCTGCCTGCGCGAGGTCGGCGGCGGGCTGTTGCTGGTGCCGCAGTTCACCCTCGCCGCCGATACTAAAAAAGGCACCCGCGCAGGGTTTTCCACCGCCGCCGCACCCGAGGAGGCCCGGCGCCTGTTCACGCAGCTCGTCGAGCGCGCGCAGGTGGTCTATGCCCCTGTTTCCGCAGGCGTATTTGCCGCGCACATGCAGGTCTCGCTGGTCAATGACGGCCCGGTGACGTTCTGGCTCGAGACGCCCTGAGGGCGCAGCGTGAAGTGCGTCCCGGTCCTGGGGCGAACTTATGGGGTTCCTGAGGCTCATTTGACCTATGATCCTGTTCTTTTCTCCGCGCAGGCGGACGTAGCTGGAGTGGTGATCTATGGGTGGTTTAGGAATGCGCGAGCTGGTGGTGATCCTGCTCGTGGTGCTCGTCGTGTTCGGCGCCAAGAAGCTGCGCACCGTGGGCTCGGACCTCGGACACGCCGTGCGCGGATTCAAGAAGGCCATGAGCGACGGCGAGGAAGAGCAGAACGCCACGCCGAAGCAGATCCGCTCCGAAGGCACGGACGCGGAGTTCGCAGAAGCGGCCAAGAAGAGCGACAGCAAGACCGAGCGGAGCGCCTGATCTGTTCGAGGGCCGGTTCTCCGAGATCCTGATCATCTTCGTCCTGGCGCTCATCGTGCTGGGACCGGAGAAGCTGCCGCGCGTCGTCTCCGAGTTGGGCCGCTGGGTCGGGCGCGCGCGCGTCATGGCCCGGCAGTTCCGCGAGCAGCTCGAGGAGGAGGTGCAGATCGAGGAGGCCCGCAAGGCGCAGGCCGCTGCGCCGCCGCCGCAGGCGTCACAGCCCGCCGCCGAGACCAACACCTGCAGCGAATCACCCGCGCGCGCAGAGACCGCCGCGCGCACTGACGGCGCGCCTGGTGAGCCGGTGATCACGCGCCCGCCGACCTACTCGCACTCCCACCCCACCGACGCCACCGGCGCCGATCCCACGGTCCCCCGGTCAGGCGCGAGACCGAGCGCCGATGAGCGAGGAACCTGAAAAGCTCGCCGAAGGCACACTGATCTCGCATCTGCTCGAGCTGCGCGACCGGCTGCTGCGCGCGCTCGCCGCGGTGGGGATCGCGCTGCTGCCGTGCGTGTACTACTCGAACGACCTGTTCAGTTTCCTCTCCCAGCCGCTGCTCGCCAAGCTCCCGCAGGGGGGCAACCTCATCGCCACCGGCGTGATGTCGCCCTTTACCACGCCCTTCAAGCTGTCGTTCTTTGCGGCGGTCCTCATCGCGATGCCCTACGTCATCTATCAGCTGTGGTCGTTCGTCGCGCCCGGCCTGTACCGCCATGAGCGACGCTTCGCGGTGCCGCTGCTGATGTCGGCGATTTTGCTCTTCTACGTCGGCATCGCGTTCGCCTATTACTTCGTGTTTCCCGTGATGTTCCAGTTCTTCGCCAGCACCACGCCCAAGGGCGTGGCGATGATGACCGACATCAACAACTATCTGGACTTCGTGCTGACCATGTTTTTCTGCTTCGGGGTGGCGTTCGAGGTGCCGGTGGCGGTGGTGCTGCTGGTGCTCATGGGAATCGTGCGCATCGAGAAGCTCAAGCAGCATCGCGGCTACGTGCTGATCGGCATTTTCATCCTCGCCGCGCTTCTCACCCCGCCGGATGCCATCTCGCAGTGCTCGCTCGCCATACCCATGTACCTGCTCTATGAGGGCGGCATCCTCATGGCGCGCATCCTCGCTCGCAGCCGCAGCGCGCAGCCGGCTGCGAAGACCAGCGACACCTGACGGGCCAGCAGGCGCCCGGCCGCACCTGCCGCGACAACAACACGCGACAACAGCACGCGACAGCGATAGCCGCCCTCGCGCGGACGCAGCGGACGTAGCCGCGCTCATTTGCGCCCGCCCGGCACGCTGGTTCAGACTCGCCCGATGCGCGCCGCGCCGGCAACGAACATCCAACGATGAATCAGGTCGCCGACGCTGCCGCCGCTCCCCACGCCCGCGGCAAGACGATCTTCGGCCAGCCGCGCGGGCTCGCCACCCTGTTCCTCACCGAGATGTGGGAGCGATTCACCTACTACGGCATGCGCGGGGTGCTCATCCTGTTCATGGCGGCGGCAGTCTCCAAAGGCGGACTCGGGCTCGATGACAGGACCGCCAGCGCGATTTACGGCATGTACATCGGCGGCACCTACCTCTTTGGCCTGCTGGGGGGATGGATCGCCGACCGGCTGCTGGGCGCACAACGTGCGGTGGTGGTGGGCGGAGTGTTCATCGCGGTCGGCAACGTCATGCTGGCGCTCGGAAGCGCCGAGGTTTTCTTCCTCGGGCTGCTCGTCATCACGATCGGTGTGGGACTGCTGAAACCCAACGCCAGCGCCATGGTGGCGGGACTCTATCCGGAAGGTGGCGCGCGGCGCGATGCAGGCTTCTCGGTCTTCTACATGGGCATCAACCTCGGCGCGTTCATCGGACCGCTTCTGGTCGGCTGGTTCGCCGACAGGTTCGGCTGGCGCTGGGGTTTCGGCGTCCCGGCGCTCGGCATGGCCCTCGGGGTCGCGCAGTTCGTGTGGACGCGCCGCTACCTCGGCAATGCAGGCGTCGCGGCGCCGGGGCAACAGCGCGGCGCCTGGAAGGCCGCGCTGGTGATGGCCGCCGCCATCGCGCTCGTCGCGCTCCTCGCCATGACCGGCGTGCTCAAGCTCAACCCCGTGGCCATGGCGGCCGGGGCGTCCTGGGTGATGCTGGCGCTCGGCGTTGGGTACTTCGCGTACCTGCTGTTCTTCGCGGGGCTGACCGCAGTGGAGCGCAAGCGCGTGCTCGTGATGGTGGCGCTGGTCGCGGCCTCCGTGACGTTCTGGGCGGGCTACGAGCAGACGGGCGCCTCGATGAACCTCTTCGCCGATCGCTATACCGATCGCCACATCTTCGGCTGGAACATGCCGACCGCGTGGCTGCAGGCGGTGAACCCCTTCTTCATCATCGCGTTTGCCCCGGTGTTCGCTGCCTTGTGGATTGCGCTCGGCAAGCGCGGGCGCGATCTGAACGCGGCCTCCAAGTTCGGCGCCGGGCTGATCCTGCTCGGCCTCGGCTTCATCGTGATGTATTTCGCCTCTCAGCGCGTGCTCACCGGCGCTCTGGTGTCGCCTACCTGGCTGATCCTCACCTATCTGCTGCATACGTTCGGGGAGCTGAGCCTCTCGCCCGTGGGACTGTCGTACATGAGCAAGCTCGCACCGCCGCGCTTCGTCGGACAGGTGATGGGAATGTGGTTCCTGTCGATGGCGCTCGGCAGCAACCTGGCCGGCCAGCTCTCCGGCCAGTACGACGCGAGCCACCTGGAATCCCTTCCCGACCTGTACCTGAAGATCTTCTGGTACGGAGCGATCAGCGGGGTGGTGATGCTCGCTCTGACACCGTTCGCCAAACGCATGATGGCCGGAGTGAGGTAGCGGCATGCCGCCCGTGAGATTCGCAGTCTGCGCAACCGCCACGCTGTGCCTCATGCTCCTTGGCGGCTGCGCACCGCGTGGGTCGCCCACCCCGCCTGCGCCCGCTTCCACCGCTGCCGCGGCGCCCGAGAGCGCCGATGAGTTCGTCGCGCGCGTGAACCGCGAGCTCACCGGCCTGGCGCAGGAGGCGCAGGCGGCCGACTTTACCCAGGAAACGTTCATCACGACCGATACGCAGCTGCTGAACGCGCGGGCCAACGATCGTTACCTCGCTTATCTGTCGCGCGCGGTGGCGCAGGCGCGCCGCTACGACGGGCAGCAGCTCTCCCCGGCCACCGCACGAGCTCTCCTCAAGCTGCGCCTGAACGTCGCAGCTCCGGCGCCCGATGATCCGGCGAAGCGTGCCCGCCTGACGCAGCTCGAGGCGGAGCTTGCGGCGAAGTACGGCGAGGGCAAGTACTGTCCGAAGGGCCCGGCCTCCTGCAGGAACCTCGAGCAGCTCTCGGAGGTCCTCGCCCACAGCCGCAACTACGATGAGCTCACCGACGCCTGGAAGGGCTGGCACGCGGTGGGCGCCGGGATGCGTGCGAGCTATACCGAGTTCGTGCAGCTCGCCAACGAGGGCGCGCGCAATCTCGGCTTCCAGGACCTCGGCGTCATGTGGCGAGCCGGATATGACATGCCTCCGGAGGAGTTCGACGCGTTGTCGGAGCGGCTGTACCAGCAGGTGAAGCCGCTGTACGCAGCCGTGCACTGTTATGCGCGCGCCCGGCTCGCGCGGCGCTACGGCGAGGACAAGGTGCCCGCCGGCAGGCCGATTCCCGTGCCGCTGCTCGGCAACATGTGGGCGCAGCAGTGGAACAAGGTCTACCCGGACATTCTCAGGCCCTACCCAGCCGCCAGCATCGAGACCGCCGACAAGCTGCTCGCGGCGCAGAAGTGGGATGCAGCGCGCATGACGCGCTCGGCCGAGAGCTTCTACACCTCGCTCGGCTTTGCGCAGCTGCCGCAGACCTTCTGGGAGCGCTCCATGCTCTCGCGCCCGCGCGATCGCGAGGTGGTCTGTCACGCCAGCGCCTGGGACATGGCGAACGAAGCGGACGTGCGCGTCAAGGCGTGCCTCACGCCGAGCGC
>DASZHQ010000081.1:0-11375 GCA_035937715.1 Steroidobacteraceae bacterium | reverse complement strand
TTCAGCCGTCTGTACGAGGAGCGCGGCCGCTGCTTCGTCGCCCTGCGCCAGGCGCCGGCGGCGATCGAGTCATTCCTGCGCGCGGTGCACATCAATCACGCCCTGCCGGGCAGCTGGCAGATGCTCGAGGGGCTGTATCGCATGCAAGGTGAGGCGCCCAACGCCTCCATGGCGGCAGGCCAGGTGGCGACGCTGCGCGCACTGCCGCAGGAAGTGGTGGTCGCGACCGGGCTGTTCGCGGACGGAGACCTGGAGGCGGCCGAGGCGCTGATCCGCGCCTACCTGCTCAAGCATGGAGATCACATCGAGGCCATGCGGCTGCTGGCGCGTATCGGCATCGTGCACAGGATCTACTTCGATGCCCAGGTGCTGCTCGCCGCCGTGCTCGAGCGCGCACCGGACTATCGCGCCGCCCGCCAGGAGTACGCCTTCGTGCTCATCGAGCTGCACCGCTACCAGGAGGGACTGCGCGAGCTCGAGCGGCTCATGGCGGATGAGCCCGCCGATCGCCAGCTGAAGATCCTGCGGGCCTCCGCGTACCTGGGCATCGGCGAGCACGCACGCGCGGTGGATCTTTACCGCGAGCTGCTGGTGGGCGGCAGCGCGGATGCCGAAGCGCACCTCTCGATCGGGCACGCACTGAAGACCCTGGGGCAGAGCCAGGCGGCGATCGAGTCGTACCGTCGCGCGGCCGAGTCTCGAGCGGACTTCGGCGATGCCTACTGGAGCCTCGCCAACCTCAAGACCTACCGCTTCACCGCCGAGGAGCTGACGCGCATGCGTGGCGCACTGGCGGCGCCCAGCACCGCGCTCGCCGATCGCTACCATCTGTGCTTCGCCCTCGGCAAGGCGCTCGAGGACCAGGGGGACTTTGCCGAATCCTTCCGCCACTACGAGCTCGGCAATGAGCTCAAACGCCCCGAGTGCCGCTATCGCGCCGAGCTCATCGAGCGCAACACCGAGCAGCAGATCAAGGTCTGCAGTGCGCAGTTCTTCGCCGCGCGCCGCGGCTGGGGTGATCCGAGTCCGGATCCCATCTTCGTCATCGGGCTGCCGCGCTCGGGTTCGACGCTGCTCGAGCAGATCCTGGCCTCGCACTCGCAGGTCGAGGGCACGCAGGAACTGCCCAACGTGCAGCAGCTCGTCAGCCGCCTGCGCGGCTTTGGCCCCGAAGCGGACGAGCCGCGCTACCCGCGCATCCTCACCAGCCTCAGCGACCCGGACTTCAAACAGCTGGGCAGGGAGTACCTCGAGGGCACGCGGGTCTATCGCAGCGACAAGCCCTTCTTCATCGACAAGATGCCGAACAACTTCCGGCACGTCGGCCTCATTCATCTGATGCTGCCGAACGCACGCCTCATCGATGCGCGCCGTGAGCCGATGGCCTGCTGCTTCAGTAACTTCAAGCAGCTCTTTGCCAACGGACAGGAATTCACCTATAGCATCGAGGACATCGCCCGTTACTACCGCACCTATCTCGAGCTCATGGACCACTGGGACCAGGTGCTGCCCGGACGCGTGCTGCGCGTGTATCACGAGGACGTGGTGGCGGATCTGGAGGGCAGCGTGCGGCGCCTGCTCGGCTTCTGCGGCCTGGAGTTCGAGCCGCAGTGCGTCGCCTTCCACGAGAACCGGCGCAGTGTGCGCACCGCGAGCTCAGAACAGGTCCGCCAGGCGATCTATCGCGATGGCCTCGAGCAGTGGAAGAACTTCGAGCCCTGGCTCGGATCACTGAAAGATGCCCTCGGTGAGGCGCTCAGCCGCTACCGTGATGTCCCGCCATGAAGCCCGGGCGCAACGATCGCTGCCCGTGTGGCAGCGGCAGGAAGTTCAAGCACTGTTGCGGACAGGCCCCGGCGCCTGCGCCGAGCGCACGGCCCGATCCCCAGATCAGTGCGCTGGTGGGCCTGCTGCAGGCGGGCCGTCTGCAGGAGGCGGAGGCGCAGACGAGCGAGCGGCTGCGCGCGCAGCCCGAGGAGGGCATGCTCTGGAAGATCCTGAGCGTAACACTCCTGCGCCAGGGGAAGGATGCGCTCGCCGCGTTGCGCGAGGCCGCGGCGCGGCTGCCGCACGATTCCGAGGCGCAGACCAATCTGGGGGCCGAGCTGCGGGCGCGGGGGCAATGGGAGGAGGCGCTGGCCAGCCTGCGCCGCTCACTCACGCTGCAGCCGCAAAATGCCGACGCGCTGTTCGAGGCGGCCGAAGTGCAGCGCACCCTGGGACGGCCCCGCGATGCGGCGGCCCTCTACCAGTGGGCACTGCAGATCGAGCCGCGCCGCGTCGCGACGCACAACAACCTCGGCAACGTGCTGCTGGAACTCGGAGAACCCGCGGCCGCAGTGCGCTGCTACCGGGCGGCTCTGCAGCTCAGGCCCGGCGACGCCGTGGTGCTGGCCAATCTCGCCAATGCGCTGCGCGAGGCCGGGCAGCTCGAGGAGGCGCTCGAGTGCACCCAGCGCGCGCTCGCCCTCGATCCCGGGCTTGCCATGGCGCACAACAATCTGGGGCTGCTGCTCACCGCCCGTGGCGAACGCGCCGAGGCGGCGGCGAGTTACCGCGAGGCGCTGCGTCTGCGGCCCCTCTACCCAGAAGCGCTGAACAACCTCGGTAACGTGCTGCGCGAGCAGGGGGCGCGGCGCGAGGCACTCGCTGTGTACCAGCAGGCAGTGCAGCTCGATCCCACCCGCCCCGATAGTCACTGCAATCTCGGCTACGCGCTGCTCGACCTGCGCCTGGTAGCCGACAGTGCCGAGAGCTTTCGCCAGGCCCTCGCACGTCAACCGCAGCTTCTGAGCGCGCACCTCGGTCTGGCCGCGGCCCTGCGCGTGCAGGGCCTGTACGAGGAGGCGGAGGGGATCTGTCAGGCGGCGCTGGCCGTCGCGCCGCAAAGTCCCGCGGCGCTCTCGCTCCAGGGTGAGCTGCGCGCCGACCGCGGCCAGTTCTCCGAGGCGCAGGAACTATTCCAGCGCGCCATCGCCCTGGATCCCGCCTTCGTGCCGGCCTACGGCAGCATCGCCGCCCACCGCAAGATGACCCGCGAGGACAGCGCCTGGCGCTCAGGCGCCGAGGGACTGGCGGCGAAGCCTCTGCCGCTCAACGAGGCGATCCACCTGCGCTACGCGCTCGGCAAGTACTTCGACGACGTCGGCGAGTACGAGCAGGCCTTCGCCCGCTACCGGCAGGCCAACGAGCTCAGCAAGCGCTTCGGCGCCAGCTATGACCGCGCCGACCTCACGCAGCTCGTCGAGCGGATCATGAGCGTGTGCGATGCGCGTTTCTTGCGCGCGCAGCGCCCCGGCGCCTGCGATGCGCAGCGGCCGGTATTCATCATCGGCATGCCGAGGTCCGGCACCTCGCTCACCGAGCAGATCCTCGCCTCGCACCCGGCGGTGTTCGGCGCGGGCGAGGTGCGCTTCTGGGACCACGCATTCACTGACGTGGCGCAGCACGCGCCCGAGGAGCGCGACGCCGCGCTCGCGCTCCTGGCAGGCGACTACCTGGCAAAGCTTGGCGCGCAGGCGGGCGCGAGCCTGCGCGTCACGGACAAGATGCCGGCGAACTTCCTCTACGCCGGACTGATCCACGCCGCGTTGCCACAGGCGCGCATCATTCACATGCAGCGCCATCCGCTCGATACCTGCATTTCGGTGTACTTCCAGAACTTCTTCAACGTCAGTCCCTACGCGAACGACCTGGAGAATCTCGCGCACTACTACGGGCAGTACCTGCGCATCATGGCCCACTGGCGCGCGCTGCTGCCCGCGGCGAGCCTGCTCGAGGTGCCCTACGAGGGGCTGGTGGAGGATGCCGAGGGCTGGACGCGGCGCATGCTGGAGTTCATCGGCCTGCCCTGGGACGTGCGCTGTCTGGATTTTCATCAGACTGAGCGTGTCGTCATCACGGCGAGCAAGTGGCAGGTGCGCCAGAAACTGCACACGGCCTCGGCGGGGCGCTGGCGTCACTACGAGCCCTATCTCGGACCGCTGCGCCAGCTGCTGAGCGCTGCCCGGGCCGACAGCGCCGCCTAGCCGATGCGCGTGGCGAGCAGCCGGCCCTCATCGAGCGCGTAGCCCATGCCGGGCGCATCGCTCAGGTTGATCCACCCCTGGGCGTCGGCGCGCAGCGGCTCCGCCAGCATGAAGTCACGCCGTTGCAGGCTCCATTCCGGCGGGTCGAACGGGTATTCGAGGAACGGCGCATCGGTGAGCCCGGCGACGAGGTGCGCATTCGCGGTCACGCCCATGCCGTTGGTCCAGGTGTGCGGGGTGAAGGTGAGATGATGCTCCTGCGCCATGATGGCCACGCGCCGCAACCCGGTGATGCCGCCGACCAGCGCCGCGTCCGGCTGCAGCACATCGACGCAGCCGCCGGTCATCAGATCGCGCAGCTCGTGCAGCTGGCGGGTCATCTCACCGCCGGCCACGCGCACGTCCGTCGCCGCGCGCAGCGCGCGCATGCCGGCGTGGTCGGCGCGGTGCAGCGGCTCCTCCATCCAGTAGACCTTCAGTCGCTCCAGCTCGCGCGCCACGGTCAGCGCGTCCTTGTAGGTCCAGGGGGCTTGCGTGTCCCACGGCAGCCGCCAGCCCTGATTGCAGTCGACCAGCAACTCGAGCTTCTCGCCCAGGCGTGCCCGCACCGCCTCCAGCGCCCTGACGTCATCGCGCCAGTCACCACGGTGAAAACGCAGCTTCAGCGCGCAAAAACCCTGTGCCAGGTAATGCTCGGCGGCTTCCGCCTGCGCCGCCGGGTCGCGCAGCGTTCCCGAGGAGGCGTAAGCGCGCACTCGGCTGGCGAGGCCTCCGAGCAGTTTCCAGCACGGCTGGCCGAGGATCTTGCCGACGAGGTCCCAGAGCGCCAGGTCGAGCGGCCAGCACCGCCCGTAATGAAAGTCGATGTTGGCGAGCACGCGGTAGTGGCGCTCGAGGGCGAGCGGATCCTGCCCCACGAACAGGCTCTCGTGACCCTCGAAGCCGAGCATGCGATCGCCGGAAGCGATGCCGGTGAGTCCGGTGTCGGTCGTGACGCGCACGATCGTGGCGTCGAAGTACACCCGTGGCTTGGTGTCCCAGCTGGCATTGAAGGGCGGCGCGAGCGGCAGACGATGGTGGCTCACCGCAATGGCCGAGATCTTGTGCCCGGACAGGGCCGGCAGGGGCTTGAGGGGACGTACGCTCATGCTGTGGGGTCGATTCTCGCGGCTGAGACTTTCACAGTTGCGCCCTCGCTCAAAGCCGAGAAATTCTCTAGCCGCATCGAAAAAAGGCATTGAAGCGCGGGGCTTGGCGCGATGCTGCCGCTTCGGCGAGTATGGCGCTCCGGCGGCGCGCGGCCGGGCTGCGGAAAAGGGGGAGTTCGT
This sequence comes from Steroidobacteraceae bacterium, assembly GCA_035937715.1. Taxonomy (GTDB): domain Bacteria; phylum Pseudomonadota; class Gammaproteobacteria; order Steroidobacterales; family Steroidobacteraceae; genus 13-2-20CM-66-19. Next base: position 6,019 of record DASZHQ010000081.1, on the reverse strand, counting down.
GAATAACAAGAGCATCGACCGGCGCTGGCTACCGTTGAATGCGCTGCGCGCCTTCGAAGGCGTGGCCAAGCACGGCAGCTTCACCGCCGCCGCCAACGCGCTGTTGATTTCACAGAGCGCGCTGTCGCGCCATGTGATCGCACTCGAGCGCCTGACCGGCGTGCAGCTCTTCGAGCGGCGCCCGCATGCGCTCACCCTCACCAACGCAGGGCAGCACCTGCTGCCGGCGGTGGTGAAGTCCTTCGACCGGCTCGAATACGCTCTCGATGATATCCGCAACGAGGGCGCGCCGGTGCAGCGCACGCTGCGCGTGCAGATGCCGCCGAGTTTTGCGGTGCAGCTGGCGGTGCCGATCCTGCGCGATTTCCGTCGCCTCAGCACCGAGGTGGACATCGATCTCATCAGCCCCTATGGCGTCGGCCCGCCGCTCGGGGATGTCGACGTTGCCGTGGTCTACTCGCGTCCGACCGTGACGGATCGGGTGACTGACCTGCTGTGGTCGGTGCAGCTGTCGATCCTGTGTCATCCCGACATAGCCGCCGCCCACGGCGGCAAGGATCTGGCGAGCTTCATCGAGGCGAACGAGATCGTGCATGTCAGGATCGCGGATGTGCCGCGTCACCAGTTCTGGTCGCAGTTCGTGCGCCAGATGGGCCTCGGCAGGCTCAACGTCGAGCGCGGGCTGGTGTTCGATACGGCGGTGCTTGCCGTACAGTATGCGCTCGGGGGGCAGGGGATCGCGCTGGTCGACGCGAACCTGTTCGCCGAGGAGATCAGCAGCGGGCGCCTGGTGAAGCCCTTCGAGGCGACGCTCGATGACGGCTACGGCTACTACCTCACCACGCATCCTGAAGGGCTCGGTGATACCGCCATTGCGCTGTTCCGCTCCTGGCTGATCGAGCGCTTCGGCAAGCGCTCGGCGCTGGGCGCCCCGGCAGTGCAGCTGGCGGTATCCAACGAATGAGCAGTGCGCGGCCGGGAGTGAAGCAATTGTGAAGAGCGACGCGAGAGTGGTGGTGATCGGCGGCGGCGTGGTCGGCGTGAGCGTGCTGTACCATCTCGGCAAGGCGGGCTGGAAGGATCTGCTGCTGATCGAGCGCGGCGAGCTCACCTGCGGTTCGACCTGGCACGCCGCCGGTGGCATGCACACCATCAACGGCGACCCGAACGTCGCGAAGCTGCAGCAGTACACCATCAATCTCTACAAGGAGCTGGAGAGAATCAGCGGCCAGTCCTGCGGCATGCACGTCACGGGCGGCATCATGCTGGCCGGCACACGCGAGCGGCTCGACTGGCTGAAGATGACCAAGGCGCGCGGCCGCTATCTGGGCATGGAGCTCGAAATCATCTCGGCGGAGGAGGCCTCGCGGCTCTTCCCGCTGATGAACAAGCGGCACTTCGTCGGTGCGTTGCTCGATCCCATCGAAGGGCACGTCGACCCGTGGGGCGTCACGCAGGCCTACGCCAAGGCCGCGCAGATGGCTGGTGCCGAAATCGTGCGGCACACGCTCGTCAAGGACCTCAAAGCGCGTCGCGACGGCACCTGGGACGTGATCACCGAAGCCGGCAACGTACATGCGGAACACGTGGTGAATGCCGCAGGTCTATGGGCGCGCGAGGTCGGCCGCATGGTCGGTCTCGAGTTGCCGGTGCTCGCCATGGAGCACCAGTACCTCATCACCGAGGACCTGCCGCAACTGAAGGGGCAGCCGGAGCAGCTGCACTGCATCGACTTCGAAGGCGAGATCTACACGCGCCAGGAGCGCGGCGGGATGCTGCTCGGCACCTACGAGCGCGCCGGCGTCCCCTGGTCGCCGCTCACGACGCCGTGGGACTTCGCCCAGAGCCTGCTGCCGAATGACCTGGATCGCATTGCGCCGAGCCTCGAGGTCGGCTTCGAGCATTTCCCGGCGCTCGGCGAAGTAGGGATTCGCAAGGTGGTGAACGGTCCCTTCACGTTCGCGCCCGACGGCAACCCGCTGGTCGGACCCGTCAGGGGCCTCAGGAACTTCTGGGTGGCATGCGGAGTGATGGCCGGCTTCAGCCAGGGGGGCGGTGTGGGACTTGCGCTGTCGCAGTGGATGGTCGAAGGCGATCCGGGGGCGGACGTCTGGGCGATGGACGTCGCGCGCTATGGCGACTGGGCAACGCTCGCCTACACCAACACCAAGGTGCGCGAGAACTACTCGCGGCGCTTTCGCATCCGTTTCCCGAACGAGGAGCTGCCGGCGGGCCGGCCGCTGCGCACCACTCCGGTGTACGAGCGGCTGCAGACAGCGCACGCGGTGTTCGGGGACTACTGCGCCCTCGAGCACCCCCTGTGGTTCGCGCCGAGCGCCCCCGAGGCGCGCGAAGACATCACCTTCCACCGCTCCAACGCGCATCCGCACGTGGGTGCCGAGTGCCGCGCGGTGCGCGAGGCGGTGGGGCTGCTGGAGATCTCCAACTACGGAAAGTTCGAGGTCAAGGGTCCCGCGACCGAGGAGTGGCTCTCGCACGTCATGGCGAACCGCGTGCCCGCCGTGGGGCGTATTGCGCTGACCCCGATGCTGAACGAGCGCGGCAAGCTGATCGGCGACTTCACGCTCTGCCGCCTGAGCGCCGAGCGGGTCTTTCTGATCTGTACGTATGCCGCCGAAACTTACTACCGGCGCTGGTTCGAGCGCCATGCGCCGCCTGCGGGCGTGATCGTGCGCCCTTGCGCGATGGAATACGTGGGGCTGTCGGTTGCCGGCCCGCACTCGCGCGCGCTCCTGCAGGGACTGACGCGCACCGACCTCTCCAACACCGCGTTCCCGTTCCTGTCCTTCCGTCCGGTGGACGTCGGCATGGTGCCGGCGCTCATCGGCCGGCTCAGTTTCACCGGCGACCTTGGCTACGAGATCTGGGTCACGACGGAGTACCAGCGAGCCCTTTATGACCTGCTCGTGGCGGCCGGGCGCGATCACGGGCTCGCGCTCTTCGGCGGGCGGGCGCTGAATGCCATGCGCATCGAGAAGAGCTTCGGGACCTGGGCGCGGGAGTACCGCCCGATCTACGGACCCTACGAGGCCGGGCTCGGACGCTTCGTCGATCTGAAGAAGGGCGATTTCGTCGGCCGCGCGGCGGCGCTCGAAGAGAAGGAGAGCGGCGGCAAGCTGCGCCTCCTCACCTTCGCGGTCGAGGCGGCAGATGCCGATGCGAGCGGCGACGAGCCGATCTGGCACGACGGCAAGGTCGTCGGCTGGGTGACCTCCGGGGCGTTCGGACACCGCGTGCAGCGCTCGCTCGCGCTCGGCTACATCCCGGCCGCACTCGCCGGCGCGAGCGAGGGTTTCGAGATCGAGATCATCGGCGAGCGGCGTCGGGCCACCCGGGCGGCTGCCGCGCCCTTCGATCCCGAGGGCGGCCGCATGCGCGCCTGAACGCGCGCTTCAGCCCATGAATATGGCGAGCGCGCTCGCCAGCAGGGCCGGCTTGATCTCGCCTTCTATCTCGATGGTGTTGTCGGTGGTGATCAGATAGCGGCCGTTGCTGCGCTCATCGACGGCGGCGAGCTTGATGCGGTTGCGTACCCGCTTGCCCGAGCGCACCGGCGCCATGAAACGCACCTTCTCCAGCCCATAGTTGACCACCGACTTTGGTTCAACGAGGGGCACCAGCACCTCGAAGGCGGTGGGCGCGATCAGCGATAGCGTGAGAAATCCGTGGGCGATCGTGCCGCCGAAGGGGCTTTCGCGCGCAGCGCGCTCGACATCGACGTGGATCCACTGGTGGTCGCCGGTGCAATGCGCGAACTCTGCGATGCGCGCCTGGTCGAGCGTGATCCAGGAGGAAACGCCCATCTCCTCGCCGACGTGCTTGACGAGGTCACTCAAGGGCATTTTGTCCGCCATGGCTCGCATCCCGTGCACCCGAAGCGACTCATCTTATCAAGGCGGGTTGCGCCAGCCCGCGCGCTCGCCCGGCGGCCCCCTCCTTATGTCTCGTGTAGCCCCGGAGCAGGCCGAGTGCAGCGCACAAATAACGTCACGATTAAGTCAAAAGAGATCAATGAATTTAAATTAAATCAATATGTAAGTATCCACACTTGTCATAATTAATTCATCATGCGGTGCATACAGTTCAGCGTAAAATCTCCTTCGTGAAATCCCCGACGTGTTAGCCCGCAGGAGCTGTTATGACCGACCGTAGTTACGATCTGCACGCCTGGCTGGAGACTTACAAGGACACCTTCAGTTCCTTCGCCAAGGCTCAGCAGGATGGTTTCAGGGCGCTGGAGCGCTTTGCCCGCTTTCATTACGCCGTCGCCGGCGACGTGCTCGAGGCCGGCCTCGCGCAGGCCAAGGCGGTGCTCGGTGCGCGTGCGGCCGTCGGTCCGCAGGCCATCGCGGAGCTGCTGCAGAAGCAGGCGGAGCTCGGCACGGAGCTGACCGAGAAGCTCAAGGCGCGTGCGCAGGAGTTCTCGGCTCTCACGGGCGAGGTCCAGGAGTCGGTGCGCTCATTCGCCGCCGATACCACCACTCGCGCGACGGGAGCGAAGAAGGCCGCCTGAGCAGGCTCCTCCTTAAGTCCATTGAAGATCCACGCGGGCGGCTGCAAGGCCGCCCGCGTGCTTTTTCAGGTAGCATTCCGCGGATGAACGCACCGCAACTGACGCGCAGACAGTTACTCGTGAGCGGCATGGCGGGAATGGCAGGCCTCCTGTCGAGCGGCACTCCGGCGCGTGCGCGGGCAGGGGCGCCTGCGGCGGCGGCAGGCACGCTGGGCATCGGTGGTGACCTGCGAGTCAATCGCATGGGATTCGGCGCCATGCGCATCACCGGTTCCGGAATCTGGGGCGAGCCGAAGGACCCTGCCGAGGCCCGGCGGGTGCTGCGCCGCGCCGTGGAGCTCGGCGTCGATTTCATCGACACCGCGGATGCCTACGGCCCCGAGGTGAGTGAACGGCTGATCGCCGAAGCACTGCATCCTTATCCCAGGGGACTCGTCATTGCGACCAAGGGGGGCCTCGTGCGCCCGCGGGCCTCGGAGTGGGTGAGGGACGGCCATCCCGCGCACCTGCGCGCAGCGTGCGAGGCGAGCCTCAGGCGCCTGAAGCTCGAGCGCATCGACCTGTACCAATTGCACCGGATCGATCCGAACGTGCCGGCGGAGGAGTCGCTCGGGGAGCTGGCGCGATTGCAGCGGGAAGGCAAGATCCGCCACGTGGGGTTATCGCAGGTGAACGTGGATGAGCTGGCCGCGGCCCGCCGCATCGTGCCGATCGCCTCGGTGCAGAACCGCTACAACGTCTCCGACCGCTCCTCGGCCGAGGTGCTCGCAGTTTGCGAGCGCGAGCGACTGGCGTTCATTCCCTGGGCACCGATCGCGGGTGGCTCGGCGGATAACCTCGAAGCCAGTGCCGGCAGCAAAGGCCTCGACGCCGTGGCAAAAGCCCACGGCGTGAGCGTGTGGCAGGCGGCGCTTGCCTGGCTGCTGGCGAAGTCGCCGGTGATGTTGCCGATCCCCGGGACCTCCTCCGTGGCGCATCTCGAGGAGAACGTCGCAGCCGCAGGGGTGAAGCTGCGTGCAGCGGAGCTCACGGCGATCGGTTGAATTCCCGTGCCCCGGGCGCAGGCGGGTGCCTGTCAGTTGGGCCACCCGCCGTGAACCCCGCGGCCGCGATGCGCGCGCGGGGTTTCTCGCCGTGGCGCTCCTAGCCGTGCCGCAGGCGTGTGCTGTAGAGCGCCGCCAGGCGCGGGCTGTTCACATCGTGCACCGCCTGGGCGATGGCGCGCCTCTCGCAGGCCTTGGCAAGGCTGAAGGCCGTCAGATCGCGATAATCGACCTGGCTGGTGAAGCACACCTGGCGTGCCGCGGATACGATGCGAGCGTACAGCGCGCTGGTGCCCTGCTCGTTGCCGAGATTCAGATCACCGTAACGGACCGTGACCGTGGGGAACGCGTCGGCGGGAGCGGCCGCCTGTGCGGCGCCCGAGGCACCGACGAGGAGGCATGCAGCGAGCGCCGCCAGCGCCGCGGACGTGCGCCGGTATTC
>DASZHQ010000080.1:0-23419 GCA_035937715.1 Steroidobacteraceae bacterium | reverse complement strand
CCCGCGGGTGACGACGTAGGCGAACACCGACTCGCCCTTGATCTCGTGCGGCTTGCCGACCACGGCGGCCTCCGCCACGCGCGCATGTGCCACGAGGGCCGACTCGATCTCCATGGTGCCGAGGCGGTGCCCGGCGACGTTCAGCACGTCGTCGATGCGTCCCATGATCCAGAAATAGCCGTCCTTGTCGCGATGGGCGCTGTCGCCGGCCAGGTAATAGCGGTTGTTGAACTTCTCCCAGTAGCCGGCAATGTAGCGCTCGTTGTTGCGCCAGATGGTGCGCAGCATCGCCGGCCAGGGCTTGGTGATAACCAGATACCCGCCGGCGGCGGCACCCTTCACCGGCGTCCCGTCATCGTCGACGATCTCCGCCTCGATACCCGGCAGAGGCAGCGTGCAGGAGCCGGGCTTGGTCGCGGTCACGCCCGGGAGCGGAGAGATGAGGATCGCCCCGGTCTCGGTCTGCCACCAGGTGTCGACGATCGGGCAGCGGCCCTGGCCGATCACGCGGTGATACCACATCCACGCCTCGGGATTGATCGGCTCACCGACGCTGCCGAGCAGGCGCAGCCGCGAGAGGTCGTACTTGCGCGGCAGATCGTCGCCGAGCTTCATCAGCGCGCGAATCGCGGTGGGGGCGGTATAGAACACGGTGACGCCGTGGGTCTGGCAGTTCTTCCAGAAGCGCCCGCCGTCGGGCACCGTCGGCGTGCCCTCGTACATCAGTACAGTCGCGCCTGCCGCGAGCGGTCCGTAACACACGTAACTGTGCCCGGTGACCCAGCCGACGTCGGCGGTACACCAGAACACGTCGTCGTCGCGCAGATCGAACACCCACTGCGTGGTGATCTTCGCCCCGAGCAGGTAGCCGCCGGTGGAATGCTGCACACCCTTCGGTTTGCCCGTGGAACCGGAGGTATACAGCAGAAACAGCGGGTGCTCGGCGTCGACCCACACCGGCTCGCATGCCGGCGGCTGCCCCTCGATGGCCTCGTGCCACCACACATCGCGCCCAGCTTTCATCGTGACCGGCTTGCCGGTGCGCTTGAGCACGATGACCCGCTGCACGCTCGCACAGCCGGAGCTCAGCGCCTTGTCGGCGGCGGCCTTGAGCTCGATCGCCTGACCGCCGCGCCAGCCGCCGTCGGCGGTAATCACCAGCCGCGCTTCGGTGTCCTCAATGCGATCCTTGAGCGCGGGCGCCGAGAAGCCGCCGAAGACCACCGAGTGGATCGCGCCGATGCGGTTGCACGCGTGCATGGCGATCAGGATCTCGGGAACGAGCGGCATATAAATGATGACGCGGTCGCCGCGGCCGATGCCCTGCGCCTTCAGCACATTGGCGAGGCGGCACACTTGCGCGTGCAGCTCGCGGTAGGAGAGCCGCCTGACATCTCCTGGCTCGCCCTCGAAGATGACCGCGGTCTTGTGGCCGCGCTCGGCGAGGTGAATGTCGAGACAGTTGTGAGAGGCGTTGAGATGCCCGTCGCTGAACCAGCGGTAGTTGGGAGCCTCGCTGTCGTCGAAGGCCTCGGTGAAGGGCGTGTGCCAGCTCAGCTCGCGGCGGGCGAGCTCCGCCCAGAAGCCGACGTGATCCTCCTGTGCCCGCTTGCGCAGCCGCTGCAGATCCGCCGGCTTGATGCGCGCGCGTGCGGTAAAAGCCGGCGGTGGGGGAAAGCTGCGCTCTTCGAGGAGAACCGATTTGATGTTCTTGTCCGCCATGCAACTCTCCTGTGGCTGCGGACGAGAAGCATAGCCCAATCGCCCGCACTTAGGAGCCGCCCGCTAGGCGCGCACCTGCGCCAGCAGGCGGTCGATGATGTCGCACGCCTGCCCGGCGTAGCCGCCGCCGAACAGATTGGCATGGTTCAGCACATGGTAGAGGTTATAAAGCTCAGCTCGCACGCCGGCGCCGGGAGCAAGCGGCGCCGCCGCCTCGTAGGAGCGGTAGAACGCCGCGCCGAAGCCCCCGAACAGCCGCGTCATGGCGATGTCAGTCTCGCGATCGCCGTAGTAAACCGCCGGATCGAAGATGACCGGCTCACCGCTCGCCGCAGCCAGCCAGTTCCCGCCCCAGAGGTCCCCGTGCAACAGCGAAGCCGGCGGAGCGTGGGCGCCGAGCAGCGCGGGGAGCGCGGCGAGGAGACGCTCACCACGCTCCCCGAGCAGGCGCGCAAAGCCGTTGTGCGCCGCGAGCGCGAGCTGCGGGTGCAGGCGTTGCTCGCGAAAGAAATCCAGCCAGCTGCGCATCCACCCATTCGCCTGCGGGGTGCGGCCGATGGTGTTGTCGCGCACCCAGCCGAAGCGCGACACCGTCACCGCGTGCAGCGCCGCCAGCCCCTCGCCCAGGCGCCGCTCGCAGGCGCCGTCCGCGCGCCCCGGCTCGATCCACTCGAGCGCGAGGAAGGCCGCGGCGTCCGTGTGCCCGCACGCCAGCACGCGCGGTACGCGCAGGGCGTGTGCCTGGTCGAGCTCGGCAAGCCCCGCGGCTTCCGCCTCGAACGTGCGGTAGGCGGCGCGCGCTGCGACCTTGACGAACATCGCCCCGCCGGGGCTGAGCCAGCGGTAGCAGGTGTTGATACTGCCACCGCCTACGCTGCGCTGCGGCTGCGGCGCACAGGAGCTGCCGGTGAGCGCCGTGATCTCACGGGCCAGCGCCGCGAATGACTCCATGGCTCAAGCAGCGCTCTGCGCCGCGGGCGCCGTGGGAAGCTGCGCGAGGCGCTCGCCCTGGCGACGCAGGAAGGGTCCGAAACCCAGCCGGTCATAGAGCTCTGCGAGCGCCGGCAGGTCGGGCAGGCGCCGCCGCAGTGCCCCCGCCGTGACGCCGAGCTGCAGGTCGCAGGCGATGCGCGTCAGAGCGCGCGCCAGGTAGACCGAATCGCGGTGCGCGGCGAGGCGCGCGGGAAGCGTTGCCGCCCCGCGCAGCGGCAGACGCGCGACCTGCGCGAGGTCCGCGTACAGCTCATCGAGCGATCCGAAAGCCTTCATCAGGCCAGCGGCGGTGCGGTGCCCGATCCCGGGGACACCGGGAATGTTGTCCACCTCGTCCCCGGTGAGCGCCAGATAGTCGGCAAAGCGTTCGGGGCGCACGCCGAAGTGGTGCTCGATGTCGTGGTAGCCGAGCTGACCACGCGCGCCGAAATCCCACAGCAGGTCGCCGTCACGCACCAGCTGCGCGAGGTCCTTGTCGCGCGTGATGAACGCCGAGCGCACGCCCGCCGCGCGCATCGAGGTCGCGAGCGTGCCGATCAGGTCATCGGCCTCATAGTCCGGATCGACGAATACCGCGAGCCCGAGGTGCTGGCACAGCTCCCGACAGCGCTCGAACTGCAGCACGAGATCCGCCGGTGCGCGCTCGCGGTTGGCCTTGTAGGGGGGATAGAGGCGGCTGCGGTAGGAGAGCGCGCGCCGCGCATCGAACGCCACCGCCATGTAGGCGGGGCGCACGCGCTCGATCAGATCGCCGAGTAAGCGCGCGAAGCCGAATACCGCGTGCATCGGGTGGCCGTCCCGGTCGCGCATGTCGGGGAGCATCGAGTGATAGGCGCGAAAGACGTAGACCGAGGCGTCGACGAGGAAGATCAAAGCTCACGCCCGTTGCTTGAGTGCGCCGCTCACCTTAACAGCTGCCGGCGTCAGCGTCACGGACAGAACGCGCTGCGGCGTGTGCCGCTCGCGACGGCGCTCGCTCAGGCGAGCCAGCGCTGGATGCGATCGTGCAGCGGGCTCGAGCGCGGGAAGTGCGCCACCAGGTATTCCATCTGGTCGGCGAGCACCCGCCGCCCTTTCAGGAAAATGTATTCGGCGTAAGTTGGCGTGAAGGGCACCGCGATCAGCTGCATGCGCGCCTGCTCGGGCGTGCGCGAGGCCTTCTGGTTATTGCAGCGCCGGCACGCCGCCACCACGTTGGTCCAGGCGTCCGAGCCTCCCTGGCTGAAGGGGCGGATGTGATCGCGCGACAGCTCGCGCGAAGGAAAGCGCAGGCTGCAATACATGCACAGGTAAGCATCCCGCCGGAACAGCGTCTGATTGTTCAGCGGCGGCACGTAATCGTGGCGCGTGTTGCCGGGATTGCCGGTGTGCCCGACGGTAGCGACGATGGAGTTGACCTCGAGCACCGTGCGCCGGCCGGAGGCCGCGTTGACCCCGCCGTACAGCTCGTACAGCAGCGAGCCGCACGTGTATGCCACCTGCTCCTGGGTGTAAAGTCGCGCCGCTTCCTTGTAGTCGATCCACTCGAGCGGCATGCCGGCGACGTCCGTGCGCAGCACCAGCTGCTGCAGTCCGCGCGCGGCGGGAGTCGCCACGACGCTCAGGTCGCCCAGGAAGCCGTGATCGGCGCGCTCGAGATCGATCCCTATCATAGGCGCTGTAAGATACGGCAGTTTTATGCAACAATTCAACATCGCAAGGTCTTAATTAAATTGAAGAATTCCCAGTCGCGTGGCCGGTCGGCCACGACGCTTCCGCGAGGTGCGTGAATGTCAGTAACGATTGGCGCACTTCGCGAAAGCGCGCCGCAGGAAACACGCGTCAGCGTGGTTCCCGAAGTGGCCGACAAGCTCGCCAAGGAAGGCGCACGCGTGCTCATCGAGCGCGGTGCCGGCGAGCGCGCCGGCTTCCCGGACGCGCTATATAAGAGTGTCGAGTGGGCCGCTTCCGCAGCTTCGGTGCTCGAGGCGGCGGACGTGGTGCTGACGGTGCAGCCGCTGAGTGTGGCGCAGATCGGGCAGCTCAAGGCCACAGCGGTGGTGGTGGGCTTCATGCAGCCGCACGCGCGCGCTGAGGAGGTGCGCGCGCTGCGCGCGCGCGGCGTCACCAGTTTCGCGATGGAGCTGGTGCCGCGCATCTCGCGCGCCCAGTCGATGGATGCGTTGTCCTCGCAGGCGGCGATCTCCGGCTACAAGGCGGTGCTGATCGCCGCGAGCGAGCTGCAGAAGTTCATGCCCATGCTCACCACGGCCGCCGGCACCATCCGCCCGGCGCAGGTGCTGGTGATCGGCGCCGGGGTCGCGGGGCTGCAGGCCATCGCGACCGCGCGGCGCTTGGGTGCCGTGGTCGAAGCCTACGACGTGCGCGCGGCCACGCGCGAGCAGGTCAGATCGCTCGGCGCCAAGTTCGTCGACACGGGCGTGAGCGCGGAAGGTTCCGGCGGCTACGCGCGCGAGCTCACGGCGCAGGAGCAGGCCCGGCAGCAGGAAGTGCTCGAAGCGCGCATCGCCGCGGCGGACGCCGTGATCACGACCGCCGCGGTGCCCGGGCGGCGCGCGCCGCGCCTCATCCCGCGCGCTGCGGTGGAGCGCATGCGCCCCGGCGCGGTGGTGGTCGACATCGCCGCCGAGCAAGGCGGCAACTGCGAGCTCACCCGGGCGGGGGAGATCGTGGAGCACCAGGGGGTGAAGATCGTCGGGGCGGTGAACCTCGCGGCCGCCCTGGCCTACAACGCGAGCGAGATGTACGCGCGCAACCTGTTCAACTTCCTCAAGCCCGCGCTAGTGAAGGGCGAGCTGGCCATCGACTGGAACGACGAGGTATTCGCGCAGTCGTGCCTGACCCGGGGCGGTGAGATCAAACACGAACCGACGGCCAAGGCGCTGGAGGGATCGACATGACCGGCATGGTGGCGCTGTATATTTTCATGCTCGCGGCCTTCACCGGCTACGAAGTCATCTCGCGCGTGCCGGTGATCCTGCACACCCCGCTCATGTCGGGATCGAACTTCGTGCACGGCATTGTGCTGGTGGGCGCCATGGTCGCGCTCGGCGCGGCAACCACGCCGCTGGAAAAAGTGATCGGCGTGCTCGGGGTGCTGCTCGCCGCCGGCAACGCCGTGGGCGGCTACGTCGTGACCGAGCGCATGCTCGAGATGTTCAAGGCGAGCGGCAGGCGCGCCGGCGGCGCCGCTCCCGGGGCGCATTGATGCCCGCCTGGGCTTCCGCGCAGCTGGCGATCCAGGCGAGTTACTTCGTCACCGCCGTGCTGTTCATCCTGGGCCTCAAGCGCATGAGCTCGCCGGTGACGGCGCGCAGCGGGATCCTGTGGGCCGGGGCCGGTATGGCGGTCGCGACCCTCGTCACCTTCCTCTATCCGGGGATGTCCAACTACCAGCTGATCATCCCCGCCATGCTGGTCGGCGGCATTCTCGCCGCCTGGAGCGGCCGGCGCGTCGCCATGACCGACATGCCGCAGATGATCGCGCTCTACAACGGCATGGGCGGCGGCGCCGCGGCGGCGATCGCGGCGGTGGAGCTGTATCGCGGCGGGACCGCCGGCTATGTGACTACGGCGCTGGCGGTCGCCGGCGGCATCATCGGCGCGGTCTCCTTCAGCGGCAGCGCCATCGCCTTCGGCAAGCTCCAGGGCCTCATCACGCGCAGCATCCGCTTCAGCGGCCAGCAGGTGTTCAACCTGCTGCTGCTGGGGGCCGCATTGCTGCTCGGGGTGATCGTGGCCGCGCAGGCGAACACCTCTCCGGGCGTGGTGACGGGCTTCTTCGTGCTGGCGCTCGTCCTGGGAGTCACCATGACGCTGCCGATCGGCGGCGCCGACATGCCAGTCGTGATCTCGCTCTACAACGCGCTCACGGGGCTGGCGGTCGGGCTCGAGGGCTTCGTGCTCAACAACGCCGCCATGATCATCGCCGGGACCGTGGTGGGCTCGGCCGGGACGCTCCTCACGCAGCTGATGGCCAAGGCGATGAACCGCTCCCTCGGCAACGTGCTGTTCTCGGGATTCGGCGACACGGGAGGCGCGGCCACCGGCGAGGTGAGCGGGAGCCTCAAGCCGATCGAGGCCAGCGATGCGGGCGTGATGATGGCATTCGCGCAGAAAGTGATCATCGTGCCCGGATACGGCATGGCGGTCGCGCAGGCGCAGCACAAGATCTGGGAGCTCACGCAGCTGCTCATCGATCGCGGCGTGACGGTGAAGTTCGCCATCCACCCGGTGGCGGGCCGCATGCCCGGGCACATGAACGTGCTGCTGGCGGAAGCGGGCGTGCCTTACGATCTCATCGCCGATCTCGATGAGATCAACGCCGAGTTCGACACCGCGGACGTGGCGCTCGTCACCGGCGCCAACGACGTGGTGAACCCGGTGGCGCGTACCGACAAGTCGAGCCCGATCTACGGCATGCCGATTCTGAACGCCGACAAGGCCAAGAACGTCATCGTCATCAAGCGCGGCAAGGGCGCGGGGTTCTCCGGGATCGAGAACGCGCTCTTCTATCTCGACAACACGCGGATGTTGTATGGCGATGCGCAGAAGGCGGTTGCGGAGCTGATCCAGGCCATCAAGTCGGTGTGAGCGGGAGAGCGCCGGCTGGCGCGATCCGCTCTCGCGGGGTGCCAGGCGGAAGGTTTTACATGCATCGCCGAAGTGTCCTGAAGAGTATTGCAGCGCTGCCGCTGCTCGCGGCGCCGTCTGCGCCGCTGCCTGCAAAGCCGGGCAGCCGGGGCTCGCTGCTGCGGCGCGTGCGCCCCTCGGACCCGCGGTGGCCGGGGGCAGCGAGCTGGCAGCAGTTGAAGCAGGCTGTCGGCGGCAACCTCCTCGAAGTGCATTCGCTGTTCAGCCCCTGTGAGAAGGAGCCCGCCGGCGCGTCCTGCCGCGAGGTCGCCGGCAACATCAGCAACCCCTTTTATATCGGCGACCAGCCGGCGGGCACGCAGGTTTCCGGCTGGCTGGATGCATGGACGCCGGCACCAAGCGTCTATGCGGTGAAGGCGCGCAACACCGCCGACGTCGTAGCGACCGTCAATTTCGCCCGCAAGAACCGGCTGCGGCTGGTGGTGAAGGGCGGGGGTCACAGCTATCAGGGCACCTCCAACGCAGCTGACTCGCTGCTGCTCTGGACGCGCGCGATGAACGGGGTGACCTTGCACGATGCCTTCGTCGCCAGCGGCTGCGGCGCTCGGTCAAAGCCGGTGCCGGCGGTAACGGCGCAAGCCGGCGCGATGTGGATCGACCTCTATGAGGCCGTGACAACCCGGGCGGGCCGCTATGTACAGGGCGGCGGTTGCACCACGGTGGGTGTCGCCGGACTGGTGCAGAGCGGTGGCTTCGGCAGCTTTTCCAAGGGCTTCGGCACCGCAGCCGCAGGGCTGCTGGAGGCGCAGATCGTCAGCACGGACGGAACGGTCCGCACGGTGAACGCCTGCTCTGAACCGGACCTGTTCTGGGCGATCAAGGGCGGTGGCGGTGGCAGCTGGGGCGTCATTACGCGTCTCACGCTGCGCACGCACGAGCTGCCGCCGTTCGCCGGCGCCGCGTGGGGCTCCATCAAGGCGCAATCGGACGAGGCGTTCCGCAAACTGCTCGCGCACTTCGTCGGCTTCTACGCACAGCATCTCTACAACCGGCACTGGGGCGAGCAGGTCGCGATCAAGCCGGACAACACGCTGAAGCTCTCGATGGTGTGTCAGGGACTCGACAACTCACAGGCGCGGCGGGTGTGGCAACCCTTCTTTGACTGGGTCAGGGCCTCACCCGCCGTCTTCACCATTACCGACGAGCTGGGCGCGGGGGCGAAACCCGCGCGCCGCTGGTGGAACACCGAAGGCAATCACTCGATGATCCCGGACCCGCGTCCAGGAGCGCCCGACTATCACGCCTGGTGGGAGGGCGACCAGGAACAGGTGGGTGCGTTCCTGCACGGCTACGATTCACTGTGGCTCCCCGGCTCGCTCCTTCAGACATCGCAGCGGCCACGTCTCCTCGAGGCGCTGTTCGCGGGCAGTCGCCACGAGGAGATCGGCCTGCACTTCAACAAAGGTCTTGGCGGCGCTCCCGCCGACGTGCGTGCCGCGGCACTCGACACCGCGACCAATCCCGCCGTGGCGGACGCCTTTGCGCTCGCCATCATTGCCGACGGCGAGGGCGCGGCCTACCCGGGAATGGCACGTGCCCCGATGGATCCGGATGCGGCTCACAGGGATGCGCGCGCGATCGATCTGGCGACCGCGGAGCTGCGCAAGCTGGCGCCCGAGGCCGGCTCCTACGTCTCGGAGAGCAACTACTTCAACCCCATCTGGCAGCGAGCGTTCTGGGGCAAGAATTATCCAAAATTGCAGGCCGTCAAGAAGAAATACGATCCGGACGGTCTTTTCTTCGTCCACCACGGTGTGGGAAGCGAAGACTGGAGCGCGGACGGCTTCACCCGGCTGTAACCGCGCGCCGGATCGCTTTCCTCCATGTACGAGCAACGCCGCCATCCGCCCCTGTCGCGCCAGCGCTTCGCGTGGCGCCTGCTGCGGCACTTTGCGCTCGCCGCGCTGCTGCTGGCAGCGTCGCTGTGGCTGGGGATGCTCGGCTACGCGCATTACGAACACCTGGCGTGGCGTGATGCGTTTCTCAACGCCAGCATGCTGCTCGGAGGCATGGGCCCGGTAAACAACCCCGCGACTCCCGCCGGCAAGCTGTTCGCGGGCTGGTACGCCTTGTACGCGGGACTGGTGTTCATCGTGAGCGCGAGCATCATCGTGGCGCCGGTGCTGCACCGCATGCTGCACCTGTTTCATTTCGACGAGCGAGACAAATGACCGCCACTCCAAACCCCGCCGGAGGCGGCGTGCTGCGCGCGAGCCTCGCCGCGGCGCTGCTCTGCTCCCCCGCGGCACTGACCGCCGCCCCGGCCGCGAGCCAGCCCGTCAAAAAGCCGCTCAGCACCGCGGAAGTTCTGGCGGCATCGAGCGCCGCGGACTGGCGGCCCCTTGATCCGCAGAACACGCTGTACATGGAGCTCAGCGGCGGGCGGGTGGTCATCGAGCTCACTCCGCAGTTCGCACCGCACCACGTCGCGAACGTCGTGGCCCTTGCGCACGGCAAGTACTTCGACGGCCTGGCGATCGTGCGCGCGCAGGATAACTACGTCGTGCAATGGGGGGACGCGGCGGGCCACAAGCCTGTCGGCGCCGCGCGGCGCACGGTGGGAGCGGAATTTGAGCGCCCGCTGCGGGGAGTGTCGGTCACGAAACTTCCCGACCCCGATACCTATGCCCCGGAGGTCGGGTTCGTAGACGGGTTACCGGTGGCCGCAGACCCGGTGCTGGGGCGCGCGTGGCTGGTGCATTGCTACGGCATGGTGGGAGCTGGCCGCGACAACGATGTCGACAGCGGCGGGGGTACGGAGTTGTATGTCGTGATCGGCCAGGCCCCGCGCCATCTCGATCGCAATGTCACGCTTCTCGGGCGCGTCGTGTCCGGCATGGAGCTGCTGTCGGTGATGCCGCGCGGCAGCGGTGCGCTCGGCCGCTACGAGCGCCCCGAGCAGCGCGTGCCGATCAGGTCCATCCGGGTGGCGGCGGATGTGCCGCCGGCGCAGCGCACGGAACTCGAAGTGCTGCGCACCGACACGCCCGCCTTCCTCGCTTACGTCGAAGCACGCCGCAGCCGTCGCGAGGAGTGGTTCAAGGTGCCCGCGGGGCGCGTCGATGTCTGCAACGTACCGCTGCCGGTGCGGCCGCGGGACAACGGCGCTAAATAAGCGCGGGGACGCGACCTCAGTGATGCGGCGGCGGGGGCGGCGGGGGGTGCGGCACCGGACCCTTCGGGCGCTGCTCGCGCGCGTGCTCGACCATCTGCTGGCGCTGCGAGGGGGTGGCGTTGCGCCACTGCTCGCGCAGCATCTGGCGGCGCTCGGGGGGCAACTGCTGAAAGCGGTGAAAATTCTGGCGCACGCTTGCCTGCTCGTTCGGCGGCAGTGCCTGGAACCTCTGCCAGCGGCCGCGCAGCGCGTGGCGCTGCTCGGGGGGAAGGGAGTGCCAGCGCGAGAAACGCTCGCGTGCCTGGTCACGCTGCCCGGGCGACATGCCGAGCCAGCGCTCGCTGCCGTGTGCCAGGGCCTGCTGCCGCTCGGGCGGGAGTCCGTTCCACTGGCTGCCGTAGCGCGACAGGAGCCGCTGCTGATCCGGCGAAAGACTCGACCATGCCACGCCCGATGATGCGGGAGCGGTTTGCGGCTCCTGGGCCATCGACGGCGCGAGCGCGGCAGCGGCTGCGCCGACCAGCACGGCAAGCGCCAGCGCACGCCATCGGTTATTCATTGTTGGTCCTTTCGGAGGCCTTCGTGGCAGCCGGGGGCATCTGGCGCTGCGCTCGCGGGGACGGTAGCAAGGGCGGCGGCGGGGACGCCGGCCGTGCCGGCGCTGCGGCCCTCTTCGCGTCGGATTTTGCGCCCGGCGGGTCCGGCTGCGAGAGGTAATCGGGATTCACCTCGGCCAAGCGGTCGACGCTGCCGAGGAATTCCAGGAAGCCGGCATCGGGGTCTTCCGCCAAGCGGGCGTCGTCGCCGCGTGCCACGACGCAGCCAAGCGCCAGCGTAACCCCCAGCAGCGCAAGCGCATTGCGCCCGCTGCACATCAGCCATCGCTCTCAGCATTGGCTTCGGTCTGGGCTGCCGCCCACTCGTAAAACGGACCGTCCCACCCTTCAATCAGCTCGAGCGCCTCGTTGTCGGCGAGCAGATCCATATCCTCCACGGTTGAGCGCTGTGCTTCGGGCATCGGCATCTCGATGCCCGCGGGCTCGTGATGCCACAGCAGCGCCACCAGCACCGCTGCAGCCGCGGCGCCCGTGACGGGCATCAGCGTGAGATTGCGCCACGACAGCGAGCGGCGGCGCGCGCCCGCCGCCGCGACCGCCGCCTGCCGCGCCTGGTTCAGTCGCGAGCGCGTGCGCGCATCGATGCGCGACACGCTCTGCGTCAGCACCGCGCGGGCGTTACGCTCAAATTCCGTCAATGTCTCATTCAACGGGCTCATACGTAGAGATCCCCGAGTTGTGCGCGCAGTGCCCGCACTGCGCGAAAATAATGCGTCTTGACGCTGCCCTCCGAGCAGCCCATGGCGGCGGCGGTCTCGGCCACGTCGAGGCCCTCGAGCGTGCGCAGCAGGAACGCCTGCTGCTGTCGCCGCGGCAACTCGCCCAGGGCCTTCTCGAGCGCCCCCAGCGCCTCGTCCAGCTCCAGCCGCCTCACCGGCTGCGGGTCGGGACTCACCGCCTGGGAGATCGGATCCGGCTCCTCCTCGTCCTCGTCGCCCCGGAAGGGGAACCAGGCCATTACGCGTCCGCGCACCGTGCGCCGGCGCTGCATGTCGCGAATGCGGTTCTCGAGAATGCGATAAAAGAGCGGCTTCCACTCCTGCGCCGGCCGGTTCGCGTAGGCGCGCGCCAGCTGCAGCATCGCATCCTGCACCGCATCGAGCGCATCGTCCTCATGCCGCAGCGCGGCCTGCGCGATCTTGAATGCCTTGAGTTCGACGCCGGCCAGGAACTGGTCCAGCGCACGCGAGCGGGTCTGAGCTTCAGGGTCGGTCAGGTCCACGTCGCCGTGTAGAGCAGCCGGCATGCTATAAGGCGACGCGAGCGTAGCAAACTCGGACATGGCCTGTATAACGCGCGCCCGCGTGCGTGGGTTGACGGCCCAAATGCCGAATAAGTCTCTGATTTAACGTACCCCTTGCCACACGTGCCCACGATTTTCAGGGTGGCGCTCGACACCCCGCTGCGGCAGCTGTTCGACTACCTGCCCACGGCGGCGACGCCCGCCGCGGCGCAGCCGGCCATCGGCGCGCGGGTGCGGGTGCCGTTCGGCCGGCAGCGCCTGGTTGGCGTGGTGATGGCAGTCTCGGCCAGCTCGCCCGTGCCAGCGGCACGCCTGAAGCCGATCCTCGAGGTCCTCGATCGCGAGCCGCTCCTCGATCGGGGCGCGCTCGGTCTCATCGAGTGGGCGGCGCACTACTACCACCACCCGCTCGGGGAAGTGCTCGCGAGCGCCCTGCCCAAGGCGCTGCGGCTCGGCGCCTCCGCCACCACGCGCGAGGAGCACTGGGGCGTCACCGACGCGGGGGCCGGGGCGCTGGCGGCGGGCGAGCTGCGGCGTGCGGTCCGACAGCGCGAGCTCCTCGCTTTTCTGCTCGAGCGCGGCGGTGCCACGGCCGCGGTCCTCGATGCGGGCGCGGGTAGCTGGCGGGGGGCGGCGCGGGCACTGACGCAGCGCGGCTGGATCGCGAGCCGCGAGGTCACCATCGCGAGCGCGCAGGCGCCGGCGGCGGTGCGCGTTGCGGGACCGCCGCTGCTGCCCGAGCAGAGCGCGGCGGTGGAGGCGGTCAGCACAGCCCTCGGCGCCTTCAGCGCGTTCGTGCTGCACGGGATCACCGGAAGCGGCAAGACCGAGGTGTACCTGCGGCTGATGGAGCGTGTGCTGCTCGCCGGGCGGCGGGTGCTGCTCTTGGTGCCCGAGATCGGCCTCACGCCGCAGCTCCTCACCCGCTTGCGCGAGCGGTTCGACACTCCGATCGCCGCGTTGCATTCGGCACTCACCGACCACGAGCGGCTTCTCGCCTGGCGCGCCGCCTTCGGCGGCGAGGCGCGCATCGTGCTCGGGACCCGTTCGGCGGCGTTCGCTCCGGTCCCGGACCTCGGACTCATCGTGGTGGACGAGGAGCACGATGCCTCCTTCAAGCAGCACGAAGGCGGCTTTCACTATTCGGCGCGGGACCTGGCGGTGATGCGGGCGCGGTTCGCCGGCGTGCCGGTAGTGCTGGGCTCGGCGACGCCGGCCCTCGAGACGCTGCACAACGTCGCCGCGGGCCGCTACGCGCTGCTGAAACTTCAGCGCCGCCCCGCGCAGGCGCAGCCGCCGCGGCTGTCGCTCGTGGATCTGCGCAGCAGCGCCGTGCGGTCAGGTCTCGCAACGCCGGCGGTGCTCGCGATCGAGCGGCATCTCGCCGAGGACGGCCAGGTGCTGGTATTCCTCAATCGCCGCGGCTACGCGCCGACGCTCCTGTGCACGGCCTGCGGCTGGATCGCCCCGTGCCGCGACTGCGACGCGCGGCTCACCGTGCACCTCGGTGCCGGCAGACTGCGCTGCCATCACTGCGGCGCCGATGCACCGCTCCCGGCGCGCTGCCCGCAGTGCGGCTTCACGGTCAAGCCCGTCGGGCAGGGGACCGAGCGCATCGCGGAGACGCTCGTCGCCCTCTTCCCCCAGGCGATGGTCGCGCGCCTCGACCGCGACGTCGTGCGCCGGCGCGGAGACCTCGAGAGCGTGATGCAGCGCATGTCCTCGGGCGAAGCGCGCATCCTCGTCGGCACGCAGATGGTCACCAAGGGGCACGACTTCCCGAACGTGACGCTGGTAGTGGTGTTGAATGCGGACCAGGGCCTGTTCAGCACCGACTTCCGCGCGCCCGAGCGCCTCGCGCAGACCATCGTGCAGGTCGCGGGGCGCGCCGGGCGCGGAGCAAGACCCGGCGAAGTGCTGATCCAAACGGAATTCCCCGATCACCCGCTGTTGCAGAGCCTGCTCGCGGCCGGGTACGAGGGATTCGCGCGTGCGGCGCTGGAGGAGCGCTCGCAGGCCGCCTGGCCACCGTTCAGCCGACTCGCGGCGCTGCGCGATTCGGCCCGCAGCGCGGACGCCGCGCTGGCCTTCCTCAGCGAGGCGCGCCGCCTGGCGCGCCGCCCGCCTGCCGGCGTGCGCCTCCTCGGTCCGGTACCGGCGGCGATGGCGAAGCGCGCCGGGCGCTATCACGCGCAGCTGCTGCTGGAGAGCCCCGAGCGTGCGCGCCTGCACGCCTTCCTCGATGGCTGGCTCCCTGAGGTCGAGCAGCTGAAGAGCGCGCGTGCCGTGCGCTGGTCGCTCGACGTGGATCCGATCGAGCTGTTCTGACGCGTTACTCGGCGAAGTCCGCCGCGAGGATCTCCCGTTCCACGGCGTTGTCGGCGGCGGGGTGCGCGGCATGCCCGCGGCACAGCCCCTCGAGCCAGGTGGCGCGCTGCGAGTCAGGCTTGCGCTCGCAATGCGCCACGAGCAGCGCGCTGAAGCGCTTCTTGAACTGCAGGCGCGGGAAAGCCGCCACCACCTCTTCGACCTCGCGTGATTCGAGATGCCTCGGGTCGGGCCCGTCCACATCGGTCGCGGCGCCGAGCGCGACCAACATTGCCTCCGCCCCCTGCCGCTGCGTCAGCGCCCACGCCCCGTCATGCATCTGCACTGCATGCCAGACGCGATCGCCCGCGGCGGCCGTACCGTGGTTCTCGCGCACCCAGCGCTCGGCGGCATCCGCCCCGTCGGTCTCGAACGACCCAGCGGGGGTTGCGAACGCGGGCAGCAGCCCCAGGTCGTGGAGCGCCGCGCCGATCAAAGCGTCCTCGGCACGATACGTGCGCTGCTGGTGTTGCAAGTGCAGGGCGCCGAATACATAGGTGCGCATGCAGTGATTGAACAGGAAGTCGGGGCAGCTGCTGCGTGCGAAGGCGACGGCACGCACGGCGAGCGGCGTGCGCGGGATGCGCACGCCGGCCACCTCCGCTGGGGCGGCCGCGTGCGCCAGGCGCTTCGGTCCCGGATGCGCCAGAAGCGTCAGGGCGAGCGCTCCCTGCAATAACTGTCGTCGCTGCACGGGCGGCAAGTTTACAACTGCGGCGCCGGCCGCAGCGGCCGGATCCGGACCAGTGGGGGGCAAAATTGGCCGCAGCCCTTCGGGTACACTTGCGCCCCTGCCCGCACGTGAGCTTTCCACCGCGTGAAACACGACCTCGAGCAGCTGCTGCTCACCGCTCTGGCCCGGCTCCCGGGAGGCATGCTGCCCGAGATGCCTGCGGCCTCCGCGGTGGTGGTGGAGCGCACACGCGAGGCGCGCCACGGTGATTTCACCACCAATCTCGCACTGCGCCTCGCTAAGAGTGCGGGCAGGAATCCGCGCGAGCTGGCGGCGGCGATCGTCGCCGCGCTGCCAATCAGCGTGCTCATTGCCCGCACCGAGGTGGCGGGCGCCGGCTTCATCAACTTTCACCTGAGCGCCGAAGCCTACGCGCGCGAGCTCGCCAGCATTCACGAACAGGCCGCCGGCTACGGCGAAAGCAGGCTCGGGGCGGGCGAGCGGGTGCTGGTGGAGTTCGTGTCCGCCAATCCCACCGGCCCCCTGCACGTGGGTCACGGTCGCCAGGCGGCTTACGGGGCGACGCTGGCCAACATCCTCACGGCGGCCGGGTACAGCGTCGCGCGCGAGTACTACATCAACGATGCCGGACGGCAGATGGACATCCTCGCCGTCAGCGCCTGGGTGCGCTATCTGCAGCTGTGCGGCGAATCGCTGCCCTTTCCCGAGAATGGCTACCGCGGCGACTACGTGCTGCCGCTGGCGCAGAAGCTGCGCGGCGGCGCCGGCGAGCAGCTGCGCCACCCGGCGGCCGTGGTGCTCGCGCAGCTGCCGCCCGACGCTCCTGCGGGCGACAAGGAGGCGTACATCGATGCGCTGATCGCGCGCGCGCGCGAGCTGCTCGGCGCGGATGGCTTTCGGCGCGTGCTGCAGCTGTCGCTCGAGGAAATGCTGGCCGACATCCGCAGCGATCTGGCCGAGTTCGGCGTGCGCTTCGAGCACTGGGTGTCGGAGCGCGCCTTCGCCGAGAGCGGTGCCATCGATCATGCGCTCGAGCTGCTCGCCCGCCAGGGACACCTGCAGCGCCGCGACGGAGCAGTGTGGTTCGTCGCCACCCGGTTCGGCGACGAGAAGGACCGGGTCGTGGTGCGCGAGAACGGCCAGAAGACCTATTTCGCCTCCGACATCGCCTATCACCTCGCCAAGCGCGAGCGCGGCTTCACGCGCCTCATCGACGTCCTGGGAGCGGATCATCACGGCTACGTGGCACGGGTGCGCGCCGGGCTCATCGCGCTCGGGCAGCCGGGCGAGTGTCTGGAAGCGCCGCTGATCCAGTTCGTGAGCCTGTTCCGGGGCGCGGAAAGGATTCCGATGGGCAAGCGCGAAGCGCAGTTCGTGACGCTGCGCCAGCTGCGCGCCGAGGTCGGAAACGACGCCTGCCGTTTCTTCTATCTCATGCGCAGCCACGAGCAGCCGCTCGACTTCGATCTCGAGCTCGCCAAGTCACGCAGCAACGAGAACCCGGTCTACTACATCCAGTACGCGCACGCCCGGGTGGCGAGCGTCATGAAGCAGCTCGCCGCGCGCGGCCTGTCGTTCGAGCGCGCCGCGGGACTCGCAGCCGCCGTGGCCAGCCTGGGCGGCCCGCACGAGCAGGCGGTGCTGCACGCGCTCGCCCGCTACCCGGAAGTTCTCGAGCAGACGGCGGTGAACCGCGCACCGCACACGCTGGCGCACTACCTGCGCGAGCTGGCCAACGTTTTTCACACCTACTACAACGCGGAAACGTTCATCGTCGAGGAGGCGCCGCTGCGCAACGCGCGCCTGGCGCTGGTGCTGGGCGTGCAGCAGGTGGTGCGCAACGGGCTGACGCTGCTCGGCGTATCGGCGCCGGAGAGCATGTGAGCGGCACGCGCGTGGCACATGGCTAAGCTGACGGCGCGCGACTACAAATCCACGCACCGGCGCCCGTTCGAGCTGCGGCGCTGGCGCGAGTTCGGCTCCGGCGCCGTAGCCGGAGCGGTGCTGGCGAGCCTCGCGTTCGTGTATCTCGGCGGCAAGGCTCACCGCGCGGAGCCGGGGGCCGACACACCGCGACCCGAGCCGCATCGCAGCGCGCGCGCGGACCTCGACGCCCGCGGCGCCGCTTCCGGCAAGCCTTCCGAGAAGTACGATTTCTACGAGATGCTACCCAACTTCGAAGTCGTCGTGCCGGAAAAAGACAAGGACGTGAAGCGCGACCCGCCAGCCGCGTCCAGGATCGAGCGTCCCGGCGTCTACGTGCTGCAGGCGGGCTCTTACCGCAACGAGTCGGATGCCGAGCGCGTGCGCGCGCAGCTTGCGCTGCAGGGAGTTCAGGCCAGGGTGCAGCGCGTGGCGGTCGACGCCGACGTCTGGCACCGCGTGCGCATCGGGCCGATCAGCAATCTCGAGGAGCTCAACAGGGTGCGCCGGCAGCTGCAGGCGGCGGAGGTGGACGCGCTGGTGATTCGGGTAGGGGACTAGTCCTCGCTCTAGTCCTCGCTGATGTTCCTGAAGTCGACCCCGAGCGAGCGCAGCTTGCGGTACAGATGCGTGCGCTCCATGCCGACGCGCTTGGCGAGCTGCCCCACCTTGCCGTTGCACAGCAGCAGCTGCTGCTGCAGATAGGCGCGCTCGAATTGCTCGCGCGCCTCGCGCAGCGGCAGGGCGAGCAGATCCTGCTTCACCAGCGGCTCATCGGGCGGGGTCTGCACGGCGAGCTCGCGCTCGATTTCCTCGAGCCGGATCTCCTCCGTCCCGCCGTGAATCAGCATGCGATGCACCAGGTGGCGCAGCTCCCGCACGTTGTCCGGCCAGGGGTAGTTGCGCAGGCGGTTCTGTGCGGCGACGCTGAAGCGCCGGAAGGGCAGCCCATCGGCATCCACCAGGCGATCCACGTGGTGGCGCAGGAGCTCCGGCACGTCCTCGGCATACTCGCGCAGCGGCGGCACGCGCATGATGAGCACGTTGAGCTGCGCCAGCAGATCGCGCCGCAGGCTCTCGGTGCCGGCGCGATGCTCGACCCCCGGCTGCGCCGAGGACAGCAGGCGCGCGCGCAGGCTGACCGGCTCGGCGCCCCCGATGCGCGTGAACTGTCCGGCCTCGAACACTCCGACCAGCAGGCGCTGCACCCCCGGCGGCAGATCCTCGAGCTCGTGGATGAAGAGCGTGCCGTTGCCGGCTTCCTCGAGAATTCCCGTGACCCGGGTGCCCTCGCGCTCCTCGCGCCCGAACAGGCGCGCTTCCGCGTCGGCATCGCGCAGGCTCGGGGCGATGAGCGTCACGAACGGCGCAGCGGCGCGCGGCCCATGCTCGTGCAGATAGCGTGCGACCGCCTCGCGGCCCGAGCCGGGCTCCCCGACCAGCAGCACCGGCGAGGGGTTGGCGGCCATCTGCTGCAGCTCGGCGCGCAGCTGCTGCATGAGTCGGCTCTTGCCGATCGGCACGGCGAGCGGCGAGCCGAGCAGGCGTCCGGACTGGCGGTGCCGCCGGCCGGCATCGAGCGCGCGCTCCACGGTGCGCAGGAGCTTGGCGAGCGACAGGGGCTTTTCGACGAAGTCGAACGCGCCGAGGCGCGTGGCCTCCACCGCCGTCTCCACCGTGCTGTGCCCGGACATCATCACTACCGGGCAACCGTCGGTGGCGGCGACCGACCATTCACGCAGCAGCGTGATGCCGTCGACGTCCGGCATCCAGATGTCGAGCAGCACGAGATCGGGCACCTGCCGCGCGCGCGAGGCGCGCGCCTGCGCGGCGTTGGCGGCCACGTCCACCTCGTAGCCTTCCTCGGAGAGGATCTCCTTCAGCAACCCGCGGATATCCGCCTCGTCATCGACCACGAGAATGTGTGGACCGCTCATGCTCTCTCTCTCCGCAACTGATCCAGCCGTTCGCGAGCGCCCGCCGCGGCGGAGCGGGTGCTGTCCTTCACCGGCAGCACGACGCGCACGCGTGCTCCACCTTCGGGCCGATTGTCCGCATCGATTCGCCCACCGTGCTCCTCGACGATCTTCTTGACGATCGCGAGCCCCAGGCCCGTCCCCTTCGGCTTGCTGGTGACATACGGGTCGAACACCCGGCCGAGCAGCTCGCGCTGAAAGCCCGGGCCATTGTCACACACGGTGAGCGCCACGTACTCGCCTTCGGCGGCAGTTTCCAGACGCGTGGAGATCTCCAGCAGCGGCGCGACGATGTCATCGAGCGCCTCCAGCGCGTTGGTCACGAGGTTGTTGAGGATCTGGCGCACCCGCCCGCGGTCGGCCTCGATTCCCTCGATGCGCTCATCGAGATCCAGCTGGATGCGCGTACGCGGATCCTCCGTGCGGTACAGGTCGGCCACTTCGGTGATCAGCTGGTTTAAGTTAAAGCGCGAGACCTGCATTTCCGGGGCGCGCGCGTACTCGCTGAACGCGTTGACCATCTGCTGCATGGTCTCCACCTGCTGCACGATGGTGCGCGTGCCGCGCTCGAGGATCTCCGCGTCGCGCGCGCTCATGCCACTCAGGAGCCGCCGGCGCAGTCGCTCGGCGGACAGCTGGATGGGCGTCAGGGGATTCTTGATTTCGTGCGCCAGGCGCCGCGCCACCTCCCCCCAAGCCGCATCGCGCTGCGCCTGCAGCAGCGCGGTGATGTCATCGAACACGATGACGAAGCCCTTGGCGGAATCCTCGCCCGGGAGCGGTGTGCAGGCGCACATGAGCGTGCGGCGCCCGGCGGCGCTGTCGAGGTCGAGCTGCTCGCGCCACTCCTCGCGCCCGGCGGAGAAACGCACCGCCAGCGCCGCGACGAACTGCCCGAGCCGCTCGTTGCTCGCGGCGAGCTCGGGGAGGGCTCTGCCGGTGGCGGCCGACAGGTCGCTGCCGAGGATCGCGCCGGCGGCCTGGTTCGCGGTGCGCACGATCAGGTTGCGGTCGAGGGCGAGCACGCCGGTGGAGAGGCGCGCCAGGATGATCGCGAGGCGCTCGCGCTCGCGCTCCACCGCCTGCTGACTCTGGGTCGCCTCGGCCCGCGCGCGCCGCAGGCGCTTGGTCATATCGTTGAAGGAATGCACGAGGAAGCCCATCTCGTCGCGCGAGGGTAGCGGTAAGCGCGTGGCGAAGTCGCCCTTGCCGACCGCGCGCGTGCCCTCGATGAGATCCTGCACCGGGCGTACCAGGCGCTGTGCGGAGTAGATCGCGCCGTAGATCGCCGCGAGCATCGAGAGCAGCAACACCAGAGTGAGGGTGAGGCGGAAGCTGTACTTCAGCGGCTCCCGCAGCGCGGCGAGGTCGCCGTATTGCGAGTAGGAGCTCTGCACTGCCTCGGTGAGCGCCGCGAGCTGCGCCGGCACCGGATAGATCGCCACCACGAAGCGCGCCTCGTGCCGCCCGGCGGCCACGCCGAGGGCGGCGTCGCCCAAAGCGGCGGCAGTACGGATCAGGTAGCGCCCGCGCCCGGCGGGCTCGAGGCTCACGTACGGCCGATGCTGCTCGACCTGGCGCACCAGGTCCGGAGGCGGCTGCGACGGCAGGCTCTCCAGCGGATTCTCCAGGCTCGCCCCGAGGATGCGCCCGTGCCCGCCGAACAGCACGATCTCGAGCGCCTGGCTGCGGTGGCGCTCGGCATCGAGCTGGGCCTGCACGTCGGCGGGGGAGGCCGAAGTGAGCGCATCGGCGAGCGCCTGGGTGCGCGCGGAGTACTCGCGCATGCGCAGGTCGAGTGCCGCGCGCGAGAGCCCGAGCGCATCGTTCAATCCCTGCTTCACCTCGACCTTGAACCAGCTGTCGATGCCGCGATTGATGAATTCCAGCGAGGAGAGATAGACGATCAGGAGCGGCGCGATGACCAGTGCGCCAAAAATACCGACGGTGCGCGCCGTGAGGCGCGAGCCGGGGACGTGGGCACGGTAGTCGCGTACCAGCCGCCAGAGCTTGCGCGCCAGCAGCACGCTGAGCGCGATCACGCCGCAGGTATCGAACAGCAGGATCCACAGCTGCAGCCGCCCGAACTCCGGGGAGTTCTGCACGCTCTTGGCGAGCAGCAGGAAGGCCCCGAGCCCGATCGCGCCCCACAGCAGTCCCTGGCCGACCGCGACCCAGCGCAGCCTGCGGGGCGGACGCGGGCTCACACCGGCAGGGACCATGTGTACCACTCGCTCACGCGGATCCAATCGTCAGTCCAGAAGAGAATAGCGCGCAGCGATGCCGGCAGGTGTCCGCGCCGCACCCCCGCGCGCACGCTGATGCTGTACTTGCCGCCGTCGAGCTGCGGCTCGACCAGGATCGGCCAGGCGTCGATCCTCCCGAGGTATGTCAGGGCCTCGTCGAGCGTTGCGAAGGTCTCCTGGTCGCCGCTGCGGATGTCGCGCACGACGTAGCGGTCGCTGACCGCGTGATAGGTCAGCTCGCGCCGCAGCGTGAGTTCGACGATGTTAGCGTTGAACCAGAGGCGCCGGTCGCGATCGACCCGCACATCGAGGTCGAAGGTGAGGGTGATGCCGTCCTGCAGCGCACTGCGGATCGCAGGACTCACCGGATACTCCACCCGGGCGTGCAGCAGGAACACGCCCTTATCGAGGTTCACGTACGCCGAGCGCACCTCGAGGATGCCCTCGAGCGCGTCAGCCTCGGTGCGAGCGAAGACACCGAGACCGAGCGCGCCCAGGGCGAGCGCGCACCAGGCGGCGAGCCGGCCGCCCCGAGTCAAACCGAACCTAGGTGAATCGCCGCGTAGCATGAATGCAACGGTAGCTCGGTCGGGCGTCGCGCGTGTTCTGGGGCCAGTGTCCGGCCCTAGATTGCGGCCGTTGTCTTTTCGAGACAAGCATAATAAAAGCCGTCGGTCCCCGCGGCCGCTCCGGGCAGGAGCTGCGCCCCCACCGGACACTCCCGGGCGCCTGGCGCCAGCCTCGCCACTGCGGGCGCTGCGGCGCGTATCCGAGGTTCCGTGCCCAGGAACGCCGCGACGACCTCCTCGTTCTCCTCCGGCAGTACCGAGCAGGTCGAATACACCATGCGCCCACCGGGAGCGAGCATGCCCGCCGCGGCGTGCAGCATCGCCAGCTGCTGCCTCGCGAATGCGGGGATGTCACCGGGGCGCCGCAGTAGCTTGATGTCCGGATGACGCCGGATCACTCCGGTGGCGGAGCAAGGCGCATCCAGCAGGATGCGCTCGAACGGCCGTCCGTCCCAGAAGCTCTGCGGATCGCGCATATCCGCCTCGATGAGGCGCGCGGAGCGCCCGAGGCGCCTCAGGTTCTCGCGCACCCGGCCGAGCCGCGCCGGGTCGATGTCGACCGCAGTCACATCGGCGCCCTCACCGAGAAGCTCGAGCAGGTGGCCGGTCTTGCCGCCCGGGGCGGCACAAGCATCGAGCACGCGCATGCCCGGGAGCGGTTCGAGAAGCGGCGCGGCGAGTTGCGCCCCGGCGTCCTGCACGGACACGACCCCGTCCGCAAAGCCCGGCAGGCGGCTGATATCGAGCGGGTGATTCAAAGTGACCGCTGAAGGTGCCCACTGTATCTCAAATGCATCAATCTGGGCGGCTGCGAGGCGTGCAAGGTAGGCGGTGCGGTCCGAGCGGGAGAGATCGACGCGCAGCGTCATGGGGGGATGGGCGTTGTTGGCCACGAGCACACTCGGGTCTTCCGGCCAGGCGGCGCAGATGCGCTCGCCGAGCCAGGTGGGGTGGGCGGTGCGAGCCGCGAGGTCTTCATCGACGCGCCCGAAGAGCGCGGCACGCTCGCTCACGAACCGGCGCAGTACCGCATTGATGAGACCGGTGCTGCGCGGGACACCCAGGAGCCGTGCCGCATCGACGGTCGCATGCACGCTCGCCTCGGGGGCCGTGCGCGAGTACTCCACCTGGTGAGCGCCGACAACGAGTAGCGCCCGGACGGCGTGCGCGACGGCCGCCGGGCGTTCGAGCAGCAGCCCGAGCGCGGGCAACAGGCGCAGATACCATCGCAGCGTCCCGAGGGCGATGGCACGGACGGCCGCGCGGTCGGGGGTGCCGGGGCGCGCGCCCGGCGCGGCGAG
>DASZHQ010000079.1:0-27074 GCA_035937715.1 Steroidobacteraceae bacterium | reverse complement strand
TTCGAACGTGAGCGTATCCGCCGGCCGGTCGAAAGTCGCAATTGCGATGGAATTGCCGAAAACATCGTGAATCCATCGTAGCGCGCTCGGGGGCGGGTCGATGAGGAGCGTCGTGTCGATGAGCCGCAGATCGTGGCTGTCACGCGGCCGGGACATCAGCCGATGTTCACCGAACTCGACGGGCTGCGAATAACGGTAGCGCGTGCGGTGGTGGACATTAAGAATCGCCATGTGTCTTCACACCACAGTTGATCTCGCTTCGCCGCGCCTAACGGTTGATTTTATGGTGGCCAGGGGCGGAATCGAACCACCGACACGCGGATTTTCAGTCCGCTGCTCTACCAACTGAGCTACCTGGCCGCCGAGGACGGAAGGGCGCGTATTAGACCGGCCTGCGGCAAGGTCGTCAAGCAATCACGCGGCTAACCTCTTGATTATCCGGGCGCCGCGAGCGCTCCCCAGGTAAACGTCGGCTTGCCGCCGGCAACCATCGCACAGCCTCACTCACCCATGCGAGATAGCCGGGCGCCTGCCGGCAGACACGTTCGCTGCTCTCCTGCCGATGCATTTCATGTGTAACCCCGTAACACAACAATGCCTGCTCGGCGCAGCCGTCTCGTGGCGCGGCCGATGGAACTGGCACAACCGCTTACTGGGGGAGGAACCCGATGCGTCACTCTTATCTATTGTTCGCCGCCGCGTCCGCCGCTGTGCTCCTCCTGAGCGGCTGCGCTCGCGATGAGGCGGCCGAGCCGCACGCCGGGCCCGCGCTGCCACAGGTCACGGTGGCGGCGGCCATCTCGCGCAAAGTCACGGAGTTCGACGAATTCACCGGGCGCTTCGAAGCGGTGGAGCGCGTCGAGGTCCGGCCGCGCGTCTCCGGTTACATCTCTTCGGTCAACTTCAAGGACGGGAGCGAGGTCAGGAAGGGCGATGTGCTGTTCGTCATCGACCCGCGGCCTTACGTTGCGGAGCGCGACAAGGCTCGCGCGCAGCTGGCGCAGTCGCGCTCGCAGCTGATACTCGCACGATCCGAACGCGACCGGGCGACGAAGCTTCTCGCGCAGCATGCCATCTCCCAGGAGGAGTTCGACACCCGTACGTCCGGGCTCGAGCAGGGGCAGGCGAATGTGGAGGCCGCGCAGGCCGCGCTCGATGCCGCGGCGCTGAACCTCGACTTTACGCGCGTAACGGCGCCGATCGCGGGGCGCATCAGCCGCGCGCTGATCACCAGCGGAAACTTCGTCACGAATGGCCAGACGCTGCTTACCACCCTGGTCTCCCTCGATCCCATCTACGTGACCTTCGATGGTGATGAGCGCGTGTATCTGAAGTACACCAAGCGTGCCCGCGACGTCGCCGAGAGCGGCTCGCGCGAGGCGCCCAGTCCCGCGAAGGTGGGACTCGCGGACGAGAACGGCTATCCGCACCAGGGCGTAATGGTGTTCGTCGACAACGCAGTCGATCCAGCCACCGGCACCATCCGCAGTCGCGCGCTGCTCGACAATCACGAGCGGATCTTCACGCCGGGCCTGTTCGCGCGCATCAGGCTCCTGGGCAGCGCTGAGCACAGCGCGGTGCTGGTAAACGACAGCGCGATCGGCACTGACCAGACCGTGCGCTACGTGCTGGTCGTGGGCGAGGGCAACAAGGTCGAGTTCCGCCCGGTGAAGCTCGGTCCGATCATCGACGGCTTGCGCGTGGTGCAGGAAGGGCTCTCCTCCGGGGAGACCATCGTCGTCAATGGCCTGCAGCGCGTTCGCCCCGGTGCGCAGGTGGCGCCACAGCGCGTCGCCATGGGTGAGCACCACCCGGCAGACGGGCAGCCGCTGCTCGCCGCGAACACCCGCAGCTCGAGCCCGCCGCGCACGCAATCCACCGACCACGGGACCGCGCAGTGAAACTCTCCGATTTCTTCATCGAGCGCCCGATTTTTGCCGGCGTCATCTCGGCATTCATCACCATCGCGGGCCTCATCGCGCTCTTCAAGCTTCCCATCAGCGAGTATCCGGAGGTCGTGCCGCCGTCGGTCGTCGTGCACGCTTCCTACCCCGGCGCCAATCCCAAGGTCATCGCCGACACGGTGGCGGCGCCGCTGGAGCAGGCGATCGTGGGCGTGGAAGACATGCTCTACATGTCCTCGACCTCGACGATGGACGGCTCGTTGACGCTCACGGTGACGTTCCGCATCGGCGCCGACATCGACCGCGCCCAGGTGCAGGTGCAGAATCGCGTCGCGCAGGCCCTGCCGCGCCTGCCTGTAGAAGTGCGCAATCTCGGTGTCAACACCGTCAAGGCCTCTTCCAACCTCACTCTGGTCGTCAACCTGACCTCCCCCAACGGGCGCTACGACTCGCTCTATCTGCGCAATTACGCAGTACTCAACATCAAGGATGTGCTGGCACGCCTGCCGGGGATGGGTGACGTGCAGGTCTTCGGCGGTGGTGACTATTCGATGCGTGTGTGGCTCGATCCGCAGAAGCTCGCAGCGCGCAACCTGACCGCCGGCGATGTCGTCGCCGCGATCCGCGAGCAGAACGTGCAGGTGGCCGCCGGCCAGCTGGGCGCTCCGCCCTCGAACGAAGCAGAATTTCAGCTCGCGCTCAACGCCGCGGGACGCCTGACGGATGAGCAGCAGTTCCGCGACGTCATCATCAAGACCGGGCAGGATGGACAGGTGCTGCGGCTCGGCGACGTTGCGCGCGTCGAGCTTGGTGCGCAGGCCTACGGCACGCGCAGCTTCCTCGACAACAAGCCCTCGCTCGCAATCCCGGTATTCCAGTCGCCCGGCGCGAATGCGCTCGAGCTTTCTACCAACGTCCGCAAGACGATGGAGGAGCTGAAGAAGAATTTTCCCGAGGGCATGGATTACGGCATCCTCTACGATCCAACGCAGTTCGTGCGCCAGTCGATCGATGCGGTCGTGCACACGCTCCTGGAAGCCGTGGCGCTGGTCGTCCTGGTCGTCATCCTGTTCCTGCAAACCTGGCGCGCTTCGCTCATTCCGCTGATTGCAGTGCCCATCTCGGTGATCGGCACCTTCGCGGTGTTGCTGGCGTTCGGCTTCTCCATCAACACGCTGTCGCTCTTCGGGCTGGTGCTCGCCATCGGCATCGTAGTGGACGATGCCATCGTCGTCGTGGAGAACGTCGAGCGTCACATCGCCGCGGGCCTCTCACCGCGCGACGCTACCAAGGCGGCGATGGCCGAAGTGAGCCGTCCGATCATCGCCATCACCCTCGTTCTGTGCGCGGTGTTCGGGCCGGTGGCGTTCGTGAGCGGGCTGACCGGGGAGTTCTACCGCCAGTTCGCTCTCACCATCGCCATCTCGACGGTGATCTCCGCGTTCAACTCGCTCACCCTCTCGCCGGCACTCGCGGCAGTACTGCTCAAGCCCCACGGCGCGCAGCCCGATGCACTCTCGCGGCTGATGAACCGGCTCCTCGGCGGCTTCTTCGGGCGTTTCAATCGCGGTTTCGCCCGCAGCGGCGACAACTACTCGCGCGCGCTCAGCCTCACCATGAGGCACGGCGGCATTGCGCTGGCCATCTACGCGGGGTTGATCGTGCTCACCTGGTTTGGCTTCCGCGCCGTGCCGGGAGGGTTCATTCCGGAGCAGGACAAGCAGTACCTGGTCGCGGTCGCGCAGCTTCCGCCGGCGGCCTCGCTGGATCGCACCGACGCCGTGACACGCCGGATCGCCGACATCGCGCTCAAGCAGCCGGGCATCGCCCACGCGGTGGAATTTGCCGGCATGTCCGTCAACGGTTTCACCCAGAGCTCGAGCTCCGGGCTCATCTTCTTCCCCCTCGACGACTTCCATCAGCGCACCTCGCCGCAATTGTCGGCGCGCGCCATCGCGGCGGCCCTGAACGCGAAGCTCGCGTCCATCCAGGACGCCTTCGTCATGGTCGTCACACCCCCGCCGGTGATCGGCCTGGGGACCCTGGGCGGATTCAAGCTGCAGGTGGAGGATCGCGGCGATGCGGGTCCGGAAGCGCTCTTCAGCTCACTCTCTGACGTGCTCGGGAAGGCCAACCGGAACCCCGCCCTGGGCGGCGCCTTCAGCACCTACCAGATCAACGTTCCGCAGCTCGACATCGACGTCGATCGCGTCAAGGTGAAGCGCCAGAACGTCAAGCTCTCCGACGTGTTCGAGACGTTGCAGGTCTATCTCGGCTCGCTTTACGTCAACGACTTCAACCGCTTCGGCCGCACCTACCAGGTCGTGGCCCAGGCGGACGCGCCGTTTCGCTCGCAACTCGATGACATCCTGCCGCTGAAGACGCGCAATGCCAGCGGCGAGATGGTGCCGCTCGCCTCCGTGATCAACGTCTCGCGCTCCTTCGGGCCCGACGTCGTGCAGCGCTACAACGCCTACCGCGCCGCGGACATCAACGGTGGACCCGCGCCGGGGTTCAGCTCCGGACAGGCGCAGACGGCGATGGCGAAGATCCTGGACGAGACCCTGCCGCGCGGCATGTCGTACGAGTGGACCGATCTCGCCTACCAGCAGCTGATCTCCGGCAATACGGCGACGCTGGTGTTCCCGCTGTGCGTCCTGTTCGTATTTCTCGTGCTCGCCGCGCAGTACGAGAGCCTGAGCCTGCCGCTCGCCATTGTGCTCATCGTGCCGATGTGCCTGCTCCCGGCGCTCAGCGGGGTGCTGCTCGCGCATGGCGACAACAACATCTTCACGCAGATTGGCCTGCTGGTGCTGGTCGGTCTCGCCTGCAAGAACGCCATCCTGATCGTGGAGTTCGCCAAGCATCTGCAGGAGGACCACGGCCGTGACGCGAGATCGGCCGTGCTCGAGGCCGCGCGCCTGCGGCTGCGCCCCATCCTCATGACCTCGATGGCCTTCATCATGGGGGTCGTGCCGCTGATACTCGCGGCGGGTGCCGGAGCCGAGGTGCGCCACGCGATGGGAGTCACCGTGTTCGCCGGCATGCTCGGCGTCACCTCCTTCGGGCTGCTGCTCACTCCGGTGTTCTACGTCCTGATGCGGCGCGCCGCCGCACAGCGCGCCGCCTCCACCGCCGTTGCGGCGCTCGCCGCCCCGGAGCCCTCTCATGACTGACAGCAACCGCAGATTCGGCGCCGCGCTCGCCACCACCGTCGCGCTGATCGTGCTCGCCGCCCTGGCCGCAGCGCTCGCCGGCTGCGCGGTGGGCCCGGAGTACGTCAAGCCGGACACCAGGGTCGCGGCGCAGTTCGCCGCCGGGAAGGAGGGTCCGTACTCGGGCGAGGACGCGCAAGCGAAGTTCTGGACGCAGTTCGGCGATCCGACACTCGATCAGCTCGTCGACGAAGCGCTGGCCGCGAATCACGACCTGCGCATTGCCTTAGGTCACCTCGTCGAGGCACGCGCTGTGCGCCGCCAGGCGCAGTTCGATCTCGCGCCCACCGTGACCGCCGCAGGCGGCTATACGAAGGAGCGGCTCTCGGCAGCGCAGAGCCTCGTCGGCCAGCCTCTCGATGCTCATTTCTACGATGCCGGGTTCGATGCCTTCTGGGAGCTGGACCTCTTCGGCCGCATTCGCCGCGAAGTGCAGGCGCAGAGCGCCCAAGTCGCAGGCGCGGAGGCCGGACTGCGCGATGCCCAGGTATCGGTCACCGCCGAGGTGGCGCGCACCTACTTCGAACTGCGCGGGGAGCAGACGCAACTGGCGGTGGCACGCCGCAACGTCGACAACCAGCGCGACACGCTGCAGCTGACACAGGCGCGGCTGGATGCCGGGCGCAGCACCGAGCTCGATACCTCGCGTGCCCAGGCGCAACTGTCCGCCACGCTTGCGACCGTTGGACCGCTGCAGGCCGCGATCGCGCGCTCGATCCATCGGCTCGCGGTCCTGACCGGCCGCGAGCCCAACGCGCTCACCGAACAGTTGCAACCGCCCCATGAGCTGCCGGAGCTGCCGCGAATCGCCGCCGTGGGCGATCCGGCCGGACTCCTGCGCCGCCGGCCCGACATCCGTGTTGCCGAGCGCCAGCTCGCCGCCTCGACCGCGCTGGTCGGCGTCGCCATGGGTGATCTGTTCCCCAAGGTGACCTTCACCGGCAGCTTCACCTACTCTGCCGCGGAAGTCGGCTCGCTCGGGCAAGCGCCAAGCCGCGGCTACGTCGTGGGGCCTGCAATCTCGTGGGCGGCGTTCGACCTGGGGCGTGTGCGCGCCCAGCTCGCCGGCAGCCGTGCGCGCGCCGACGTCGCGCTCGCGGGCTACGAGCAGAGCGTGCTACGCGCGCTCGAGGAGACCGAGGATGCGCTCGTGACCCATGCGCGCACCCGCGACAGCCTGAAAGATGCCACCGATTCCGCGGCGGCCAGCCGCACCGCCTCGCGGCTCGCGCGCACGCGCTACGAAGGCGGAATGGTGGATTTCCTCGAGGTGCTCGATGCCGAGCGCACGCAGCTCGCCGCCGAGGACCGACTCGCGCAGTCGCGCACCGATGCGGCCACGAGCCTGGTCGCCGTCTACAAAGCTCTGGGCGGTGCGTGGGAGATGGCGCCCTTACCGCACTATGTCCGCCAAGCCGGTGGCTAAGCCGTTGATTTACAGGCCGGCCTCCCGTGCCAAGGCGCGAGCGAGCGCTGAGCCCGCCGCGGCCCGTGTCTCTCAGGCGGAGTCGCCTGCGCTCTCCCTTAAGGTAGAGAGCCCGATGCCCGCAGCGAGATCACGGTCCCGGCGGGGTAAACTGCCAGGTCTGCTGCCGCAGCAGGTCTTGAGAGCGCCTCCCGACATGAACGCCACCGTCGCCCTCCTCGAACCGGCAGTCGCACCCCTGCCTTGTGCGGAGGAGCTCACGCGGATCAACGAGTCGCTGCAGGCGCGCGAGCGGCTGCTCCTCGCCACCGCCCGTGCCAGCCGCCTGCTGCTCGAGGCGCCGGACGTGCGGGGAGCGATTCCGCGCGTGCTCGGGCTGATCGGCGAGGCGGCGCATGTCGACCGCGTGAACCTGGTGCAGACGCGTACCGGTCCGAACGGCGAGCCGCTGCTGGTTCTGATGAGCGAGTGGACCGCCGAGGGCGTGACACCCTCGCTCCCGGAAGACCAGCCCCCGTGCACGTACGACGAGCGCAACTTCGCCGTGGTGTGCGCGGAGCTGCGCGCCGGGCGCAGCGTCTGCATCAGCAAGGGCGAAGTTTCCACAGGCCAGGCGTTCTCCGCCATCGAGGGCATCGGCACCCAGACGAAGGCGATGGTGCCGATCTTCGTCGCCGGCGAGTTCATCGGTGTCGTGGGCTTCGACAACACGCGCCAGCAGCGCGCCATCGATGCCGCCGAGCTCGCCGCGCTCGAGACCGCGGGGGGCGTGATCGGAGCCGCGCTGCACCGCGAGCGCCTGGTCGATGACGTGCGGCGCGAGCGCGAGCACGCCGCCGAGGAGCGCGTCGCCGAGCTTGCCAAGGCGAACGCGGTGATCCGCGGCAACCTCGAGCGTCTCGCCGGTCAGACGGACCTGCACAGCTTCATGGGCCACATGCTGCTCGAGGCGACGCGGCAGTTCGACGCCATCTCCGGCGCGGTCATCGTGCTCAAGGACTCGCTGCAGGAATGGCGTATCGTCGCGCACGTGCGCGATGGCGAGCTGGCGCAGCCGTCGTTTGCGACCAGCGTGCCGGT
The DNA here is from genome assembly GCA_035937715.1 of Steroidobacteraceae bacterium. GTDB lineage: Bacteria > Pseudomonadota > Gammaproteobacteria > Steroidobacterales > Steroidobacteraceae > 13-2-20CM-66-19. The sequence continues at coordinate 19,449 of DASZHQ010000079.1, read as the reverse complement.
GGCAGGCTCGGTGTTCACCACGCACTTCGCGGACCTGCGCGAGCCGCTTTACCTCAAGGTCGAAGAGCACGAGCCAGTGGAGTTCTGGCCCGGCGTGCTGGCCTTCTACCGCCGCGAGGGCGCGGTCGGCAGCGTGCTCTACCCGCTGGTGTTCGGGGCCCGCAGCGTCGGTTTTCTCGTCCTGACTTTTCAGCGTGAGGCCGCGGACGTGCGGCGCAGCGAGCTGCTGGTCGCACTCGCCCAGCAGGCCACGCTCGCCGTGCAGCTGACGCGCCTCGCCTACTCGGCCAAGGAGGCCGCGGTGCTCATGGAGCGCACGCGCATCGGCCAGGAGATCCACGACGGCCTGGCGCAGTCATTCACCGGCATCCTGCTGCAGCTCGGTGCGGTGGAGGAGTTCCCCTCCTGCAGGAAGCGCGGCTCGGAGCTGGCGCTGACCCTGTCGCGCATACGCGAGCTGGCGCGCGACGGTCTCACCGAAGCGCGCCGCTCGGTGATGGCACTGCGTCTCGACCAGACACGACGCGCGGGACTGGAGCTGGCTTTGCGCCAGCTCGCCGACCGCTCTACGGTGCCCGGCCGCGTCACCTGCAGCTTCGAGGGCGGCGGCATCATGACGGGACTCAAGCCCGAGCACGAGCACGAGCTGCTGCGCATCGCTCAGGAGGCGGTGAGCAACGCGGTGCGGCACGCGCGGCCGCACAGCGTACGCATCAGCATGATCGACGAGCCCGCGCACTGGATCCTCGCGGTGGCGGACGATGGCGTCGGGATGGAGCAGAGTCCGGAACAGTCCGCGCGTCAGGGGTTCGGCCTCTCGAGCATGCGGCAGCGTGCCGGGGCGATCGGCGGGGAGTGGCGCATCGAGAGCGAGCCCGGGCGCGGCACACGCGTCAGCGTGCGCATGCTGAAACCGGCGGCTTGATGGCGGCGGTCATGAAGTCCCACATCCGCGTCGTGCTCGCCGATGATCATCCAGTAGTGCGCGACGGCCTGGCCGCCATGATCAATCAGCAACCCGACATGGAGGTGGTGGGTGAGGCGGGCGATGGCGAGGAGGCGATCACGCTTTACGAGCAGCACCGCCCCGACGTCATGGTGCTCGATCTGCGCATGCCCAAGCGTGACGGCGTGGCCGTGGTGCAGCGGGTGCTGGAGCTCAATCCGAAGGCCTGCATCCTCGTCATGACCACCTACGATGGGGATGAGGACATCTTTCAGTGTCTCTCGCAGGGCGCCAAGGGTTACCTGCTGAAGGACGCCCCGCGACAGGAGATTCTGTCGGCGATCCGGGCCGTGAGCGAGGATCGCCCCTACACCTCCTCAACGGTGGCCGCCAAGGCGCTGCAACGCATGGGCAAACCGAGCCTCACGCAGCGCGAGCTCGATGTGCTGCAGCTGGTCGCCCAGGGACGCAGCAACAAGGACATCGCCCGGCGGCTGTCGATCACCGAGGGCACCGCCAAGACGCATGTGAAGGCGATTCTCACCAAGCTCGATGCCATCAGTCGCACCGAAGCGGTCGCCGTAGCTCACAAGCGTGGCCTGATTCACCTGTAGCGGTGACTGGCCCCTAATCTGCGCCGGGCGGCCGGTAGCCTTCCGGGGCCTGCGAGCCCCCGCCGAAGAAGAACTTCTCCATCTCCGTCTCGAGGAACTTGCGCGCCTTGGGCTCGATCGGTGTGAGGCGATTCTCGTTGATGAGCATCGTCTGGTGGCCGAGCCACCGCGCCCATGCCTCCTTCGAGACATTCTCGTAGATGCGCCGGCCGAGCTCACCCGGATACGGCGGCCGCTCGAGCCCGGGTAGCTCGCGCTTCAGCAGAACACATTGCACCATGCGCGCCATGTTCTTGGGTCTCCGTCTCTTTGCTCAGCCGCTGCGCACGTCGAACAGGCTCTCGCCCGCCAGGCGCGACAGCAGGGCCGTGATGGGTGCGGGCAAGCCGATGCGTGGCGGTTCGCGGATGTTATACCAGAGACCGCTACCCTCCTCGCAGACCCCCGCCGGCGCCGGGCAGCGCACCAGCAGCGGCGTGATCGTCAGATCGAAGTGCGTGAACGTATGCTCGAGCCCCGCCAGCGGCTGCGGCGCGAGCGCCGTCCCCAGGGTGTTGCGTATGAAGGCGGCGGCGGCGCTAGCCGTCGTGAACTCCGGCAGACACCACAGCCCACCCCATATGCCGCTCTCGGGCCGGCGCTCGAGCAGCACACCCCCCGATTCTTCGAGGGCCACCACCATGAAAACCCGCCGGGTGGAGCGCACCAGTGCGCGGCGCGGCGCGGGCAATTCGTGCTGGCGGCCCGTACGCCGCGCCACGCACCCGCCGGCGAGCGGGCACTTTGCGCACAGGGGCCGGCGGCGCACGCACACCGTGGCGCCGAGATCCATGATCGCCTGGGTGTAGTCGGCGACGCGCTCGGGCGGAGTGCAGCGCTCCGACAGCGCCCACAGCCGCTGCTCCTCGCTGCGATCGGCGCTCGCACCGGCCACACCGAAGTAGCGCGCCAGTACGCGCCGCGCGTTGCCGTCCAGGATGGGCAAGCGCTCGTCGCGGGCGAGCGCGAGGATCGCGCCGGCTGTCGAGCGGCCGATGCCGGGGAGCGCCGCGATGTCGGCGAAACCTGTGGGAAGCTCGCCGGCGTACTCCGCGCAGATGCGCACAGCGGCACGATGCAGGTTGCGGGCGCGCGCGTAGTAGCCCAGCCCCGACCACAGGTGCAGCACCTCGTCGATGGATGCAGCCGCGAGCGCGCGCGCGTCCGGAAAGCGCTGGATGAAGCGCTCATAGTAGGCGATGACGGTCGCAACCTGCGTCTGCTGCAGCATGATCTCCGACACCCACACGCGGTAGGGTGTGCGCTGCTGCTGCCAGGGAAGGTCGTGCCGTCCCTCACGGTCGTACCAGTCGAGGAGTGCGGCGGCGATCGCGGAAGCCGTGGGGGTCACCGGGGCATTTTAGCGGGATCGCGCCGCCGTGCCGCTCGCTCGGGTGCGATTTGCGCTCAGTTCCGATCGCATAACTGCACATCCCCACTCATGGTCTTCAGGCGCACGTGCCCGGCCCCCTCCCCGCGCGTGCCCTGCAGTATCCTGCCCGGCGCGTACTTGTCGGTGCGCTCGGGTTTAGCGTCGAAACAGTCTCTGATGTCGCCGCTGAAAGTGGAGACCTCGTAGGCATAGCCGCCCTCGGCGCTGGCACGTACGTTCAGGCCACCGCTCACCGAGGTCGCATCGACCATCGCGCCGCGCGCCAGCTTCGCCTCGAAGCGCTGATCCCCTGAAGTGCTGCGGGCGCGTATCGAGCGCGCGCTGTCCAGCGACACCACCAGCGTCCCGCTCACCGTGCTCGCCTCGAAGTCTCCCCCGCCGTGCTCGAGGTGCACATCCCCGCTCACACTGCTCACGTGCAGCCGCGCCCCTTGCCCGTGACCCTTCAGGCGCACCGCACCGCTGACGGTCTTGGCGTCCACGTCCGACCCGGCAAGCTCCGAGGTCACATCGCCGCTCACCGCGTTGAGGCGCTGCACGCCGAGCACCCCGCTCACCCGGATATCGGCGCTCACGGCCGAGACGTCCAGCTCGCTGTCCTTAGGGATCTGTACGTGCAGATCGGCCTCGCCGTGGCGTCCTGAAATCTGGGGCAGCACCACCTTGATCGTGGTGCGGCCGCCTTCACTGGTGACGTCCACGCGCTCGATCCCCGCGCCGAGTTCGCCGCGCACACTGACCTCCTGGCGGTCCCAGCCGCTCACCTCGATCGAGCCGGCGACGTTGGAGATGTCCACCACGCCGCGTGGCTGCGCAGGCACCTGGCGCTCGAAAGTCCTGTCGCTGGTGGCATACACCGCCGCGCTCGCGCCGAGCAGCCACAGCGCCACCGACACCCTGCGGGCCATACCCATGTTCAGATCCCCCTGCCAGCGTCGCTGGCGTCGCGCACGTCCGTGAGAACGCGCATTTCATCCTGGTAAGTGTTGACGAGCAGCTCCTGCAACAGCGCATTGCCCGGATCCTTGCCGAGCTCGCTCTCGAGGTCGTACTTCGCCTTCCTGAGCGCGGCAAGACTCGCCGTGACCTTGGCGCGTGCCGGCGGCGGCAGCGCTGCCAGGTGTGCCGGGAGCGAGCGCAGGAGCGCGGCGCGCTGGCGCGCATAGCGCGGATCGCTCACATACACCGCATCGAGCGCGCTGGCGCCGGTGGTCGACGCCGCACCGTCTGCGCTGCCATAAACGGCGCCCGGCAGGAGGCTGCGGCCGATCCACACGCCCACGGCGACACATGCGACCATGGCCGCAGCCGCCAGCCAGCCCCTCCGCGCAGCCCGCTGCGACGCCGGAAGCGGTGCGCGCGCGTTCGCAGCCGTCGCCCCCGCCCGGATCTGACTCAAGCGCGCCTCGATGTGCGGCCACAGATCCCGCGCGGGCTCGATGGCCTGCGGGAGCTCCCGGAGCGAGCTCACCTTGCGTCCCTCGGCATCCGGCGGCTGTGTCATCTCAGTTGACCTCCACGCCCAGTCTCTCGCGCAGCAGCTTGCGGGCCCGGTGCAACTGGGCCTTGCACGTACCCTCGGCGATGCCGAGCATCTGTGCCGCCTCGCCATGCGAGTACCCGTAGAGCGCGTGTAGCACCAGCGCATCGCGCGCCCCGTCGGGCAGCGCGCCGATCGCGGACTCGATCTCGTGCACTTCCACCGGCGTTTCGAGCGTCCAGTCGTTCGCCAGCCTCTCCTCGCCCTCCGGGGCGCTCTCCACGACCGGGGGGCTCTTGCGGCGCCTGGCCAGGCTGACGTTGACCGCGATGCGGTGCAGCCACGTCGACAGCGAGCTGCGCGTCTGGAATTTCGCGAGCGCCCGCCACGCGTTGATGAAGGTGTCCTGCGTACAGTCCTCCGCCAGTTGCGCATCCCGCGTCATGCGCAGGCACAGCCCATATACCCGTCCGGCGTGCTCGCGATAGAGCCGCTCGAAGGCACGCGTATCACCGGCGCAGGCGCGCTGCACCAGCGCTCCCTCCCACTCGACCCGCGAATCCTGCGCTTGCGCGTGCGTCATGTGTCCGTTAGAGCGGGCGTTCGGGGATCGGGTTTAAACCCGACGTCGCTCCCCGGCAACACTTTTTAGCGGAACCTCAGAGGGTTAGAACCACTCAACCCTGTTAAGCGACATAAAGTAATGAAGGGAGAGCCATCGTGGATACAGCTGGGAAACTCCACCGCCTGTGGCGGCCGTCGACGGACACGCTCGAGGCGATTGCCGCCGTCCTGGGTGAGCATTGGCGCGCTGCGGCCAAGCTGCACGCGGCGCGACTGTTCTGGCCGACGCCCGGGTGCTGGCTCAAGGCTCCAACGACGGTGAGCGTGGCTGCGGCCCAGCTCACCACTTCACGAGCGGCGGCAGGCTCATCAGGTAGGCCTCAGGATCGGCGTCGGTACTGAATCCGAAGCGCGTCCCGCGGTCGTACACCAGGTTGAACTCCACGTAGCGCCCGCGCTTCAGCAGCAGCCGCTCACGCGCGGCATCGTCATAGGGCGTGTCCTTGCGCCGCGCCACGATGCGCGGATAGACCTCGAGCAGCGCCTCACCCACGGAGCGGACGAACGTGAAGTCCGCTTGCGTCTCATCGCTCGTCAGATCATCAAAGAAGATCCCCCCCACGCCGCGCGGTTCCTGGCGGTGCGGGAGGTAGAAGTAGCGGTCGCACCAGGCCTTGAAGTCCGCGTAAGCGCCCGGGCGCCAGGCCTCGCAGGCGCGACGCAGCGCGGCGTGAAAGTCCTGCGTGTCTTCGGCGAACGCGAAGGTGGGGGTGAGGTCCGAGCCGCCCCCGAACCAGGCGCGGCTGGTGCACAGGTAGCGCAGGTTCAAGTGCACCGCCGGCACGTAGGGATTCATCATGTGGGCGACGAGAGAGATGCCGCAGGCGAGAAAACGGCCGTCGGAAGCGTCGGCGCCGGTCACCTGGCTGCGCGCCTCGGGGGGCAGCTCGCCCCATACGTGGCTGACATTCACCCCCACTTTCTCGAACACCGCCCCGCGCATCAGGCGTGCATCGCCACCGCCCTGCAGGCGGTGTCCCGGAGGCTTGGTCCAGCTGCGCGCTTCGAAGCGGCTCACCGGCTCGAACGTCTCGAACGCCACGCATAAACGCCGCTGCAGGTCGCGGAAGTACGCGGTGGCCGTGGCGGCGAAGTCCTCAGCGCCGCTCATGCACGTGATCGACGAGGCGCGCGACCGCATCCGGGTCGGTGTCGGGCCAGATGCCGTGGCCGAGATTGAAAATGTGTCCCGGGGCGATGCCGGCCTCATCGAGCACCGCGTCGGCGTGGCGGCGCAGCTCCGCGGGTGGGGCAAACAGAGCGGCCGGGTCGAGGTTGCCCTGCACGGCTTTGCCCGGCCCGAGGATCTGCCGCACCTGCGCCAGGTCCACCCGCCAGTCGACACCGATGACATCCACATCGAGCTGCGCCACGACCGGCAGCAGCGCGCTCCCCTGGTTCACATAATAGATGAGTGGCACGCCGGTGCGACGCAGCGCCGCGGCGGTGCGCCGCACGGCCGGCAGTGCGAAGCGGGTGAACTCCCGGGGCGCGAGCAGCCCCGCCCAGGACTCGAATAGCATGAGAGCCTGCGCCCCGGCCTGCGCCTGTGCGGCCAGGTACTCCGCCATGGCGTCGGCCAGGCGCCCGAGCAGGCGCTGTGCGGCCTGCGGCTGCGCATAGAGAAAAGCGCGCGCCGCGGCAAATTCCTTCGACGGCCGGCCACACACGAGATAGCACAGCAGCGTAAAGGGTGCGCCGGCGAAGCCGATGAGCGGCACGCCGCGCGGCGCGTTGGCGCGCACCAGGCGGATGGTGTCCAGCACGAACGGCACATCGCGCGCGGGCACGAGCGCGGGCAGCGCCTCGATCTGCGCCTCGCTCCTGATCGGTTGGCGCACCACCGGCGCGGGCTCGAAGACCAGATCCACGCCCATGCCCTGGAGCGGCGTCATGATGTCGCTGAACAGGATCGCGGCATCGAGCGCAAAACGCCGCAGCGGCTGCAGCGTCACTTCCGCGGCCAGCTCCGGTGTGCGCGTGAGGGTGGCGAACTCGACCTTCTCGCGCAGCGCGCGGTACTCGGGCAGATACCGCCCGGCCTGGCGCATGATCCAGATCGGCCGGTGCGGCACCGGCTGGCGGCGGCAGGCGGCGAGAAAGGCGCTCCCCTCGCTCCCGTCGCCGGGGCGCGTGACGCCCGCCTGCGCAGCGCCCCCGGTAGTCGCGGCGGCCGGCGTCCTCACGCGCTGAGCCACCGCGCCACCTCGGGTGCGAAGTAGCTGATGATGAGATCTGCGCCCGCGCGGCGGATGCCGGTGAGGGTCTCGAGGATGGCCGCGCGCTCATCGATCCAGCCGCGCGCCGCCGCGGCCTTGATGAGACTGAATTCGCCCGAGACCTGATACGCGACCACCGGCACGCGCACCGCATCGCGCACGCGGCGGATGATGTCGAGGTAGGGGCCGGCGGGCTTCACCATGACGAGGTCTGCACCCTCCTCGACGTCGAGCAGCACTTCGTGCAGCGCCTCGCGCGCATTCGCCGGATCCATCTGGTAGGAGCGGCGATCGCCGAAGGCGGGCGCCGACTCGGCGGCCTCGCGGAACGGACCATAGAACGAGGAGGCGTACTTGGCGGCATAGGCGACGATCGGGGTGGCGGCGTGCCCTTCGCTATCGAGCAGCGCGCGGATCGCTCCCACACGTCCGTCCATCATGTCGCTCGGCGCCACGGCATCTGCGCCGGCGCGGGCGTAGTTCAGCGCCACCTCCGCCAGCGTGCGGATGGAGGAATCATTGTCGATGACGCCCGACGAGGCGACGTGGCCGCAGTGACCGTGATCGGTGGCACCGCACAGGCACACGTCCGCCCAGACCAGAAGCCCGGGACACGCCTCCTTGATCGCGGCGATTGCCTGGCTCGCGAGCCCGCGCGGATCGCGCGCATCGCTCGCCTGCGCGTCCTTGCGCGCCGGCGCCGCAAACAGCAGCACCGCCGGCACTCCCGCCGTGGCTGCTGCACGGGCCTCCTTCACCAGCTCATCGACCGAGACCTGGCAGATACCCGGCATGCTCTCGACCGGATGACGCACGGCACGTCCCGGAACGACGAACAACGGATAGATGAGCTGGTCGGGGGTCAGACGCGTCTCGCGCACCATGCGCCGCCAGGTATCGGACTGGCGCGTGCGTCGCGGTCGTTGTTGCGGGAATCCCATGGGAGTCAAGGCCTCGTTTGCAATAGTTGCAGCGTCGTCAGTGCGAGTCCGTGCAGGGTCGTGGGCTCGGCCACCACGGCGTGGTGACCGCGCGCGCGCAGCTCGCGCGCCGTGGTGCGTCCGATGGCTACCGCCGCCGCCCCCGACAGCAGGCGCGTGAAATCCTCATCCCCGAGCGCCTGGGCGAGCTCAGCTACAGCCGAGGGGCTTGCGAAGGTGACCGCGCCCACGCCCGCGCGCGCGATCCAGGCGCGGCACTCGGTGAGATCGAGGCTCGCAGTTTCGGTGCGATAGGCCTCGACCTGCGTCACGAGAGCGCCCAGCTGCCTGAGCCCGGCGGCGATCGTGGGCAGCGCTCGCGAGCTCGCCGGGTAGAGTACCTTCACGCCCGCATCTGCGGGCGACCCGCGCGCGGCGAAGGCGGCCACCAGCGCCGCCGCATTGGCCTCATCGGGCAGCAGGTCGACCGGCCAGCCGCGCTGGCGCAGCACCTGCGCGGTCGCCTGGCCCACGGCCGCGACGCGCACGCCCGGAGGCGCCTCCGGCAGCCGTTCGAGCACCGCGGCGACTGCGTGGCGGCTCGCGAACACGATCCAGCCGAAGGAGCGTATCGCCGCCAGCGCAGCGCTCAGGGCACTCGGATCCGCGGCGCCGACTTTCACCGCCGGCCACGACAGCACCTGCAGCCCCATACCGCGCAGCTCGCGGCTCAAGGGACCCTCGCTCCCCTCCGCGCGCGTCACGACGACCGGCTTCAGCAGAGCCCGACCGCTCATGGCTCCTCCACCGCGCGTGCCTGGCGCTCCTGTGCGATCAGCTCGCCCGCGCCGCGCGCCAGGAGCTCTTCCGCGACGCGCTTGCCGAGCGCCACCGCATCTTCCAGTGCCGCGGCTCCCGCGGAGGTAACCGGAGCCGTACCGCCGGCGCTCAGCGAGCGCCTGCCATCGAGCGTGCACACGCTTGCCTCGAGCGTGAGGGTGCCGTCCTCGAGCCTCGCCAGCGCCCCGAGAGGCACCTGGCATCCGCCCTCGAGTCGCCGCAGCAGCGCCCGCTCGGCCGTCGCTGAGATGCGGGCCGCGCGGTCGTCGAGCGGTGCCAGCCAGCGCAGCGCAGCGCCATCACCCGCGCGTGCGCACACCGCGATGACCCCCTGTGAGACGGCCGGCGGAAAAGCTTCCGGAGCGAGGTACTCGCTCACGTGCCGCTCGAGACCGAGGCGCGCGAGCCCGGCGGCGGCCAGAACGATGGCATCGTACTCCCCGCGCTCGAGCCGCTCGAGGCGCGTCGGCACGTTGCCACGCAGCTCGAGCAGCGCCGCATCCGGGCGCGCCCGTGCGAGAAAGGCGCGACGGCGCAGACTGCTGGTGCCGATGCGTGCGCCGTGTGGGAGCGCCGCCAGCGGCGCGCCACCGCGGCTCACGAGCGCATCGCGCGCATCGGCCCGGGGCAGTGTCGCGGCGAGCACCAGACCCGCTTCGAGCTCGGTGGAGAGGTCCTTGAGACTATGCACCGCGACATCCACGGTGCCGCCAAGCAGGGCGCGATCGATCTCGCGCGTGAAGAAGGCGCGCCCGTCGACCCTCCACAGCGGCACCTCGCTCTGCGCGTCGCCCGAGGTCCGGATTTGCACCAGCTCCACCTGCGGTGCGCCCGGCTGCCCGGACACGAGCGCGGCCACATGGCGCGCCTGCCACAACGCGAGTGCCGAGGCACGCGTGCCGATGCGCAGCGCGGCGGGCGCGCTCACGGCTCGCCCTCGGTCAAGAAGCGATAGCCGACGCCCCACACGGTGAGGAAATGCCGGGGGTTGGCGGGATCCTTCTCGAAGCGCTTGCGCAGCCGCAGGATGAAGTTGTCGACCGTGCGGGTGGAGGGAAACACGTCGTAGCCCCACACGCGCTCGAGCAGATCCTCGCGCGAGACGATCTCGCCGGCGTGCTCGGCGAGCACCTTGAGGATCATCGCTTCCTTCTCGGTGAGCTCCTGCGGCTCGCCGCTCCAGGCGCGGGCGCGGAAGGCGCGGAAATCCACTTCATTCCCGCCGAAGCGCAGCACCGCCGCCGCCGCCGAGGCGCTGTGGTACCAGTCCCAGCGCCTGAGGATCGCGCGCACGCGCAGCAGGAATTCCTGCAGGTGAAACGGCTTGGCCAGATAGTCATCGCCACCCGACTCGAGGCCACGCACGCGATCGGCCGGATCCCCGCGCGCAGTCAGGAACAGCACCGGCGTGTTGTTGCCCTGGCCGCGCAGTGTGCGGCACACGCCGAAGCCGTCGATGCCAGGCAGCATCACATCCAGCACGATGAGCGCGCAGTTGTGTCCGGCGAGCCAGGCGAGCGCCTGTTCGCCGTCGCCCGCCGTGCTCACCTCGTACCCTTCCGCGCGCAGGTTCTCCATGACGCCGGCGGCGAGGTGCGGATCGTCTTCCACCACCAGCACGCGCGTCGCATGGGCGGCCGCAGCGCTCACGTGCGCGGCTCCGGGGCGGCTGCCGGCCAGGTGAGCACGAAATTCGCGCCCCGTCCCACCCCCTCGCTGTGGGCGCTCACCCGCCCGCGTGCCACCTCCATCAGCCGCCGCACGATGAAGAGCCCGAGTCCCGTGCCGTAGTGGCCGGTGCCGCGTCCCGGGAGGCGGGTGAACTTCTCGAACAGCCGCGCGCTATCGGCGGGGCGGAACCCGACTCCGCTGTCGCGCACCGACAGCTCCACCTCACCGTCCAACGCGCGGGTAGTGAGCGCGATGCTGCCGCCGCCGGCGCTGGCCACGGCCGCGAGCGCGTTTTCAAGGACGTTGCGCACCACGAGATCGAGCGCGAGCGGATCGCTCGCGACATACAGTCCCGGACCGATGTCACTGGAGATGCTGATGTGCTCCTGGCGGGCGCGCTCCTCGAGCTGCGCGACGACGCGTGCCACCGCGCCCGACAACTCGAGCGGCTCGGCCTTGAACGCGACGCGCCCGCGCTCGAGCCGCGCACTTTCCAGGATCTGAGTGACCATCAGCTCCATGCGCGCAACATCCGCGAGCATCCGATCGATCAGGGTGCGCGCGGCTTCGGGCGTCGGGGAGCGCAGTGCCAGCGTCTCGAGCGAGAGCTGCAGGCTGGCGAGCGGGGTCTTGAACTGGTGCGAGACGAGCGCGAGAAAGCTGTCCTGCTCCTCGAGCACGTGGGCCTCGGCGCGCAGCGCGCCAGCGATCACCGCGATGCATACCGCGAGCGCCAGCAGAAAGAACCCGCCCTCCCAGGCGTACTGGTTGTCGCGGCGGCGCTCCTCCGTGGTGAGGGCCTGCTCGCGCTCGGTTGACAGCGCGGCACGCCCGCCGCTCACGACGATCCCGGGAAGCAGCTGCTGCACGCGCTGCGCAGGCGTCCCCGCATCGAGCAGCGCCTGCGCGGCGCGGGTCTGTTCGGCATAGGCAGTACGCGCCGCCCGCACCTTCTCGAGGGTGTAGGCGTGCTGATCGAGGATCCACCACCCGACCTGCACCGCGGACACCGCCACCAGCGCGAGCGCGGTCAGCTGAAAGACGCGGGTCGCTCTCATTCCACCGCCGCGAGCGCTTCGCGCAGGGCCTGCGCGAAGCGCGTGAGCTCGGCGCTACCGTGCACGAGCGACAGGAAGCAGGCCTCGTACCCGGAAGGCGGCAGGTAGATGCCGCGCTCGAGCATGGCGTGGAACAGCGCCGCAAAGCGGGCGCTCTCGCCGGCTGTGAGTGCTACGGCGGTGCGCGCTGCGCCGCTTTCGTGGAATGACAGCCAGAAGAGCGATCCGACGCGCACCAGGTGCACCGGGAAGCGCGCCCGTGCCAGCACCGGTCTCAGCAGCCGCTCGAGCTCCGCGCCGCGCGCCTCGAGGCGCTCCCAGCCGGACTCGCGTACCAGCAGGTCGAGCGTCGCCAGCCCCGCCGCCATCGCGACGGGGTTGCCCGAGAGCGTGCCGGCCTGGTAGGTGTCGCCCCCGGGCGCAAGCCGCGCCATGATGCGGCGCGCGCCGCCGAACGCCCCGACCGGCATGCCCCCGCCGATCACCTTGCCGAACGTGGCGAGGTCCGGGGTGATGCCGAGCAGCTCCGCCGCCCCGCCGCGTGCCAGGCGGAATCCGGAGATCACCTCATCGAAGATCAGGAGTGCCCCATGGCGACTGGTGAGCTGGCGCAGCTGCGCGAGGAACTCGCGTCGCTGCGGCAGCAGGCCGTGATTGGCGGGCACCGGCTCGATGATGAGGGCGGCGATGCGCTCGCCCTCGCGCTCGAAGAGCCCTTCCAGCGCCCCCTCGTCATCGAGCGGCAGCACGCGGGTGCATGCCGTGAAGGCCTCGGGCACGCCTGCGGAAGAGGGACGGCCGAGCGTGGCGAGTCCCGAGCCCGCCGCGACCAGCAGATGATCGGCGTGGCCGTGGTAGCAGCCGGCGAACTTGACCAGCAGGTCGCGCCCGGTGAAGGCGCGCGCGACACGGATCGCGCTCATCACCGCCTCGGTACCCGAAGAGACGAAGCGCACCTGCTCGGCGCCCGGATACGCCGCCACCACGCGCTCGGCCAGCTCCACTTCGGCCGCGCACGGTGCGCCGAAGGTCGTGCCGTTCACAAGGGCCTCGCGTATAGCGGCGAGCACCGCGGGGTGGGCGTGCCCGGCAATCAGCGGCCCCCAGGAGCCGACGAAGTCGAGATAGCTGCGCCCATCGGCGTCGAACACCTGTGCCCCCGCGCCGCGCGTGATGAACAGCGGCGTGCCGCCGACCGCGCGAAAGGCGCGCACCGGCGAGCTCACGCCCCCTGGTATCACACGGCAGGCGCGCTCGTAGAGCTGCGCCGAGCGCGGATACTCCGATCCGCCGCCGCTTTGCTGCGGCTGTTTCATCCGGCTTCTCCCCGACCCGACATCCGCCGCCGCATCGGTTGCGCGCCCTCGAAGAAGGCATCGACCGCCTCGGTGCTGGCGTGCGCCGCGGCGGCGCGCAGGCCCGCCAGCGGCAGGTGCGCGAGACGATGCGCCAGCGTGTGGGCGAGCCGCTCGAGCTGCGCGCGCTGCGCCTCGTCCAGTGTACGCAGCCCGCGAGAGAGCGCACGCGCCACTTCCTCCGCCGCGATCTGCTCGAACGCACCGCGCAGGCCCGCCAGTCGCGGCCCGATGGCGCGCAGCGCGAGCTCGGTGCGCAGGTGCGCCAGGCGATCGTCGATCGCGGCACGGACCGGCGCGAGTCGCATCAGTTGTGCCAGGCGCCGCCCCTGTGCGACTTCGATCAGCTCATCCATGCCGACGCGGGTGAGACCTGCGTGCCACGCAGCCGCAGGCTCGACGTTGGGCGGGACGCCGAAATCGATGATGATCGGGGCGCCGGAGGCGGCTGGCTTCAGCCGGCCGAGCGCGGCGGCATCGAGCAGCGCCTCGCCGCCTCCGGCTGCCAGCACCAGCGCGTGTACCGCCGGCGGTTGCGCTCGAAAGCGCTCCAGCGGCAGCGCCTCGCCGGCCACGGCTGCGGCGAGTTCCTCGGCCGAGGGGAGCGTGCGATTGACGATGAGCAGCGGGATCTGTGCTGCGTGCAGGAGCGCCGCGCAACGGCGTGTCATGGGCGAGATGCCGATGAGCGCCACGCGCCCGCGCGCGCCACCGAGGTGCTGCAATACGCGGTCCGCCGCCAGGTCCGCGAGCGAGGGGGCACGCACGCCGCAGGACAGCCGCCGCACGCGCTGCGCCATGCTGAGTGCCTCCCCGATCAGCCGATCCAGAACCGGTCCGCAGGTATGCGCCGCGCGCGAATCCTCCCACGCCCCGCGCAGCTGCGCGGCAATCTCCTGCTCGCCGGTCTGCGCCGAGTCCAGCCCGCAGGCCACCAGGAAGAGATGTTCGACCGCCGCCTCGCCGGTCCACGCCCGCAGCATGCGCGTCGCTTCCCCCGGTGCGGGCTCGCGCCCAGTGAGGAAACGGAACACCTCGTGCCGAAAGTCTCCCGCGGGGGTTCCGTCCTCGGTGGAGTAGACCACCTCCACCCGGTTACAGGTACCGACGTAGAGAGTTTCGGCAGCCCTGAGGAGCGTGCGCAGTGCCGGCAGTCGCGCTGGAACCTCCGCGCGGGGCATGGCAAAACCGGCGACCTCGTCGGTGCCCGCATGGCGATAGGACAGGCCGACGACACCGACCTGGTGCATCCGCGCAGCTTAACCGCCGGCGGGCGGCGAGTGTCACCGAATGGTCACGCGAGTGTGCTGTATGTTGCATCCCGCCCCAAATCGACAGATCCCAATGGCCAGCTCCAGGCAGTACTGGTGAGAGCGGGAGTTGGAGCGGGTGATGGGAATCGAACCCACGTTAGCAGCTTGGGAAGCTGCAGTTCTGCCATTGAACTACACCCGCATCCGCAGCGAATCTTATGAGGCTCGCGCCGGGGTCCGCAACCACACGCGAACCGTGGCCGTGTGGGGCTCAGAATGCATAGTTGATGCCGCTGAATACGGCCGACCGGCCATGGCCGAAGCCCACGTCGACATAACCGACGACGTAAGGGCTGGCAACGGCGCGCACGCCGATGCCGGCGGCGCTGTGCAGCTGCGTGAACCAGCTCGTGCCATTGGTGGCGAACACCTTGCCGGCGTCCACGAAGGGCGTCAGCTCGAGGTTCACGCTCGTGCCGAAGGCATCGAGGGCTGCCACGCGCATGCGCAGCTCCGCCCCGGTCGCAACGAGGTTGCGATCCATGTAGCGGTCCGAGCCGACGGCGCGCAGCGGCTCGCGCTCGTTGGTCACGCTGCGGTCGCCGCCGAGGCTCGATAACGCCCAGAACGGGGCGCTGCCGGCCGAGGGCATGTAGCGTGCCACCGCGTGCCATGCGAGCGTCACATCGCTGCGCAGCGCCCAATAGCGTTGCGCCTGAAGACCGAGGAAGGTGTAGGACACCGAGCTTCCCAGCGCCCCGCTCACGAAGCCGGCGTACGCGACATAGCGGGCGCCGCTGCGTGGAATGATCGGGGAGTCGCGCGTATCAAGGGTGAGCATGAGCGTGTTCCGCAGCTCATGCTCGCTGCCGATGCCCTTCAACCCTGGAAACCGCGTGCCGATCGAGGGCAGGCCGTGAAGCACGCCGGGCAGCACGTCCACGTAGCGCTCGCGAGCCAGGTAGGCCAGTTGCAGCGCCGATGTGAAATTGCGGCCCACCGACACATCGAGCAGCCCCTGATTGTCCAGATAATTCGTCTGATTGGCGTAGCGCGATTGGTTACCGATTCCGAAGAAGCGCGGAATGCCGCTGCGGTCGTAGATCGCCTCCGCCGACCACGAGAAGCGTTCAGCGCGCGTCTGCCCCTCGATGTAGCTGGCGTCGAACTCCCGCTCCACGCGCTGCTTCAGGCCCCCGACGATCGACCACTGCCTGTCCGCAGAAGGGTAATCGAAAACTCGCAGGCGGCTGCCCCAGCCGAAGTACTGGCTGTGGATAACGTCGGGAGCAGTGATCCGCTCGATCTCACCGCGCGCGTTGGTGCTGAGCTGGGTCGGAATGATCCCGAGCGTCAGTCCGCTGTGGGGCTCGGTGTCGATCTCGGGAATGGGGATGAACGGGGCGCTCGCCGGGGCAAACCAGCGCGCCAACCCCTGAGGAGGCGGGGGCGTTGCGGGCTCGGCGCCCGTGACGCTCGCGGGCTCCTGCGACCCTGGCGCATCCGCGATGGCGAGCCCGTCGCCGGCGAGCAACGCGAGCGTGCATACGCCGATGATGACTCTCCGTGTCATCCCGCATCCATGAGCGCCCTCAGCGCCCCGGGTTCCAGCGATAGGTGCCTTCAAGACCCACCGTACGGCGCGGGCCTGGAATGTTCCACGCGATGGTCGGAATCGGCGAGAGCGGCGCGCCGAGCGTGCCGCCGGTATAGGCGTAGTGCTTGTCCGCGAGGTTGTTGCCGTACACAGCGAGCTCCCAGGCCTTCTCACGGCCTGCAAGCGCCACGCGGGCGTTGGCGGTGCCGTAGGCCCCCTGGTAGTTGAAATCGTTGATGACGTTGAATTCGATCTTATCCTGCCAGGCGTAGTCGGCGCGTAACAGCACCTCGCCGAGGGACGTGGGGAAGTGGTAGCTGGCGCTCAGGTCCGCCTGCAGTCGCGGCGTCTGATAGAACTTGTTGCCGGAGAGGTCCTGCACGGGCCCTCCGACCAGAGGTGTGTAGAGGAAGCTCTGATAGCGCGCATCGGTCCAGCCGAAGGCGCTCTGCAGCGCGGCCCGCGGGGTGAGCCACCACAGCGCCTCGAGCTCGGCGCCGCTGATGCGCGCCCGGCCGGCGTTGGTGACCAGCGTCACCGGCGTACCGTCGGGATTCAGCCGCGCCAGCAGCCGCTGCATGTCGTCGTATTTCCCGTAGAACACGTCGCCCTTGAAGTTGAGGGCGCCGTCGAGCAGGTTGGCTTTCAGGCCCAGCTCGTAGTCGGTGAGCTTCTCGGGGCGGAACGGCTGGTCCTGGACGGTGGCGAGCGGCGCGTTCCACCCACCGGAGCGCTGGCTGCGCCCGATACGCAGATAAGTGTTGAGGTCGCGGCTGATGCGGTAGCGGCTCGACAGTTCCCAGGACCAGAAACTGTGGCTCACGCTCTTGTTGATCGCCGGACACGGGCCACTGATCCGGAACGGTGGCGGCTGAGTGGTATCGAGAATGGTGCAGTTCTCTGCGAGCCCCGGAATCACTACGAAGCTGTTCTCGTTGAGCTGTCGCAGGTCGTCGGTGCGGCGCACCCCGGCCGCTGCCGCCCAGCCGGGCGTTAGCTGGTACTCCGCGTGCAGGTACGCAGCGATGGAGCGGTTGGTGATCGCGTTCTGCTCGTACACCGGCAGCGGGCTGAACAGCGGGGCGAGCGGGCAGCTCGTCCCCGGCGGCACCTGTGCGGGGCAGGTGAACGGAACGCCCCCGGTCAGCTGGTCGAACTGGTTGACGGCCGCTAGAAACTGCGGCGAGGCCGGCGCCTGCACCGACGGCGCCCCGCCGTTGTCCCGGAACCAGTACAGCCCGCCCACCCAGTCGAGGCGGTCGTTGAGTGCCTTGTCGTTCAGCTGCAGCTCCGCGCTCTTCTGGTTCGAGGTGTTGAACAGCGTCGTGTCGGCCAGCGGAAGCGGTGAGGCATCGACGTCGAGCGCGGTGTTGGCGTCGAGGTGACGGTAACCGAGGATCAACTTCAGCTCGAGCTCCCCGTCGACCTTGTGCGCCGTAGTCAGCTGCAGGCTGTCAGTGCGTGCCTTGTCGAACGCCGGAAAACTGCCATCGGTCTGGTAGGGATTGGAGGGAAAGGCGACCGTGGGCAAACCGGGGATCGGGACGGCGGCCAGTGCGTCCCCGATCAGGGTCACCAGCGTTCCGGGCGGCGGTCCGGCGAGCGGATGCAGAATCGCGCCCGTCTCGGTGGCGTCGAAACGCTCATAGGTGAAGTAGACCTCGGTCGCATCGCCCGGCTTCCAGAGCGCACCGAAGCGCACCTGGTAGCGATGCTGGTTCTCGAAGTTGTCCTGTCCCGAGGCGACGCTCGATCCGAAACCGCGGCGCTCGTTCCCCTGATACGCCAGGCGCACCGCGAAGTCGCTGCCGAGCGGCAGATTGAGGATCGCGCGGTCCATGAATCCGCCGTAATCCCCGCCCGACATGGCGACTTCCGCCGAGGTGCGCTGCAGCTCGGGACGGTGAGTGAGCAACAGGATGGAACCCCCGGTGTTGTTGCGGCCAAAGAGCGTGCCCTGCGCGCCGCGTATCACCTCGACCGAGTCGACGTCGAGGAGCGTCGCCATCGCGCCCTGCCCGTTCGCAACGTACACGCCGTCGATGTACAGCCCGACCGCCGGATCGAACATGATCGCCGAGCGGTTCACCGTCTGGCCGCGCATGGTGACATCGAGCGCCGAGACCGACTGTGGGGAGCTGACCATGCGTACATTGGGGACGTCGCGCGCGACGTCCTGCAGCAGCACTGCGGACTCCTCACGCAGCTCCTCGCCGGTGCGCACGCTGACCGCCACCGGCGTGTCCTCGATGCGCTCCTCGCGGCGGCGTGCATAAACGATGACCTCCTGCAGCGGCGCCCCCGCGGAGGACGAGGACGAAGGCCCCGGGTCGGTGTGCGCGGACGCACTCGCCTGCGCGCCGTGGCCTGCTGCGAGCCAGGCCACTGCGAGCACAGCGGCGCACACACCTCCCAGGCAGGCTCCCAGGCGCGGCTCAGCGGTCCGATCCGGTCCTGGTTGCACGATCGCCCCGCCTTCCCGAAGGTTGTTTCGACTGGACGCTCAGATACGCAGTGTTTCAAAATGTTAACGGCAGTACGTACCGACAGGAAGCGTTTTCGCCCGCCGCAAAGGATCTGCCTCCATGAGCTCAGTTGAACGCGCCAGCGAGCGGGCCGCTATCGAACCGGCGGTCTGTGTCTACTGCGCCTCGAGCCGCATCTCCCACCCCGACTATCGCAGTGCTGCGCATCGCCTGGGCGAGGTACTCGCACGCCAGGGCGTCGGGATCGTGTACGGCGGCGGCGCGGTCGGCTCCATGGGCGCTCTGGCCGACGGCGCACTCGGCGCCGGGGGGCGCGTGATCGGGATCCTGCCGCGTTTCATGGCGGAGCTCGAATGGGGTCACAAGGGATTGACCGACCTGCAGCTGGTGGAGGATCTGCGTACGCGCAAGCACCTGATGCTGACGCTCAGCCAGGCGGCGATTGCGCTGCCCGGCGGCTCGGGAACGCTCGAGGAGCTGCTCGAAGCGATTACCCTCAAGCGTCTCGGGCTCTATATCAACCCGATCGTGCTGGTCAACACGCGCGGCTTCTTCACACCGCTCCTGCAGCTGCTGGCGCGTGCCGTGGAGGAGCGCTTCATGGATCCGCGGCACCTCATGATGTGGCAGGTGGTCGCGACGCCCGAAGAGGTTCCGGCGGCGCTCGCCAATGCGCCGGCCTGGAGCGCACAGGCGCGCAGCTTCGCCGCCGTGTAGTCGTCGCGGCGCCGCGCTGCAGCTGTCGAGCCGCCGCGGCCAACCGGGGACGGCGCCGCCGGCGCGCCGCTTCAGACCCTGGCGCTGCGCGCCGCCGCAAGATCGAACGGCAGTGTGTGCAGGCGGATGCCGGTCGCCGCGCGCACCGCGTTCGCGACCGCCGGCGCGATCGGCGGGGTCCCGGGCTCCCCGACGCCCGAGGGAGGATTCGTCGAGGGCACGATGTACACCTCGACC
>DASZHQ010000078.1:0-4456 GCA_035937715.1 Steroidobacteraceae bacterium | reverse complement strand
TACCGGCAGTTCTACCAGTACCTGGCGCACGACTTCACCGACCCGCTCGCCTGGAGCCACAACAAGGTGGAAGGCAAGCGCGAGTACATCAGCCTGCTGTACGTGCCGGGGCGTGCGCCCTTCGATCTGTGGCAGCGCGATGCCGCGCACGGATTGAAGCTGTACGTACGGCGCGTGTTCATCATGGACGACGCCGAGCAGTTCCTGCCGCTGTACCTGAGATTCGTCAAGGGGGTGGTGGATTCGAGCGATCTGCCGCTGAACATCTCGCGCGAGATCCTGCAGCAGGATGCGGAGGTGGAGGCGATCCGCAGCGGCCTCACCAAGCGCGTGCTGGATCTGCTGGCGCGGCTGTCGAAGGAGGAGCCGCAGAAGTACGCCACTTTCTGGAAGGAGTTCGGCACGGTGCTGAAGGAGGGCGTGGCGCAGGATCCGGCCAACCAGCCGGCCATACTGCCGCTGCTGCGCTTTGCCAGTACGCACGAGTCGAGCGACACACCCTCGGTGGGCCTTGCGGACTACGTGGCGCGCATGCAGCCGGGCCAGGAGCGCATCTACTACGTCATCGCCGAGAGCCTGGCGGCGGCACGCGGCAGTCCCGCCATCGAGCAGCTCAAGGCGCGCGGTATCGAGGTGCTGCTGCTCGCCGAGCGCATCGACGAGTGGGTGATGGGCTACCTCGAGAGCTACGAGGGCAAGCGCTGCAAGGACGCTGCGCGCGGGGATCTCGAGCTCGGAGGGCTCACGAGCGAGCCGGACCGCAAGCAGCATGATGCCGAGCTCAAGGAGAGCAAGGGGCTGCTCAAGCGCATCAAGGATGCCCTCGGCGAGCGTGTCAGCGAGGTGCGCGTCAGCGAGCGCCTGAAGGAGTCCCCCGTCTGCCTGGTGCTCGGCGAGCACGATGTCAGCGAGCAGATGCGGCGCATCCTCGCCGCCGCCGGCCAGAAGGCGCCCGCCGCGCGTCCGCTCCTCGAGGTGAACGTCGGGCATCCGCTGGTGAAGTACCTGGAGGGCATCACGGATGCGGGCCAGTTCGCTGAGCTGGCGCAGCTGCTGTACGAGCAGGCGGCGCTCGCCGAAGGCACGCCGCTCGGCAATCCGCCGGAGTACGTACAGCGGCTCAATCGGCTGCTGGTGCGGCTCGCCGCCGCACCGGGCGCGCCGGCACCCGCCGCGCCGGCACCGGCCGATGGCACCTAGGCCACCGCAGCCCGAGCGCCTCACGCTCGAAGGTCCGGCCGGGGCCCTGCAGGTGTTGCTCGAGACGCCCCTCGGCGCGGGCGTCGCCGCGCCGCGCGCGTTCGGCGTGGTGTGCCACCCGCATCCGCTGCAGGGCGGAACGATGGACAACAAGGTGGTGTGGACCGTGGCGCGCGCGTTTCTACAGCTCGGGGCGCCCACCTTCCGCTTCAACTTCCGCGGCGTCGGCGCCAGCGCGGGCAGCTACGACGAGGGGCGGGGCGAGACCGCCGATGCGCTCGCAGTGATCGACTACGGCAGGCAGCGCTTCCCCACCGCCGCCTTGTGGCTGGCGGGGTTCTCCTTCGGTGGCGTCATCGCGATACGCGCTGCAGCCGCTGCGCATCCCGCGCGGCTCGTCGCCGTGGCGCCCGGCATCAACCGCGTCGACGTCGCCGCTGTGCCGGCCCCGAACTGCCCCTGGCTCATCGTGCAGGGAGATGCCGATGACGTGGTGCCGCCGCAGGCGGTGCTCGAGTGGGCGCGCGCGCTCTCGCCGGCACCGACGCTGCGACTGCTCCCCGGCGCCGGACACTTCTTCCACGGCCGCATCAACGAGCTGCGCGATGTGGTGCTGGACTTCATGGGATCGGCGCCGGGCGGCTGACAACAAAAAGCCCGGCAGGGAGAGATCCCTGCCGGGCTCCTGCCCGCGGTGTGCGGAAAAACCTCTTTAGGTGTTGACCATCCCCTTCAGGCTCTTGAGCGGCATCACGCGAACCTTCTTGCTCGCGGGCTTGGCCTTGAACATCATCTTCTCGCCGGTGAAGGGATTGACGCCTTCACGGGCCTTGGTCGCGGGCTTCTTCACGACCTTCATCTTGAGCAGGCCCGGCATCGTGAACAGGCCGTTACCGCGCAGGCTCTTCTTGATCACGCCGCCCAGCGCGTCGAACACGCTCCCGACCTGCTTGCGGGACAGCCCCGTGTCTTTGGAGATGTGTGTCAGTACTTCCGACTTCGTCGGTGCGCCACCCTTTTTCGCCATTTTGCGCTACTCCTCGAGAAATTAGTGTTGCGAAGAACGCGGCCCCGCGCGGCCGCGCGATGAGAATCGGGGCGGGAAAATAGCACATGCGCGCGCTTTCGCAAGCGGTTTTTTCCTTTCCGCTGTTGCGAAAACGCCTTTTTTCACAGTGTTTCCGGCAGCACGAGCGCGGCATTGTGCGCGGGGCGCTCGGCGCGCGCGAGTTCGCACCCCGGCTGCGCAATGCTGCGATTCTCGTTGCGAAGTCGGCGCTAAGCGCGTGTTCCGCCTGTGCAACGGCGCGCACACGGCCGCAGGCGATGCTGCGCAAACTGCCGGGAATTCCAGCGCGTTCTCAGCGCATCAGGATGAGAATGGCCTGGATCGCGATGATCGCCCACAGTGGCGAAAGATCCAGTCCCGCGACCGCGGGAATCACCCGCCGGATCGGCCTCAGCACCGGCTCGCACAGCGTGGTGAGCACCGACTGCAGCGGCGAGTAGCCGCCCGGGGCGATGAGGCTGAGCAGCGCATAGAGGAAGATCGCGTAGAAATAGGTCCACAGCAGCGTGCGCGCGATCTCCGAGAGCACCGGCCGGATCCACAGCAGCGGGGGGGGCATGCCGATGCCATGCAGCGCGAAGATGACGCCGACGTCGATGATCGCGACCAGCAGCACCGCCACGACGGATGCGGTATCGAGCTTGCTGATCGGGGGAAGCACGCGCCGCAGCGGCAGGATGAGCGGATTGGTGATGCGCACCACCGCCTGACAGAGCGGATTGCGAAAGTCGGCCCGCGTCCACTGCAGCAGCAGCCGCGCCAGCACCACGAACAGCGCGAGCGACAGCAGCGTTTCGATGATGAAGGTGATGGCGCTCATGAGCTCCCCGGCAGCGGCACGTCAGATCGCGGAAGACGCCAGCTCGCGGCTGCGCTGCGCCGCGGCCTGGAGCGCCCTGCGGACCGCGCCGCGCAGGTCGGCGGCTTCCAGCACCCGCAGTGCCGCCTCGGTGGTGCCGCCGCGGGAAGTCACCTCGGCGCGCAGCCGCGCCAGCTCACCGTGCCCCGACTGTGCCAGAAGCCCGGATCCGTAGAGCGTCGCCGCCGCCAGCCGGCGCGCGGTGGCACCCTCCAGACCGAGTTGCTCGCCGGCCTCGGCCATGAGCTCGGCGAGGAGAAAGAAGTACGCCGGGCCGCTCGCGGACAGCGCGGTGACCACATCGAGTGCCTCTTCCGTGGGCACCCAGACGACTTCGCCAACCCCCTTCAGCACCTGCTCCGCTGCCAGGCGCTGCGGCGCGCCGATCGCCGGCGGCGCGTACAGACCCGTCACCCCCGCGCCGATCAGCGCCGCGCGGTTGGGCATGGCGCGCACCACGGGTGCGCCGGCGCCGCACCAGCTGTGGAGCGAGGCGATGCGTACTCCGGCAGCCACGGAAATGAGCAGCGCGTGCGCCGCGCGCAGCTCGTCCGCCAGGGGCGGGAGCACCGCGGCGGCCTCCTGCGGCTTCACCGCCAGCACCACCACCGCGGCGCCCGCAACCGCCGCGCGATTGTCCGCGGTTGCGGCGATGCCGAGCTCGCGCGAGAGTCGCTCGCGCGCCGCCGGCAGACTCTCGCCGACACTCAATTGCTCGGGCCGCGTGCCGGAGCGCAACAGCCCGCCGATGAGTGCGCGCCCCATGTTGCCGGCTCCGAGGAAAGCAATGCGCCTGTTGGTCATGGCGGCGCGATTGTACTCGTTGACTGGCTGAAAGCGCCTGCGGCGCTTTCAGCAGGCCAACCTGCCAGCGCCGCTCAGGCACGCCGGCAAGAGGCGTGACTCCTGCCGGCGAAAAGAGCGCTTGGAGCGGCGGGGCGCTTCACGCAGGCCGCGCACCAAACAACGCCGTTCCGAGACGCACGATGGTGGCGCCCTCGGCAATCGCCGCCTCGAAGTCACCGCTCATGCCCATCGAGAGCGTGTCAAGGGCGGCGCCCGCGCGGTTGAGCTCCTCCTGAAGTACGCGCAGCCTGGCAAACCAGGCCCGTTGACGCGCCGCATCGGTCTCTTCCGGCGGAATGCACATCAGGCCCCGCAACGCGATGCGCGGCAGGCGCGCCACCGCTGCGGCGAGGGGGATGAGCTCGGCGGGTGCCACACCGCCCTTGCTGGCTTCGCCGGCCACGTTCACCTGCAGGCACACGTTGAGAGGCGGGATGTGCGCAGGACGCTGTTCGGAGAGGCGCTCGGCCACCTTGAGGCGA
>DASZHQ010000077.1:0-3342 GCA_035937715.1 Steroidobacteraceae bacterium | reverse complement strand
GTCAGCGGCCTCTCGCCCCGGACCGGCGCCCTCCCGCCCGGCGCCGCGGCTTGTGCGTGCGCGGCTTCACGCGCCCCTCGCGCTGGTACGGATTGGCGTCGGTGCGGTACTCGACGAACACCGGCGTGGCGAACAGGTCGTAGGCCTTGCGAAAGACGTTGGCAAGATAGCGCGTATAGCTTTCCGGAACCGAGGCGGTCTGGTTTCCGTGGATCACGATGCGCGGCGGATTGCGGCCGCCCTGGTGCGCGTAGCGCAGCTTGATGCGCCGGCCGCGCACCAGCGGCGGCTGGTGAGCGCTGAGCGCGTGCTCGAGCGTGCGCGTCAGCTCACGCGTCGGCAGAGCGCGCATCGCCGCCTCGTAGGCGCGCACGGCCGACTGCATCAGTTCCCCCACCCCGCTCCCGTGACGCGCCGAGATGAAGTGCAGCGGCGCGAACGGCACGAAGTCGAGCCGCAGTGCGAGCTGACGGTGGATCTCCGCGCGCTGCTCGGCAGGAATTCCGTCCCACTTGTTGACGGCGATGATGAGGGCGCGCCCGCGCTCGAGCGCCAGGCCCAGCACGCTGGCATCCTGCTCCGCGACGGTGTCGTGTGCGTCGAGCACGAGGATGACCACGTGCGCCTCGTCGATGGCCTGCAGCGCCTTGACGACGCTGGCGCGCTCGACGACGTCTTCGACCTTCGCGCGCCGCCGCAGGCCCGCAGTGTCGATGAGCGCGAAGGCGCGGCCGTCGCGCTCGAAGGGCACCAGGATGCTGTCGCGCGTGGTGCCGGGCTCCTCGCTGGCGATCACCCGCTCCTCCCCGAGCAGGCGGTTGACGAGTGTGGACTTGCCGACGTTCGGTCGGCCGATGACGGCGATGCGAATGGCGCCGCTATCGGACTCGGCAGCCGCTTGCGCCTCCAATCCCGCCAGCACCTGCTCCATGAGCTCCTCGCACCCGCTGCCGTGACTGGCGGAGATGGCGAGCGGGGCGCCGAAGCCGAGCGCGTGGAAGTCGGCCGCGGCGATGTCGGCGTCGAGCCCCTCGGCCTTGTTGAGGGCAAGCGTCACCGGCTTGCCCGAGCGGTGCAGCTCGTTTGCCACGAACCGGTCCTGCGGCCCGAGGCCCGCGCGCGCGTCTGCTACGAATATCAGCCGGTCGGCCTCGTGAACGGCGCGCTCGGCCTGCGCGCGCATCTGCGCTTCGATGCCGCTCGGGTTCTCGAGCAGGCCGCCGGTATCGATGACCACGTAGGGGAGCGGGCCGAGGCGCCCGAAGCCGTACTGCCGGTCGCGCGTCAGTCCCGGCACGTCCGCGACGATGGCGTCACGCGTACCGGTGAGCACGTTGAACAGCGTCGACTTGCCGACATTCGGCCGACCCACCACGGCGATGACAGGCAACATGGCAAAGCGCTGCCGCTGCGGCGCTTCCCGCCCCTCACCTGTCCGGCGCGGGCGTGGGTGCGGGGGGCGGTGCGCTCTTCCTGCCCTGCGCCAGCGCGGTGGCGCGCGGCGTCACGCGAAAGGCATCGATGCGCCCCCGATCATTGATGACGACCACCGTGTTGCCGGCGACCACCGGAGGGCTGCTGACGCGCGCCTTGCCGGTCGCGACGCGTGCGGCGAGCGCGCCGCTTGCCTTGTCCAGCCAGTGCAGGTAGCCCTGGAAATCGGCGGTGACGAGGCTGTCGTCCATGGCCGCAACCGCGGACAGCCCGCGGTGCAGCAGCGCATTCTGGCGCCACACTTCCGCTCCGGTGCGCGCCTTGAGCGCCACCACCTCGCCATCGGCCGTCGACAGATAGAGCGCATCGCCGTCGAGGGTGAGCCCGCGGTAGCTCGAAGCCTCGTGCGACCACCAGACCTGCCCGGTGTCCAGCGCCAGCATCGCCACCCGGCCATGAAAGCCAACCGCGTATACGTCCTGCCCGGAGACGCCGACCGCAGAATCGATGTCGGCGAGCCGCTCGAGCTCCGTGCGGCCGTGCGGCGGGGTCACCGTGGCCTCCCATTGCACCGAGCCGTCGTTCACGCTGACCGCCAGCACCTTACCGTTGTCGAAGCCGCACAGCACCACGTCCCCGACGATCACCGGGCGCGCCGTGCCGCGCAGCGACAGGCGCGGCACCTGTTGCTCCTGCGACCACAGCTCGTGCCCGTCGGCCGGACTGAGGCCGTGGAGCTTGCCATCGACGGTACGCACGGCGATGAGCCGTGCGGAGATGGCCGCAGGCGCGAGCACCTCCCCGTTCAAACGCACCTGCCAGCGGCTTGCTCCGTTGGCCGGGTCGAAGGCAAACAACCGACCGTCGCTCGAGCCAACGAGCACCAGGTCGGCGCTCGCGGCCGTGCCGCCGGAGAGCGGGGCGCGGATCCGGGTTCGCCACAGGAGGCGGCCCGAGCCGAGATCGAGCGCCACCACATCGCCGCGGTGCCCGGCGGCGTAGACGCGGTTGTCGGCCACCGAAACTCCGAGCCCGAGGCGCAGCACCGCGGCCTTCCTGTCGTCGACGGAAGCGCTCCAGATGCGCTGCACACGCAGGCTCGGGGAGGCGAGCGGCGTGAGTTTCGCGGGCTGGTCGATCGCCTTGTCCTTCGAACAGGCGGCGATGATCAGCAGCGCCGCGAGGCCGGAAGCGACGCTCAACGCGCCGGCCGGGCGCCTCGGGTGTTGCAGGTTAAGCATGCTGTTACTTGCCGCCGGCGGCGGGTTTTGTCCCGCCTGCGGGCGCCGGCACATCCGCGGCCAGGTCCGCGACTTTCAGCCCAAGCAGCGCCGACTCGCCCCCCTCACCGGCTGCCTGGGCGCTGCGATATTCATTGAGCGCCGCCGCCTTGTCGCCCTTGGCGTAGTAGGCATCGCCGCGCGCCTCGTGGTAGCGACCGGCGAACGCCCCGGGTTTCACGCCGCCGAGCGTGGCGAGCGCGGCGTCGGGTTTGCCCTGCGCGATCTGCACTCGCGCCAGTCGCAGCCGGGCAATGAGCGCCAGCTCCTGGTCCTGCGAATGCTCGGCGACGCTGGCGAGCTCGCCGGCCGCCCGGTCGAGCGCGCCCTCATCGACGTACACCCGCGCCGCAAGGAGCTTTCCCTGGTCGGTGTAGGGCGAGCCCGCGTGCTCGCGCTCCAGCTCCCCGAGCGCTACCAGCGCCCGGGTGCGATCAGCGGCATCGAGCGCGTGGACCATCTGCATGTACTTGTCAGCCGCCGCGAGGCGCTCATTATCCAGACGTGCTTGCCACCAGCGCCAGCCGAACACGAGCAGCACCGCCAGCCCCACGGCGACGATCACCGCCGGGCCGTTCTCGCGCACCTGCGCCTTGACCCACTCCCATTGCTCTTTTTCCGACAGGTA
>DASZHQ010000076.1:0-5378 GCA_035937715.1 Steroidobacteraceae bacterium | reverse complement strand
ACGAACCCAGCCGACGTCAACAACCTTGCGCCGAACTCCAATCCCACGACGCTGGGCAACCTGCCGACGACGACCGTCGATGACGTCGGACGGGACAACAGCTACGGGGCGGCCGCCTCACTGGCCATCAAGGCGAGCGAGGGGCTCATGATCACCCCGCGCGTCATGTTCCAGAAGTCCGATACGAACGGCCTGCTGTATGCGGATGGCGGAAGCTATCCGGTCCCGGCGGTCGTCGGGCTGGTGAACATGCATCCGCAGGGGTTCCTGCAGGCGCGCTTCTTCAACCTGCCAGAAGACAGTAAGGACTCCTGGGTGCTGGCCTCGCTCGGCGCCAGCTACGATGCGAGCTCCTTCAACTTCGTTTCATCGACCTCGTACTTCGATCGCACCGTCGATGAGACGGAGGACGAGACCGACTTCCTCTGGCAGAACCTCGAGGCGCCCTTCGACGGCATCCCGCTGGGCAATGTCAACAATCCCAGCACGCCGCTGTACCACGCGGTCCCGATTTCCTCGAACATCCGCGAGCTCAAGCAGATCCATCGCTTCGTGCAGGAGCTGCGCGTGACCTCGCGTGTGTCGGGCCCCTGGCAGTACGTCGCCGGCTTCTTCTTCTCGGACACGCGCGGCCGCGTGCCGTTTGCGGGCTACTACCCGCCGGCGCTCGCCCCGGGCATCAGCCAGACCGGCGGGTTCGTCGTGCAGGGGATCCCGGGGCTGCCGATCCCCGTGAACCCGCTGAATCCGGACGAGATCTTTGCCCAGGACTACCAGACCAAGGTCAGCGAGCCGGCGCTCTACGGCGAGCTCTCCTACGCGTTCACCGAGGTCTGGAAGGCCACAGTGGGCCTGCGCGGCTACCGCGTGCGCACGGAGACCGGCGGTTACCTCGAAGGTATTGCATTCGGCGGCCCGCGCATCACCGATCCCAACACGTCCACGACCGAGAGCGGCGTCAACCCCAAGATCGCACTCGAGTACAAGCTCTCACCCGACAAGCTGCTCTACACGGACGCCGCACGCGGCTTCAGGCCCGGTGGCCTGGTGCCCTCCATTCCCGGCAACACCGCGAGCGACCCGCTCGGGTGCTTCGCCCAGCTGCAGGCGCTCGGCTACACGAGCGCGGCGCAGACCAAGAGCTACAAGTCCGACCACCTGTGGAACTACGAAGTCGGCGCCAAGACTGCGTGGGCCGACAACCGGCTCACCGTCGACGGAGCGGTCTTCTTCACCAAGTGGGACCAGATCCAGCAGCTGGTCGCGCTGCCGTGCGGATTTCAGTTCCGCGCCAATTCCGGTCGGGCGGAGATCAAGGGTTTTGATCTTGAGATCCACGGGCGGCCGACGGCCAACCTCGACCTGAGCGCTGGCGTTGGCTTCCAGCACGCGCGTATCACCCAGAGCAGCCCGCTGTTGCCGGCGCTGCAGGACGGCGCGCGCGTGTACGAGGTGCCGGACTGGACCGGCAATGCCGCGGCCAGCTACACGATCCCACTCAGCAGCGAGAGCGGTCTGGTGGGCACGGTGACCTACTCGTACACCGGGGACAGCGTCAGTGCGAGCGTCGATACCAACCACCCGCGACTGCGCCCGGGCTACACCCTGCTGGACGCCCGGCTCGCTTACCGCCTGCATAACTACGAGTTCGCCTTCGTGGGCAAGAACCTGACGGACACGGAGGCCAACCTCGGCGACAACCGTTCGCTCGCCGCCGAAACGGTGGGGCGGCCGCGCATCGTGGTGAATGCTCCGCGCATGCTGGGGGTCGAGGTGCGGGCGAAGTTCTAAAATGCCCGCATGACACCCAAGGCGTCCGACCAGCACGCGAGAGGCAGGGTCGGCCTCGATCCGATCGAGAGCGCCTCGCTCGAGGAGTTGCGGGCCCTGCAGCTGGAGCGCCTGCGGTGGTCGCTCGGGCACGCCTGGGCGGGCAACCCGCGCTACCGCTCGAAGTTCGAGGCCGCGCAGGTGCATCCAGAAGACCTGCGTTCGCTCGAGGACCTGGCGCGCTTTCCCTTTACCCACAAGGCCGACTTGCGCGCCGCCTACCCGTTTGCTTTCTTCGCGGTGCCCTCTGAGCGGCTGGCGCGCATCCATGCGTCCTCGGGCACGACAGGCAAGCCCACCGTGGTCGGCTATACGAAGCGCGACCTTGAGACGTGGGCCCACCTCGTGAGCCGCTCGATCTACGCCGCCGGGGGGCGCCCGGGAATGAAGGTGCATATCGCCTACGGCTACGGGCTCTTCACCGGGGGACTGGGTGCGCACTATGGCGCGGAGGCGCTTGGCTGCACGGTCATCCCGGTCTCTGGCGGCCAGACCGAGCGACAGGTGCAACTGATCCGCGACTTCGAACCCCACATCATTATGGTGACCCCGAGCTACATGCTCGCAATCCTCGATGAGTTCGTCCTCCAGGGGATCGATGCTCGCCGGACGTCGCTGCAAGTCGGCATCTTCGGCGCCGAGCCCTGGAGCGAGGGCATGCGCGCGGAGATCGAACGCTCGTTCGCGATTGATGCGGTCGACATCTACGGCCTGTCGGAAATCATGGGTCCAGGCGTCGCGCAGGAATGCGTCGAGACCAAGGACGGGCTCACGCTGTGGGAGGATCACTTCTACCCAGAGGTGATCGACCCGCAGACGCTCCAGGTGCTTCCCGAGGGGCAGGAGGGGGAACTGGTGCTGACCTCGCTCACCAAGGAGGCCCTGCCCGTGATCCGCTACCGCACCGGCGACCTCACGCAACTGCTGCCGGGCACGGCTCGCACGATGCGGCGCATGGCGCGCATTGCCGCGCGCTCCGATGACATGATGATCATCAGGGGCGTGAACGTCTTTCCCAGCCAGATCGAGGAGCACATCCTCGCCTGCGGTGCGCTCTCCGCGCACTACCTGATCGAGATCAGCCGCCCAGAGCGGCTCGACGAGATGAGGATCCACGTCGAATGCCGGCCGGGTATCGGCAGCGCCGAGGGCGCCGCCGCCGCCGCTCAGCTCGCGCGCCGGATCAAGGCGGTGATCGGCATCAGCGTGAAGGTCGAAATCGCCGCCACCGGCAGCCTCGCGCGCTCTCAGGGCAAGGCCAAGCGCGTAGTTGACCTGCGCACTGGCGGCGCGGTTTAGTGGGGCGGTTCGGGACGAAGCGGCGGACTTTGTGATCTGGCAGGAATCCGGTGGCAGCGGGGATTGCACGATTCTCCTCCTGCATGGGCTCGGGGCGACGGCGGCCGTCTGGACGGGCGTGCGGGAGGCCCTTGAGGAGCGGGGCGGGAGGCGCTGGGTGGTGGCCGATCTTGGCGGCCACGGCGGCTCGGACCGGCAGCCGTTCTATAGCGTCGGGCAGCTTGCCGCGCAGCTCGCGCCCACGATACGGCCGGAGCCCGCGCCCTTGATCGTCGGGCACTCCCTCGGTGCCTACGTGGGACTCGCCCTGGCGAGCGGGTGGTTTGGCGTGCGCGTTCGCGCCGTTCTCGGTATTGGCCCGAAAATCGCCTGGCCTGAAGCCGACCTCAAGGCGGCGCGGGACTTCGCGGCGCGTCCGGTGCGCTGTTATGCCACCGAGGATGAGGCCCTGGCCCGTTATCGGCGCGTGTCGGGGCTGGACGAGGACATCGCACCCGGGCGCGAGGTGCTTGCGCGTGGGGTGCTGCACACGTCGGGAGGCTGGCGGCTGGCACAGGATCCCGGCACGTTCGCCGTTGCCGGAGCCACGTTTGCATCGCTCGCGTCGGCCGCCCAGGCGCGGGTGGTACTGGCTCGGGGCGAACGCGATCCCATGGTGTCGCTCGAGGAGCTGCGCGCTCATTCCCGGCAGGCGCATGACATCGCCGGCGCGGGGCACAACGCGCACGTCGAGGATCCGCGCGCCGTGCTCGCGCTCATCGAGGCGCTTCTCAGTGCCGACTAGCCCGACGATCGACGCCGATCAGGCACGCGCGCTGGCCTACGCGTTTGACCCGCAGCGGCTGAGCGCCGACTTCTACGAAAGCCCGTACGTGACGTATGCCGCGTTGCGCGCGTGGGACCCCGTGCATCGCTGCGCCGATGGCGGTTACTTCCTCACGCGTTACGCCGATCTTGATCAGGTCTACCGTGACCGGCTGAGGTTCAGCTCGGACAAGCGCTCGGTGTTCGGCCCGGTGTTCGGCGTGACTTCGCCGCTCTACGCGCATCACACGACGAGCCTGGTATTCAACGACGCGCCCTACCACACGCGCGTGCGACGGCCCATCGTCGAGGCGCTCAGTCCCTCCGTGCTGCGTGGACTCGAGGCCGGCATCACGAGCCTGGTCGACTCGCTGCTCGTGCGCCTGCAGGACCTGCGCCGGTTCGACCTGGTCGAGGACTTCGCCGCTCACATACCGGTAGAGGTGATCGGCAACCTCCTGTGCGTGCCGCGCGAGGACCGCGGTCCGCTGCGCGGCTGGTCCCTGGCCATCCTGGGCGCCCTTGAGGCCACCACCACGACGGCGCAGCGGCAACAGGGGAACGAAGCCGTCAGCGAGTTCACGCGCTACCTGCGTGAGCTGATCGGCGAGCGACGCCGGCATCCCGGGCCGGACACGGACCTGCTCACGCGCCTGCTGCGGGAGAAGGAATTGTCGGAGGACGAGCTGCTGCAGAACTGCGTGTTCCTGTTGAATGCCGGTCACGAGACAACCACCAACATCATCGCCAACGGGCTGCACCTGTTGCTGCGCGCACCGGCGGCGGCGCAACGCCTGCGTGAGGATCCCTCGCTGGCCGGTCCCGCGATCGAGGAGTGCCTGCGGCTGGAGAGCCCCAATCAGCTCGGAAACCGGCTGGTCAGCGAACCAGTCACCATCGGCGGTGTCGCTCTGGAGGCAGGCGCCTATCTCACTTTGTGCATCGGCGCAGCCAATCGTGATCCGGAGGAGTTTGCGCAGCCGGATCTCTTCGACATCACCCGCAAGCCCAATCGGCATCTTGCGTTTGCCGCCGGTGCGCACGCGTGCGTCGGCATGGGAGTGGCGCGCTTGGAGGCACAGGTCGCGCTGCTCCGAACGCTGCAAAAGCTGCCCGGGCTGCGCTTGCGGGGCGAGGGACAGCGTGGCGCGCGAGCGCGCTTCCGCGGCTTTGTTTCCCTGCCGGCCGAAATCGCCTGAAGGGTGTCGCGATCTCAGCAGATCCGGAACGTCGCGGGCAGGGCTTGGTCAGACATCATTTCGTCGGTGAACCCGGCGACCCGCCGGAGCAGCCAACTCTTGCCAGCCAAGCAACCCCACGCAGACGCCACAGGCCAGAACGATTGGCAGCACGCCAATCAGTACCTGTGACGGCGTACGCCCGGCCGCCAGCAGCGACGCCGCGAAGAGCGGTCCGATCAATGAGCCAAATCTGCCGACGGCGAC
>DASZHQ010000075.1:0-1767 GCA_035937715.1 Steroidobacteraceae bacterium | reverse complement strand
GGTGGCCCCGATGCCTCTCAGAACCGAGGCCCGCCGTCGAACGGATGACCAGAGTGCGCCCGCGATGCCGTGTTCTTGCATGACGGCCCCCGTACCGCATTTTGCGTTCGGGGAATAGTTGCACGCTATCCGCATTGGCGTAAAGAACATTCAGCGGGAAAATGGCGGCGGCCACACCACTGCGGTAATTGCTCACCTGGGTAGCGCCTGAGCGGCGGCGGCGTGGGGGCCAGTGAACAAGATGGTGGTTGACGCGGTCACGGGCGACTCGGTTCAACTTAGGTGTGACACCGCCCATCGACCTCAGCAAGCTGACCGTCGCGGAGAAGGACGCGCTGATCCTGTCGCTGTTGCCCCTGGTTGGGCAATTGGAGGCGGCACTGGCGCGGATCGCCGAACTGGAGGCGCGTCTGGCGAAGCTGGATCGGCCGGCGAAGACGCCGGACAATTCTTCGCTGCCGCCGTCGCGGGGCCAGAAACCCGATGGGCCGGCGGACGGCAAGACGCTGCCGCGCCCAGGCCGCCCCGGCGTCGCCCGCGCGCTGGAGCCCACCCCCGACCGCATTGCCGATTTCAAGCTCGATGCCTGCCCGCACTGCGCCGCCGCCTGGCCGGCCGAGCCGCAGACGCCACAGCAGGTCTACGACCGCATCGAACTGCCGCCGGTCAAGCCGGACGTGACGCGGGTGCGGCTGTTCGGCGGGCGCTGCGCCTGCTGCGGCGAGCGCGCCGTCGCCTCGGCCCCCGCCGGGCTCGAACTCGGCTCGCCGTTCGGCAAGTCGGTCGAGGCGCTGGTGGTCTACCTGCATTACGCCCAGGCGATCGGCCTGGAGCGGCTGCGCTGCGTGCTCGGCGAACTCTTCGGCCTGACGATCAGTGAAGGTGCGCTCAGCAACATCCTTGCTCGCGCCCAGGCGCCGCTGGCCGCCGCGGCGGCGGCGATCGCGGCCGCGGTCACGGCGGCGCAGGTGGTTGCCTCGGACGAAACCTCGGTGCGGGTGATCAAGAAGACGTGCTGGGAATGGGTGTTCGTCACGGCGGCCTGCGTGCTGCACATCATCCGCCCCAGCCGCGGCGCCGACGTGGTGCGGGCGCTGTTCGGCGCGCTGCGGCCGCGCGTGTGGGTGTCCGACAGCCTGGGCAGCCAGCGCGGTCACGCCGATGCGTGGCAGGTCTGCCTCGCCCATCTGTTGCGCGATGCGCAATACGCCATCGATTGCGGCGATGACGGGTTCGCGGCGGCGTTCAAGCGGCTGCTGCTGCGCGCGATCGCCATCGGGCGACGACGCGAGGCGCTGCGCGACACCACGCTGGCGCAGTATCGCGCCGACCTGGACCGCAGGCTGGACCGGGTGCTGGCGCTGCCACGCCGCGGCGTGGCAGCCGAGAAGTTGCGCCGCCGCATCGCCCGCGATCGCGAGCACCTGTTCGTCTTCGTGACCGACCGTGCCGTGCCGGCCACCAACAACATCAGCGAACGGGCCCTGCGCCCGAGCGTGATCTTCCGCAAGGTGACGAACGGCTTCCGCTCAGAATGGGGTGCGGAAACCTACGCTGCCTTCCGCTCCGTCGTCAGCACCGCCAAGGCCAACCGACGCTCCGTCCTCGACGACCTGCGCAAGGTGTTGGCTACCGCGTCACACAGCGACCCCATCACCCAACCGGGGTGAGCAATTACATGGCAACCGCCGTTTGAGTGACTGGGGCGACCGTCCGCGATCGTTGCCCAGGACGAAAGGGCGGCACGTGGCGCGACGGGTCAACCGT
>DASZHQ010000074.1:0-16957 GCA_035937715.1 Steroidobacteraceae bacterium | reverse complement strand
GCGCCACGGAATCTCCCTCGCCCGTTATTTCCGTGGTAATGCCCTGAAATATCTTGGAGGGGAGTCGGGGCTCGACCAGAATGCTCAGCTCCGATTGCCCCAGCATGTCGATGAACCCGGGAGCGACTACATCGTCGTGAGCGTCGATCGTTCTCGCGCGCGCGGCGCGTTCGAGGTTGCCGATGGCCGCAATTCTGCCGTCGCGAATGCCGACCTCGCCCGAATACCACGGCGAGCCCGTTCCATCGATGATGTGTCCGTGGACGATCACCAGGTCGAAGCGCGTATCCAGCTCTGCTGCGCTGCTCGAGACTGCGGGCAAGAGGATTGACAGGCAAAGTGCCACGTGGCTCGCCCGCAGTGCCGACGGCATCCCAGGCCGCGGACGAAACCTCACCTGCGGTGCACGTCTACCGTCCGGCAAGTTAGGATGCTCGAGCATGTCGCCTCATGGCCGCCATTTCTTCTCCCTCTGGCTGCTGCTTCCGTCGGGGTTGCTGGGTCTGCTCGCTTCGGGCACGACGACTGCGCAACCGCTCACCCTCTTGCAGACGATCGCCATGCCGGAGGTGCCGTCCGGCCCCTATGCCGACCACATGGCGCTCGATGTCAAGGGGCAGCGCTTGTTCACCACCCCGCAGGCGCAGAAAGCCGTCGTGGTGCTCGATCTCAAGGCCGGCAAGGTAGTGCACACGATCCGCGGTTTTGTCAATCCGCACGCCATCCTGTACCGGGAAGATCGGAACCGCCTGTTCGTCACCGACGGTTCCGGGGCGTTGGTCGTGCTCGATGCAAGCTCCTATCGCCGGATCCGATCGATCCACCTCGAGCCCGACGCCGACGGCATCGGCTACGATCCCGGAGCCGGCGCGCTTTATGTGAGTAATGGCGGAGCCGAGGCCGGCAAAGCCTACTCGTTGATCTCGGTCATCGATACCGCCACAGAAGCAAAGGTCGGTGACATACGAATCGAGGCACCGGCGCTCGAGGCGATGGTCGTGAATGAGGGGCAGCAGCGGCTCTACGTCAATATGCCGGACAATAATCTCATCGGCATCGTCGATCTCAAGAAGCGGGCGCTGATCGACACCTGGCCTTTGAAGCTTGCCCGGCGCAACGAGGCGTTCGCGCTCGATGCCGAACATCATCTGCTGTATGTCGGTTGCAACGAGGGCGACGTGCGCGGCAGCCTGCTCGTCGTAGACACCCGCACCGGCAAGGAGCTGCAAAAGCTCCCGCTGGGCAGCTGGGTCGACTCCATGTCCATCGACACACGCCGGCACAGGGTTTATGCCTCGACCGGGATCGGTGCAGTGTTCAGCTACGAGCGTGGAGCCGACGAGCGAGTTCGGCCGCTGCCGGGCACCGATACCGCGGTCATGGCGCGCACCTCGCTGTTCTCCCCCGAGCTCGATCGACTGTTCGTGATGGTGCCGCATCTCGGCTGGACGAGCGCCAAGGTGCTGGTGTTCAAGCCAGAGTGAAACGCGCCATCGTGCCGCGCCTCGCCCTCAGGTGCGCGCCGGGCGCAGTGACTTGCGCACCGCGACTCGCGCGCGGGCGTTCTCGGCCGGTAGTCCGATGGAGATCCGCGCCCAGCGGTCGTAGGGCGGAAAGACGTGACCGATGGCCACGCCCTGCTGCAGCAGCCCGGCCGAGAATACCGCGTGCGGCACGCCCGCCTCGAAGAATACAAAGTTCGCGCTGGAGGGAGTGTGGCGCAGCCCGAGCTCGCGGAAGAGCCGCACCCACTGCTCGCGCTCCTCAGCCACCTCCCGCGTGACGCGCCCGACATAACTCTCGTCCCCGAGGCTCGCGGCTGCGGCGGCCACCGCGAGCCGGTTGAACAGGTGGGGATTGTTCGCCCCCTGCGTGCTCAGCGTCCTGGCAATCGCCCTGGGCAAGAGACCGTAACCGATGTCGAGCCCCGCGAGTCCATAGACCTTGGCGAAGGTGCGGAACACGATCACGTTCTCCCCGCCGCGCACCAGATCAGTGAGCGTGCGCTGCGCGAAGTGGTCGGCGAACTCGAGATAGGCCTCGTCCACGATGACGAGTGCGCGGCGCGCGACGGTGCGCGCGAAGCTCCTGAGCTCATCCGCATCGGTGACGATGCCGGTCGGGTTGTGCGGGTTGACCAGGAACATTGCGCGCGTGCGTTCATTCACCCCGGCGGCCAGAGCCGGCAGATCGTTCTCGAGCCTGGGATTCAGCGGCACCGCCACGGCACGGCCGCCCACCGCCACGGCCCCATCGATGAGCGCGGTATAACCGGGATCGGAGTAGATGAACTCGCCGCCGGGTCCGCCCTGCAGGCTGAGATGCGTGCCGAGGGGCTCGAGTATCTCGCCGAGAATGATCTGATCACGCGGCACGCCTTCCCTGGCCGCAATT
Source organism: Steroidobacteraceae bacterium (assembly GCA_035937715.1). GTDB lineage: Bacteria > Pseudomonadota > Gammaproteobacteria > Steroidobacterales > Steroidobacteraceae > 13-2-20CM-66-19. The sequence goes on along the minus strand of DASZHQ010000074.1, from coordinate 14,563 downwards.
GCGGCCACCAGCGCATCGAATTCCGCACCGGTGTAACGACACAGATTCGAGCGCTCGCGCTCCAGCGCCGCGGCTACGCCGGGTGCCGGGCCGAAGGGATTCTCGTTGAGCGACAGTCGCGCGAGCTCGCCGCCATCCGCACAGGGCGTCGCACGCGAGGCGGGACGCGCTTCGAGCAGTTGGGAAACCCCGAGACCGCTGAGCGCAAAACCGAGGGACCTGAGCCACTGGCGTCGATCGAGGCGCATCATCTGCTGAGTCTACCAACGATAAACGGCTCGCAGCCCCAAGGTGCGCGAGCGCAGGGTATAGGTCGGACCGACGAACTGCGCGGTCTCGAGCGCCGTGTTGTAGAGGAGCGGGTGGGTGTTCAGAACGTTGAGCGCATAGATCGAAGCGTCCCAGCCGTTCGATTCGGCGCCGAGATGCGCGTTCAGGACATTGGTCGAGGGGTTCGGGATGAAGTTGGGGTCAGCGGCTATGTTGCTCGGAAATTGCTGGGCGAAGGGCCCGGGATTCTTGCTGTGGAATACATCGTCCAGGCGCACATAAGCCTTGTGGCCACTCCCGATCGCAAATGAATACTCCACCGAAGGCACCACCGTCCACGGCGCGCTGTAGGGATTGATCTGCTGGCCGGCGGTTACGTACTCGAGGGTGCTCGGTCCGAGTGTCTGTGTATTCTTCGCATTGGTATAGCCCACGGAGAGACCCAGCTCCAGCGCGCCGATCGCGGCGGCGAGCTGCAGATCGAAGCCGTTGCTGCGTGCCTTGCCGAGATTGGACGTGAAGGTCTCCGGACACAGGTTGGGCGGCAGGCTGACGGACTGCTGCACGTTCGACCAATCGATGTGGAAAGCGCTCACCTGCAACACGAAACGACCGTCGAGGAGCCTGTTCTTGGAGCCGATCTCGTAGCTCCAGAGCGAGTCGCCGCTGAAGGTCGGCGGAATCCCATTCAAGCCGATCTCATTGAGCAGAACGAGGCAAGCGCCGGTGAGCGGAAAGGGCGCATTCACGCCGCCGACGCGATCCCCCTTCGCGGCGCTCACGTACAGCAGATTGTTGTCGTCCAGCTGAAAATTGATACCGACCTTCGGGTCCTTGACGGTCTCGCTCTGTTTGCCCGCCACGAAACTCGTCCCGCCGGCGAAGGGTCCGGTCTGAAAGATACTGTAGTCGTCTGAATCGTGCGCGATGCGGGCCCCTGCAATGATGCTCCAGCGCTGGGTCAGGTGATAGTTGAGCTGTCCATACAGGGCGACCTGCTTGTCGGTGGCGCGCTCATCGCCGATGTAGGACAGATTGCCCGGCAGCAGCACGGTGCCGGGAAGCAGCGTCGGCAGATACGGACTGATCTCCGGGTTGTAGTTGCGCTCGCGGGACTCGACGTACGAGAAGCCGAGGGTCCACTCGAGCGGTTGCCTGGTGTCAGCCGACTGCAGGCGCAGATCCTCGCTCAGCACGTTTTGAGTCGTGTTGATGATGCCAAGGTCCGCCGCCTGGGGAATCAGCGGCCAGGGAAGCCCGAACGCCACCGGTGTGGCGGTGGTGAAATCCTCGCGGGTGGTGTTATCGCGATGCAGATAGCCGGTGTTAGAGATGAGCTGCAGGCCTGCGAAGTCAAGTTGCGCCCTGAGCGCGGGCAGATAAAAGGTGTCGGTGCTCGGGGTGTGCTGCAGCTGCGGATTGACGAAGCGGCCGTCGCCGACGTTGGAGTAGCGCGGATTGAGCGACCCCCACTGCTGCACGAAAGGGTCAGCCGACTGGGGCGATCCGGCCGGCTCGAAGCCCGATGAGTCGTTTGAGTACAGGTGCTGGTAGAAGAGCGAGGGCGTGACGCGCAACGAGGCGAGCGGCGCGAACGTGAGTGCCGCGCGCACCACGTCGCTGTCACCCCAGTTCGAGTCGCTGTACACATAACCGCCGGGGATGGCGCTCACGTGATCGACGTAGCCGCCATCGCGCCGGTGCCAGGCGCTCACCCGGAAACCGAGCTCATCGGTCACGAGCGGTCCGCCGAATGCAACGCCGGCTTCGTAGCTCGGGGCGCCCTTTTCGGTGTAGCCGACATCGGCACGCGAATAACCGCTGTAGGCCGTCAGGCCGGGCTCCGGTGTGATGAAGCGGATCGCGCCGCCCTCCGCGCCCGAGCCGAATAGTGTCCCCTGCGGCCCGCGCAGTATCTCCACCCGGTCGAGATCGAATACCGCAGGGAGCGTGGCGCCGATCAGCCCGACGATGCCGACGCGCAGCTGCACCGGCACATCGTCAATGTAGATGGCGGAGGTCGCTGCGCCGCCGCCTGAGTAGACGCCCCGGATCGAAAGCAGGTTCTTCGGCCCGGTCACCTGGTAATCGACACCGGGAGTGTAGTTGGCGACATCCGACAGGTTCTGAATGTTGAGGCGATCGAAGGAGGAATTGTCGAGCACCGAGACGCTTATCGGGACGCGCTGTATGTCCTCGACGCGTTTCTGCGCGGTGACGACGATCTCAATCAGCGGAGCGCTCGCGCCCGTATCCGCTGCGATCGAGTGCGTGGGCCAGGCGGCTGCGGCGGCTGTCGCCGCGAACACAAGCGACTTCACTTGAGGCATGTGCTCGCCTCCCCCGTAAATCAGGCGACGAATGAGCGCGTGCCGATTGTCAGTTATTGCCGTAGAGATCGCAATTGCGCCCAAGCTATGATGCGACCGCGCTTGAGGTCTCGGGGGACGATGCGATGCAGAGGTTCACAGGACGCGTGGCGCTGGTCACCGGGGCCGCACGCGGTATCGGCAAGGCGATCGCCGCACGCCTCGGCGAGGAAGGTGCCACGGTCATCGCGGTGGATATCGACGGCGGGCGGGCTCGGGCCACCGGCAGCGAGATCGGCGGCCCATCGATCGCCCTGCAATGCGACATTGGTGATCCGGATTCCGTCGCGACACTGTTTACCGCGGTGGCCGCGAAAGCCGGAAAGCTCGACGTGTTGGTCAACGCCGCCGCCATCGTCCCCTTCGTCAAATGGGACGAGCTCACCTTCGAGGAATGGCGGCGCGTCATGCGCGTGAACCTCGACGGACTGTATCTCATGTGCCGGGCCGGCTCCGACCTGATGCGCAAGAACGGCTATGGTCGCATCGTCAACATCAGCTCGAACTCGATCTTTGCCGGTACACCCAACATGGCGCACTACGTCGCCGCGAAGGGCGGCGTGCTCACCTTTACCCGCGCATTGGCCAGCGAGCTCGGCGCGTACAAGATCACGGCGAATTGCATCTGCCCCGGCCTGACCGATACCGAAGGCGTGCAAGAGACGGCGCACCGCGAGGCGTTCGATTTCGTCGATATGCTGCAGGCCATCAAGGGACGCGGCGTGCCGGCGGACATCGTGCCGGCGGTGGCATTTCTCGCTTCGGAAGAGGCGCATTGGATTACCGGTCAGGCACTCGCGGTGGACGCGGGGATGGTGCGCTGGTAGAGCGGGCGCGAGGAGCGGCGGCCTCAGCTGTAGTAGCGCGCGCCGGTCTGATAGCGCGCGAAGCTCTCCGGATCGTGCGAGTAAAAGAGCTCGGCGTCGTACTGCTCGGCGAGCGCACGCAGTCTGTGCATCGATCTGACACTCGCGGCCGGATCCAGATGAAAGCTGCTGATGCACATCATGTCCATGTTCTTCTTGCTGTAGCACGCATCGGCGGTGAACAGCATCGGCCGGCGGTTCTTCAGCTCCACCAGCAGGCTGTAGTGTCCGGCGGTGTGACCGGGGGTTTCGAACAGCCACAGCCCCTTCGCGATCTGCTGGTCCCCGGTGAGGGTTTGAAACCTTGGCGTATACAGGTCGAGCGCTGGATCGGGCGGCAGCTGCAGCCCGCGCCTGCGGGCTATTTCCGGTGCAAAACTGAGGTCGGAATAGCCCAGGTGCTCGAAAGGCTGGCAGTTGCCGCTCGCCTCCAGCTCCCTGGCATGGCAGAGGGTGCAGGCCTGATGCAGATACTTGTTCCCACCGCAATGGTCGAAGTGGTAATGCGAGTTGATCACGTAGTTGATGTCACCAGTCTTGAGCCCGAGTGCCGCCAGCTGCCCGGGGATGGTGTGCTCTTTCGGCTGAACAGGCTTCTCGAAGGGCAGCACCCGCATGACGTGCTCGAAGTCATAGCCGGTATCGAACATATAGCGTCCATCGGCGTGCTCGATCAGCACCGAGTAGCAGGGAAAGCGGAACTCACCGCCGGGACCGCGGTTCCAGAAGGCGTGGAACCCATCGATCACCAGCGTCCCGCCGTCGAGCAGATAGACCTTGGTATCGACCATGTTGAGATTCCGCGCGGCCGCCCGATCAACGATCGCCGCGCACGTAGGGCTGGCCCAGAGCGCGCGGGAGCACGCTGTGGCGGGCAAAGATTATCAGAACCAGCAAGACTGCGGCGAAAGGCAGCATTTGCACCACATCGGTCGGGATATCGATGCCGGCTACCTGCAACGCAGTGGTCAGCGACAGGCTCACCCCGAATAACGCGGCCCCGAGCAGAACCCACAAGGGGCGACCGCGCGCGAGCATGGCGAGCACGATGCCAATGAAGCCGCTGCCGCGGGTAATGAAAGGTACGAACAGCCCCGCGCCGACATTCGCCAGGTAGGCACCGCCAACACCGGCCAGGAAGCCCGTGGCCAGCACGGCCAGCGAGCGCGTTCGGATCACATCGACTCCGGCGGCATCGAGCGCCGCGGGCGCGTTGCCTGCCGCCTCGAGGTTCAGTCCGATATGGCTGGAGCGGAACAAGAGCGTCGCAGCAGGCACCAGGAGCACGCTCAGATAGACCAGCGGGTCATGGCTGAACAAGCCGGCACCGAGAACCGGAATGTGGCTCAGGCGGGGGAGCAGCCAGGCCGGATCCCGGGCGAGGCGTGGATAGGTGCGGCTGAATTGAGAGAAATAGAGTAATGCGGTCAAACCCTGGACACCGAGGGTCACAGCGATGCCGATGACGATCTGATTCAGCCCGCGGCGGACACAAAGGAGCATGACCACCGCGGCCACCGCCATGCCCCCCAGCCCCCCCGACAGAAAACCCAGGGCGAAAGAGCCTGAGTAATATGCGATCGCAAAGCCCGTGTAGGCACCGAACAGCATCATGCCTTCGATGCCGATGTTGAGCACGCCGGCCTTCTCCGAGATCTGCTCGCCGAGTGCAGCGAGCAGCAGCGGTACTCCGGCAGTCACCGCCCCGAATATCAGCGATGTCAGAAATGCCTGTGCCAGCAGCTGTTGCATGGATCAGAGTGCGAGGCGCTTATGGCGCAGATGGTGCAGATGCTCGACCACCGCCAGAAAAATCAGAAGCAGCGCCAGCAGCACCCATACGTAATGCTGCTGCACATCCGTGCGCCGCGCCGCGCTTTCGGCTCCGATCATCAACGCGGACAGACACAGCGTCAAAGCGATGACCGCATAGCCATTGAGCCGCGCAAGGAAGACCACCGGTACGACCAGCAGGCCGAACGCCGGATTCCAGTCGGCCCGTACCGTTCCCCACACGCCCAGGATCTCGATTGACCCTGCCAGACCGACCAGGCTGGCACTGAGCGCGAAGGTCGCAATGGTGAGCCGTCCGACGTTGAGTCCCGCGTGCAAGGCTGCGGCGGGATTGGCGCCGACGACCTGCACTTTCAGTCCAAAGGCGGTGCGGGTGATCATGAGATGGACCGCCACAACAACGACCAGAGCGATGAGCACGCCAGCGTGGATGTGGGTGTGGAAGATCTGCGGCAGGCGTTCGTCCACCGGCAGGTCCGGCGTTCTTGGCACGCTCGTGCTGGCATCGCGCAGGACCGTTTTCACCAGCAGATTGGCGCAGCTCGTGCCGAGAAAGCTCATCATCAGCGAGCTGACCACCTCATTCACCCCATAGCGCGCCTTGAGAACGGCCGGGATCAGCGACCATAGCGCTCCCGTCAGCGCGGCAGCGACCATGCACACGATCAGTAGCGCCGCACGCGGCAGCACGCCGATCAACGCCGGCCCGAGCGCTGCGGTGACGACAGCAGCCAGGAGGAACTGGCCGTCGCCGCCGAGATTCCAGAGGCCGGCGCGAAAGGCCACGATCAATCCGGCCGCGATCAACAGCAGCGGCGCCATCCGGTTCAGGGTCTCCTGCAATCCGCCCCAGCTCAGCAATCCGCGCTTCACTACGTACCCGTAATAAGCAAGCGGATCCTTGCCGAGCGCCGTCAGAATGAGGCCGCCCACCGTGACAGCCAGCGCGGCCGGGAGCATCAGCCGCAGCGTCGCGGCGCTGCTCGCTCGAATCCCGGCGGTCATGCCGAGGCGGCTCCTGTCATCAGCCGACCCACGGTGCGCTCGACGCCGGAGGCGTTCGGGACAATGCCGCTCAAGCGGCCCTGAACCATGACCCCGATCCGATCACTCAGCTGCAGCAACTCATCATCGAGATCGGTTGAGATGACCACGATCGCGACGCCACGCCGTGCGTCAGCGCGCATGCGCGCATGCGCGAGAGCGCAATTCTGCAAGTCGAGCCCATGAGTGGGCTTGCTCAGAATCGCTACCTTGGCTGCGCGGTCGAGCTCACGGGCCAGCAACACTTTCTGAATGTTGCCCCCCGAAAGCCGGCCGAGCGGAGTCCTTTCCGAAGGTGCGCGGATGTCGTTGCGTAGGATCGTGGCGCGCGCCTCCCGATGAATGAGATCCCAGTCGGCCACGCCGTGGCGCCAGTAGGGCGGCTCGCCGATTTCCTTCAACAACAGATTAATCGCCACCGAAAGCGCGCCCACGCTGCCCTCATGGAGGCGATCATCGGTGAGATAGCGAAAGCCGCGCTGCCGGCGCGCCCCCACGCCGTCGCGCGTCACCTCCGTCCCATCGAGGATGATGCGGCCCTGCACGGCGGAGCGCTGGCCGGCCAGCACCTCAGCGAGATGCTTCTGGCCGTTACCATCCACGCCGGCAATTCCCAGAATCTCGCCGGCCCACACATCGAAGCTCACCTCTCGCAGCGCACATTCGCCGGCGCGACCCTCGGTGCACAACGCGCGTACCGACAGGCGCGGCGGCCCCTCGCGATGAGAGAGCGGTTTTTGCTGGCCGAGGTGCACGCCGGGCGCCGTATCGGCGTCAGGTGCGACTTGTCCCCCGAACATCATCCCGATCACCGCGTCCTGCGCTTGCGTCGCGCTCATCTTCGCAATGCGCTCGGGCGCGAGCTGCCCCATGAGGCGCCCCTGTCGCAGCACCGAAATGCGATTCCCGAATTGGAAAGCTTCGGGCAACTTGTGAGTGACCAGGAGCACGGCGACTCCCTGCTCCTTCAGTCGTTGCATGACCCGGCCAAGGTCCTGCACGCCGTGGGGCGTCAGCATGGAGGTCGGCTCGTCCAGGATGAGCAGTTTCCCGCCGCGCCACAATGCTCTTATGATTTCAATCTGTTGGCGCTCGCCGAGCGATAGACGCCCCACTTCAGCATGCGGGTCGATCGCCACCCCCAGCAGCCCCGACAGCTGACGAAACCGCTCCAGGGCAGCCCGCTGTCCCATGCGCTGCCACCAGCGTCCGCCGAGCAGCAGGTTTTCGATCACCGTGAGGCTTGGCACCAGCAGCTCATGCTGGAACACGGTGCCGACGCCCAATGCGAGGCTGGCGCGCGGAGAGGCGATGACAACCGGCCCGCCACCGATCCAGATCTCCCCTTCGTCCGGCTGCTGCATCCCGGCCAGCATGCTGATCAGGGTGGACTTGCCCGCGCCATTTTCGCCGAGCAGGACATGGATTTCGGCGGCGTGGAACTCGAGCGAGATGCGCTCATTGGCGAGGACGCCGGGAAAACGCTTGGTGATGTTGCGGACGGCAGCGAGCGGGGTCGTCTCGGAATTCATCGACCGGTCCGCGCTCCTGGTAGCGACCTGTGGTTATCTCGGTGGACGGGTCACCGCGCTCATCAGAGCGTGAACGCCAGCGATGTCCGCGACTGGTTCGATCTTCAGGTCGCCGGCGACGATACGTTGCCGGATGACCATCAGTTCCGACCATACATCGCCTGGAATGTACCGGGTGTGCAGCAGCTGCACCGAGTCGTCGCCGAGCCTGATCGCATAGCGGCGTGTGCCGAACCTGTTCGCGCTCAGATCCTCCACCATGGCCGAATACACCGGCACGAGGTTCCACACGACCGAGGAGAGGAGATTGCCCTTGTCGATCGGTGTCTTGTCGCCCACGACGTCGATGAACCACACCTTCCCGCCCCCGCTCGACGGGGTCGTTTCGACGGCCTGCAGCATGCCGAAGCTCGCGCCGTCGCCCTGGCCGAAGATGACGTCCGCTCCCGCCGCGATGACCGCCGCGGTGACGCGGCGGGCCCCGGCGGCATCGGAATAGGCGGCGGGACCGATCACGGCGTACAGCACCTTGAGGCGCGCATCGGTCGCCCTGGCACCTTGTGCGAACGCCGCCGAGTGCGTATTCCATGGCGGCGACTCCGCCGACACTACGATACCCACAGTCCTGGTCTGGGTGCTGCGGGCGGCCAGCACTCCGGCGAGATAAGCCCCCTCGTGACCGCTGGGGGTGTAATCGGCGACCGCACCCGGTTGGCTCGCGGCGGGGCGATCGACGATGGCCACCGGCACATGCTTCTCCGCACCGACTTCCGGTACCGCGGTGTTATAGCCGCTTGCATGAGCGATGATGAGGCTCGCGCCGTCGTCGGCGAGCTCGCGCGCCTGCGCGTGAACATCGCCATAGCCGAGCCCGGTCGCCGGCATGAAGGCGAGGCCGTATTTGCGAGCGACAGCTCGCGCGGCTTCGAATCCCTGTTGGTTCCAGCCGTAGTCGTTCGGATCCTCCGGCGTCATGACGGCGATGGACTTGACTGCGACGGCCGGCGCCGGCGCACACAGGATGGCGCCGCTTACGGCGAGGAGCGCGCAGGCGGCTGCGCCGCGGGCGGCTTGGCGCAGCACTCTCGCGCGTGCCGGAACCCGATCCCTCAAGCGTCCTTCTCCTGATGCTGCCGGTCGCTTTGCAGGGCCTTGCGAACCTCCAGCAGCTTCATGCCGCGCTCGGCCCGCAAAGCGGCGATGCGCTCGGGCGTGTAGTTGAAGATCCCGCCGCCAGTCTTCATTCCCAGCTTGCCCTGTACGGTGCGCTGCGTAACGTAGCCTGCCACGTCGTTGCGAGAGCACAGCTCCCGGTTGAGATAGCCGGCCACCGCCGCGTAGATATCGAGCCCAGCCATGTCGAGCAGCGCCATCGGGCCCACGACCGCGAGCTTCAACCCGATGCCCCAGGATACGCACTGATCGAGCTCCTCGGCGGCGATGACGCCGCTCTCGACGAGCTCGAGGCATTCGCGCATCAGCGCATACAAAACCCGATTCTCGACGAAGCCCGCTACATCCTTCTTGATCACGATGGGGAGGTGGCCCACCTGCCGGACGATGGCGACCATCGCCGTCACCACGTGCGGTGCCGTCCTGTAACCGGCGATGACTTCGATCATCGGGATGAGGTGCGGGGGGTTGGACCAGTGCATGCCAATGACGCGCGCGGGGACGGCGAGGCCTTCCTGGATCCGGCTGATGGGGATGCCGGAGGTATCGGAGGCGAGGATGCACTCCGCAGCGACGACGGCTTCCACAGCGCGCAGGACCTCGATTTTGACCGCGAGGTTTTCCGGGACGGTCTCGACGACCAGGCCCGCATCCGCGACGCATTCCCCGAGGCTGTCGGCAATCGAGAGCTGCGCACCGCTGCTTCGCTCAGGCACCCCCAGTTTGGCGAGCATTGCCGTGGCCGCCTCGAATTCCCGCTGCGCCCGGGCACGCTGCTGCGGATCCGTATCGAAGGCCTTCACGGCGATGCCTGAGCGCGCCAGAGTCGCCGCAATGCCGGGTCCCATGGTGCCGAGGCCGATCACCGCAGCCTGCAGACTCACGCGGTTGCCTTCTTGAAGGCCGGCCGGGCAGCGATCCGCTCGCGCCACGCTTTGACCGCCGTCAATCCGGGCAGATCGACGGGAAAATCCAGGCAGCGATGGACGATGGGGCCGAGGCAGATATCGGCCAGCGACAGCTCGCCAGCGAGGACCCACGGCCGCAGCGATGCGCCCCGCTCGAGAATCCCCAGCTGCGCCTGCAACTCCCCGGCGTCGGCGGCGAAGCTCGCGGCCCGTTCGGCGGGGGGCTTCCTGGCTTCCTTGAACAGTGCCAGGTAGGGCCCGTAGAGCGCGGCGAGCTGCCAGTCCATCCAGCGCTCGACGAGGCTGCGCGCCATCGCGTCGGTCGGATAGAGCGCCTCACCTCCATACCTGTTGCACAGGTAGCGCAGAATCGTGTTCGATTCCCACACCACCACATCGCCATCGACGAGGGTCGGCACCTTGCCGTTCGGATTGAGCCGCAGGTAAGCGGCATCGTTGGTGTTGTTGAATTGCCGACCATAGTTCTCGCGCTGGTAGGGCGTGCCCAGCTCCTCGAGCAGCCAGATGACCTTCTGCACGTTTCCGGAAGTGTTGCGGCCCAGGACTCTCAACATGTTCGTTCTCCGGTCAACGCTGCGGCCGATAAGCGATGGCATCCATCTCGATCTTGCATTCGATCACCGCGCGGGCTTCGACGGTGGTGCGCGAGATTCTCCCTTCCGGAAAGTACTCGGCGAATACCTTGTTGTAGCGGCCGAAATTGCGCGCATCCTCGAGATAGGCCGTCACCTTGACGACATCGGGGAGGCCGGCGCCGTCCAGCTCCAGGATGCGTTTGATGCATTCGATCGTCCAACGGGTCTCTTCCTCGATCGTCCCTGCACGCATGTTACCGTGCTCATCCTTCGCGACCTGGCCGGAGACGAAGATGAAGTCGCCGGCGCGTACTGCCGGGTGAAAGGGAAGATTGGGGTTTCGCTTGCCGATGGTGCGAATCTCGCTGCTCATCGCGCCTCCAGGAACTCTTACAGGACCGAGGTCTCGATAATGTCGACGCCGCGCTGACGATCGATGAGATAGCACAGCCCGCGATCATCGAGGGTCACGTCATTGGAGGAGGTCAGCTCGCACCCCGGCGGCGGATCCGGCTCGAAGAACGCCACCTCGCGCGGTGCATACGGGTCGGCGATGTCCAGGATCCGCAAGCCCTGCGCAAACCACGCGAACGGTATCAGGGTACCTTTGAAGCGCTCGGATGGCTGGTGGCAGCCTCGCATCGGCGGCTGCGGGGAGCCATCCTTGTCCAGGCCCGCGACCTGAAAGGTTGCAATCGGGATGGGGCAGCGCTCCTCGGTGATGTCGTATATCCATGTAAAGGCAGGGGCCGCCGGCCACAGTTTCGCCACATCCTCATCGGCGACCACCATGATCTTGCGCCCCTTGACTGGGGTTGGAAGGGGTAAACAGGTGTGCGTGGGATGCGGGAAGGCCGGCTTCGTATTGCCGCTGGCGATGAGCTTCGGCTGCGACATGTCCGCTATATCGAGAATGTAGTAACCGTGGTGCCAATAGCTGACATACAGCCGATCACCCATTCGCATCGGATGATGGCAGCGCGGCGGCGTCCAGTCGTCCCACGGGTAGGCTTCGCCGCCGGCTTTCCATTGTCCTGGAATCCACCAGCGACCGATCTCCTCCGGTCGTGCAGGATCGGCGAGATCAAGGATCATCGCGATATTGCCGACATAACCCTCAACGGTCGGGGATATATAGGCGTAGTGGCCGTCGAAATCGTAGCGGTGCACGCCCTTGCCGTGCGTGCGCCACTTGCAGATGAGCTGCGGTGCGGCGGGATCTGCAACGTCGTAGATACCGAGGCCGCCGCCGAAGCCGGCATCCCCGTCGGAGCCCTGGCGCTCGTGATTGACGATCATGATGCCATTGGCGACGCGCACCTTGTGCGAATGCCACCCCGGCGGGATTGTTATCTGAGCCACGACCTTCGGATTGCGTGGATCGGCGACGTCGATGATGCTGGTACCGGCGGGCGCTCGCATGTGGCCCACATACAGGGTATGCCCATCGACCCATACCTGTCCGCCGCCAGGACAGTCGATGTGTGAGAGAAGCTTCGTGTTGAGCGAGCGCGCCACGGGGGTGCGTCAGCAGAGCCGGACGATCTCGCCGTTCGGGTTCTTACCGTGCTTCTGATAGAACGCCAGCGCTTTCAGTGTCGGCTCATCGCTGGCAACAAAGAGGATGGCGGGCTCCCGGTTGGAGAGGTTGACGTGCTCGCACCAGCTACCCCCCGGCACCACGAAAGTATCGAACTTCTCCCACTCGAGCTGCTGGCCGTTGACGATGCTGCGGCCGCTCCCCTCAAAAGGAGCGCAGATCAGGCTGGCACTCTGCTTCAAGGCAAGCGTACGTTCGCCGGGCCGGAGCATCTGCATGAAGAATGTCATGGTCTTGTAGATAGAGCGGCCAGTGGTCGGGTCGACGTATTCGACCATCAACGCCTCGTGAGGATCGCCTTCCCGGTCGCGAAATCGCTCCAGCAGCTCGCGCATCCTCTCATAGCGATACACGTACATGGGAGAGGCGGCACCGGTACCGCGGTGGTGGCTGATGAAGCGTGGCAGCAGACCACCTTCGCCATAGGTCTGCTGCGAGTGGTCCGGCGCGAAGCGTGCCGACTGCATCCTGGCGCGCACGAGTTTCCCCTCTTCTTCCTCCTTGTAGTCGTGCTCGAAATACATCGAGTTCAGGGTCTCGACCAAGGGCAAATCGAGCACGCTCAGGTTGATCGCCGGCTCCCCACCCTGGTTGCCGTGATTGTGCCAGGTGTCATGCGGTGTCAGGACCAGGTCGCCGGGGCCAAAGGTGATGTTCTCCCCCTCGACGCCGGTGAAGTTCATGGCGCCCGTCAAGCCGAGACGAATGGCGTTGGGTGAATGTCGGTGCGGCGGCATGATCTCGTGCGGATCGTTGAGGCGGTAAGCGACATACATGGTGGTCGCAGTCGCACGCCGCGGCGCCAGGCCCGGGTTCACCAGTACCAGCGAGCGGCGCTCCGATGTTTCGGTCGAGATGAGCTCGGCCGAGCGTTGCAGCAGCGGCTCGATCTCAGTTTTGAACTTCCAGATGTAGGGGACGGCCTTGCGACGCTCCATGACCTGGCGGTCCTCGTCGTGCTCGACGCTGCGATCGACCACCCAGTAAGGAGCCATGTTGAGGCGGGAGACGTCGGCATGAAGTACATCCAACGCCGCTTGACGCTCTCGGTCGGACCGCTGGCCCGTGACGCGCAATGGTGCACCACATGTCTCGTCAGATCGGTTGCGATCGTAGCCACCCCGTCGTCGCAGCGTCAACCTGCAGGCGAAAGTGCGCTACGCTGCATGCGGGCTCGCGCGGAGTGTGCATCGTGACCAAGGCAAGGACATATGACTATGTCCTCGTTGGTGCCGGTTCGGCCGGATGCGTGCTCGCGAATCGCTTGACGGCGAACCCCGGCGTCTCGGTGTTGCTGCTCGAGGCGGGCGGCTGGGATCGCGATCCGTGGATCCACATTCCACTCGGCTGGGGAAGGATCCTGCAGCAGCGCCGTCATGATTGGATGTATTTTTGCGAGCCGGAAGACTCGGTGGCGGGGCGCCGCGTCGAATGCGCGCGCGGCCGGGTGGTCGGTGGATGCTCCTCGACCAATGCCATGGCCTACGCGCGCGGCAATTGCGGTGATTTCGACCGCTGGGCGGCCGCGGGGCTCGAAGGCTGGTCGTACGCTGCTGTGCTGCCCTATTTCCGCAGGCAGGAGAGCTGGGAGGGCGGCGCGAATTCCTTTCGTGGCGGCGATGGTCCGCTCACCACGCAGTTCTGCCGTTACCAGGATCCCCTGCTGGACGCCTTCGCTCAGGCCGGGCGAGCGGCCGGTCATGGGTGGACCGAGGACTACAACGGCGAAAAGCAGGCAGGCTTCGCGCGGCTGCAGATGACCATCCGCCGCGGCCGGCGCTGCAGCGCCGCCACCGCTTACCTGAGGCCGGCGCTGCAGCGGCCCAATCTGACCGTCCAGGTCGATGCGCTGGCGACGCGCATCCTCATCAGTGGCGCGCGTGCCCGCGGGGTCGAGTACCTGCATGGCGGCGCGCTGTACAGTGCGCACGCCAATCGCGAGGTAATCCTCACCGGCGGGGTGATCAATTCGCCGCAGCTACTGATGCTTTCCGGTATCGGTGACCCGGACGAGCTGCAAAGGCTCGACATTCCCGTCAGGCTCGGCCTGCGCGGAGTGGGTCAAAACCTTCAGGACCACGTCTCGGCGATCCTGATGTTTCAGCGCAAGCTCCCGAGCCCGTTTTTGAAAATGATGCGCTATGACCGTATCGCCCGCGAGCTCGGCAAGGCCTACTTCCTGGGCAGGGGCTTCGCAGCGGATGTGCCCGGCGGCATCACGGCATTCCTCAAGAGCGCAGCCGACCTCGCGCTGCCGGACATTCAATTACTCCTCACGGCCGCACCGCTTGGCGCCTGGCCGTACCTGCGTCCCTTTAAGGCGCCGTTCGAGGATGCCTTTGCCTGCCGGATTGTGATGCTGCATCCGCAAAGTCGGGGACGGGTAACGCTCCAGTCGACCAGTCCCGCCG
>DASZHQ010000073.1:0-1921 GCA_035937715.1 Steroidobacteraceae bacterium | reverse complement strand
GATGAGCCCGAGGCGCGACAGCACCTGTGCGCTGAGGAACTCGAAGGCGGTGAGAGGAGTGGCGTGCAGACGCTTCAGGAAGCCGCTCTTGCGATAGCGCAGCACCACGTAACCGACGCCGAACAGGCAGCTGAACATCATATTCATGCCGAGAATGCCCGGGAACAGCCAGTCGACATAGCGGACCGCGGCGCCCGTCACCGGCTGGCGGACCGCGGCCGGCTCGGCGGCCAGCAGCAGCTTCTCCACGATGTAACCCTTGGGTGAATCGGTGTTCACCCAGTAGCGCTGCGGCGCGTGCAGATCGACCAGCAGATCGATCTGCTGGTGCGTGACCTTGCGCAGCGCCTCGCTCTCATCCGGCAGGGTGATGAACTCGACGTAACGCTCGCGCAGGAACGGGTGCGCCTGCCGGTCCAGGTGCCCGGCGAGCACGCCGACCTTGAACAGCGGGCGCTCGGGGCCGCCAAACACGAATCCCATGCCAATCACCAGCATGACCGGCAACAGCAGCGTGAACACCAGCGTGCCGCGGTCGCGCAGGAATTCGAGGTTGCGCGCGTGCAGCACCGACAGCAGCCGCCTGATCATGGCCGCAACTCCGTGCCGGTCAGCTCCAGGAACAGGTCCTCGAGGTTGGCCGGCCGGATGCGCAGGTTGGTGAGCGGCACTTTCGCCTCCAGCAAGGTGCGCAGCGTGGCTTCCAGGTCGTGGGTGCTGATCTCCACCCGATCGCTCGCGTCGATGATGTTGAGCGGCAGCGCGCGCGCCGCCGGTGGAAACTCCTGGCGTGGCAGCTCCAGCAGCACCTCGGCAAAGTGCTCGTGCAGCAGGCGCCGCGGGGCGCCCTGGGCGATGATGCGGCCACGGTCCATGATGACGACCTCATCGCACAGCAGCTCTGCCTCCTCCATGTAGTGCGTCGTCAGGATGATGGTCTTGCGCCGCGCCTTGATCGACTGCACCAGCTCCCAGAAGTTGCGGCGTGCCTGCGGATCGAGCCCGGTGGTGGGTTCATCCAGGAACAGCACCGCGGGGTCGTTGACGAGCGCGATCGCGAGCAGCAGCCGCTGCTGCTGGCCGCCCGAGAGCTTGCGGCTGTCGCGCCCGGCGAGCTTCTCGAGCGCGCACAGGCGGATGACCTCATCGACGTCGAGTCCGGTGGTGTAAAGCCCGCGGAACAGCGCGATGCATTGCCGCACCGTGAGAAAGTCCTGCAGCGCGGTCTTCTGGAAGAGAATGCCGGCTTCCTCGCGAAAGCGGCTGCCGAGCGGCTCGCCGCGGTAACGCACTTCACCCGCGGTCGGCGGCAGAATCCCCTCCATGATCTCGATGGTAGTGGTCTTGCCGGCGCCGTTGGGGCCCAGCAGGCCGAAGCAGACGCCTTCCGGCACGCTGAACGACACTCCGGCCACAGCAAGGGTGGCCGGATACTGCTTGACGAGCTCGCGGACTTCGAGGATGGCGGCGCTCACGGCGTTGGCCAGGCGGTAGATGAGGACTGGCGCGCGATCCTAGCGGATTTTCGCGTGCGGGCGTTAAGCCTTTGCGGCAGGCGACGTGTACCATCGCTCACCATGACTACCCGTCAATACGACAAGTCCGAGCGCGTGGAGCTCGCCGACGAAGCGGTGCACTGGGACCTCGGCTCCTCGGTGTCCTATGGCGAATACCTGCAGCTCGACAAGCTGCTCGCGGCGCAAAAGCCGTTGTCGAGCGAGCACAACGAGATGCTGTTCATCATTGTGCACCAGGTGTCGGAGCTGTGGATGCGGCTGATGCTGCACG
This sequence comes from Steroidobacteraceae bacterium, assembly GCA_035937715.1. Taxonomy (GTDB): domain Bacteria; phylum Pseudomonadota; class Gammaproteobacteria; order Steroidobacterales; family Steroidobacteraceae; genus 13-2-20CM-66-19. The sequence goes on along the minus strand of DASZHQ010000073.1, from coordinate 133 downwards.
AGCTGACCGCGGCGCTGGAGTGCGTGCGACGCGATGACCTCGATCCGGCGCTCAAGATGCTGGCGCGCATCTCGCGCACCCAGACGCAGCTGATCTCGGTGTGGGACGTGCTGTCGACCCTGACTCCTTTTGA